>NZ_JARWKR010000057.1:0-201 GCF_029846335.1 Cobetia sp. 3AK | reverse complement strand
ACGAAAGTGCTGTCTCCGACACCCTGGTGGTGCCGGAAGATGCCGACGTCACCGCGCCGAATGCGCCGACCATCGCTTCCGCCACGGATAATGTGGAAGCCGTGACCGGCTCCCTCGCCAATGGCGACAGCACCAATGATGCGACTCCGACGCTGACCGGCAGCGCCGAGATCGGTAGCACCGTCACCGTCACGCATAATG
>NZ_JARWKR010000056.1:0-209 GCF_029846335.1 Cobetia sp. 3AK | reverse complement strand
GCGCCAGCCGGACGTGCTGGCGCGGACCGGTGGGGACGAGTTCGCGATCCTGCTCTCAGGCGTCAATCGTAGCGATGACGCCACCGAGGTGGCGGAGCGGATTCGTGGCGCCCTGGCGATCCCGTTCACTCTTTCGGATTTCGAGGTCCGCATCGGCTGCTCGATCGGGATCGCCCTGGGCGCGTGCCTGGCCGCTGATCATGAGGACA
>NZ_JARWKR010000055.1:0-210 GCF_029846335.1 Cobetia sp. 3AK | reverse complement strand
AGGGAGATGCGGTCGCAGCGTTCCGCCTCGTTCATGAAATGGGTGGAGACGAAGATCGTCACACGGTCGCGCCGCGAGAGGTCGATCATCATCTGCCAGAAACGGTCGCGCGCGATCGGATCGACGCCCGATGTCGGTTCGTCCAGGATCAGCATCTCCGGTCGGTGCACCATGGCCACCGCGAGGCTGAGCCGCTGGCGCTGGCCGAGC
>NZ_JARWKR010000054.1:0-210 GCF_029846335.1 Cobetia sp. 3AK | reverse complement strand
GAAACCCTTGGAGCCTTCCAGCTGTGCCGCCGCCGCAGATGGCCCGAACACGGCGATGCCGGCCTCGCGCAGCCGGTCCGAAAGGCCTTCGACCAGCGGCTGCTCGGGGCCGACCACCACGAAGCGCACCTCGTGTTCGCGGCAGAAGGCGAGCAGCGCCGGTTGGTCGGTCGCGGCGATCGCGACGCATTCGGCATGCTCGGCAATGCC
>NZ_JARWKR010000053.1:0-210 GCF_029846335.1 Cobetia sp. 3AK | reverse complement strand
CGTCAACGGGTAAGCGCGTCCGCCCGTGCTCCCGCGAAAGCGGGAGCCCAGGGTTACACGCGCTGCCGTGTGTTCTGGTTGGCCCTGGGTCCCCGCCTGCGCGGGGACACGTGGGGTTCAGGCGGGCACCGCGCTTCCGACCGGGCCGATGTCGGCGGGTTCGTCGCGCGAATAGGTGGCGGTCAGCAGGCCGGCGGCGAGCACGCGGCC
>NZ_JARWKR010000052.1:0-216 GCF_029846335.1 Cobetia sp. 3AK | reverse complement strand
CGCGGGCGCGCACGGCGCTGATCGCGCCGGTGGCGGGATCGAAGGCGACATCGCGGCGCACGGCGATGCGGTCGCCGAACAGCGACTCGATCGTGGCGAGGTCGAGCGCGGCGGCCGAGAGGATGCGCGCGCCCGAGGCGGCGCCCTGCGTCTCCGCGACCGCGAGCCATTCGGCACTGGCGAGCGGCGAGGTGGGGTCGAGGCGGAAGCCGCGGC
>NZ_JARWKR010000051.1:0-217 GCF_029846335.1 Cobetia sp. 3AK | reverse complement strand
GAACGAGGCGACAGGCGCCCCGCTCTTCAGGCGGCGATTTCCGGCGCTTGGGCCGGCGCCTGCGCCCGCTGGAGCGTCAGCACCGCGCGCGCTCCCTTCCCCCAGCCCTCGCTCTCCAGCCGAAGCGCACCGCCCATCGCCATCATCGACGTCGCGCACCAGTGCAGCCCGAGCCCGCCGGACCGGTTCTTGCGGGTCGAGAAGCCGCGCTGGAACA
>NZ_JARWKR010000050.1:0-221 GCF_029846335.1 Cobetia sp. 3AK | reverse complement strand
CTGTCGATCGTGTCGCCGGCTTTCACCGTCACGATGCGGATCCGCTTCCCCTTGATCGCGGCGGCTGCCTGCGGCGACAGTTGCGCCACGCTGGACACCATGCTCGCAAAGGCGCCGAGGCGATTGCCCGAGGGCGTCACCACGAGGAAGTAATAGGTGGCGGACGGGAAGCGATAGGCTACGACGGTCGCATCCACCGTGCGGCCGTTGCTGGTCGCGGA
>NZ_JARWKR010000049.1:0-227 GCF_029846335.1 Cobetia sp. 3AK | reverse complement strand
CGGTCCCGGATATTGGGTGTTGACGCCGCTCGACACGGGCAAGTTCACGCTCCTAGTCAACCGGGGCTTCGTGCCGCCGGAGCTGCGCGGCAAGGTGGCGGCTCCCGAAGGAGAAGTTTCCGTGGAGGGGCTGTTGCGGGTGACGGAGCCCGGCGGTGGTTTCCTGCGCAGCAACGATCCCGCGCAGGATCGCTGGTACTCGCGCGACGTTGCAGCGATCGCCAGCA
>NZ_JARWKR010000004.1:0-390230 GCF_029846335.1 Cobetia sp. 3AK | reverse complement strand
GCGCGACGGTGTCGACGGTGAGCGTGAAGTCGGCAGACGGTGCACTTTCGTTGCCCGCGGCATCGGTGGCGGTGACGCTGAAGACGTGCTCGCCATCGGCGAATTCGGTGCCTGGTGTGAAGCTCCAGGTGCCATTGCTATCGGCGGTGGTGGTGCCGATCTCTTCACCGTTATGGGTGAGAGTGACGGTGCTGCCGGCTTCGGCGCTGCCGGTCAGGGTTGGCGTCGCATCATTGGTGCTGTCTCCATCGGCGAGGGTGCCTGTGACGGCTTCCACGTCGTCGGTGGCAGAGGCGATGGTCGGCGTGTTCGGTGCGGTGGCATCGATACCGGTATCCACGACGGTCGGTGCTGAATCACTGCTGATATTGCCCGCGGCATCAGTGGCGGTCGCCGTCAGCGTCTCGCCATCTTCCTGTGCCGGATCCAGGACAATGCTGAAGGAGCCGTCATCCTCGGCAATGCCGCTACCGACGTCCTGACCATCGCTGTTGGTGATGACGACATCGCTGCCAGCCTCGGCCGTGCCGGAGACAGTGGTGCCATCGGACTCGATCAGCGTCGGTGCACCCGGTGCGGTGGTATCGACGGTCAGCGTGAACTCGCTAGACGCCGCACTTTCGTTGCCCGCGGCATCGGTGGCGGTGACGCTGAAGGTCTGATCGCCCTCGGTCAGCGCGGTCGTCGGGGTGTAGGTCCAGCTGCCATTGGTATCTGCCGTGACAGTAGCGATCACTTCATCGTTGTGGGTGATCGTGACGGTGCTGCCGGCTTCGGCGCTGCCGGTCAGCGTCGGGGTCGCGTCATTGGTGCTGTCGCCCGAGGCGAGGGCGCCTGTGACGGCTTCCACGTCGTCGGTGGCAGAGGCGATGGTCGGCGTGTTCGGTGCGGTGACGTCGGCATCTTCCGGCACCAGCAGGGTGTCGGAGACAGCACTTTCGTTGCCAGCGGCATCGGTAGCAGTGGCGCTCAGTTCGGTGCCTGGCTCCTGCAGCGGATCCAGCTCAACGACAAAGTTGCCATCGGCATCAGCCGTCGCGGTGCCCACGATCTCACCGGATGCATTGATGACTTCGATAGTGGCACCGGGCTCGCTGATGCCGCTGAGGACCATGCCATTGGTGTCGCTCAGAAGAGGAGCATCGGGCGCTGTCGTGTCCGCATCAGAGGAAGCGCTATCGCTAGAAGTGGCTGCGGCAACCCCAACGCCGGCGGCTACTGCAACACCGCCTGCCACCAGTCCGGCAGTACTGATGCCGGCGCCAGCCCCTGCGCCGGTGGCTGCTTCCGCCCCGGCGCCGACAGAGCTTGCTCCCGCAGCCGCTGTGGCGAGGGCAGACTCTGCCGTGGTCAATGTCGCAGTGCTCGTGAAGGGGACTGCGCCACTGGCACCGGCCTCGCCAAGGCCGACCTGGAATATTTCTCCAGCGAATTCATCACCCTGAAGATACAGATGACTAAGTTCGCTGGGGTCGGCGTAGAAACTCTCGATCGTGACCAGATCCCCGTTCTCAAGAGTGACAAGCAGGTTGTCCCCTTGGCGGGTCATCATTTCTACGTCACGTGGATGGAGGTCCAGGCTGACATCCGAGGCTTCATTGAGGGTGATGTTATCGACTTCACGCAGGATAGCTTCCTGACTTTCGAGTTGACCGTGCGGAGCGACCTTGGCATTGACTGGCATATTGTTGTCCTCAATGGCACTTCTTGTGTGCTTTTACGACTTTCTATTAATTATCAATGATTAACACAGTATTATGTGTGGGTTCATTTTTCTAGCACTGTCGCATGAATGATATGCGTTTATATATCGTTTGATTTGATTTTCTTGTGTTTCTCGATTTCTTGTTCAATTCGTCGATGCTGTCTACGCCACTGATACCTGAGTAGCATGGCGGTATGGGGTGTGTTTTCAAGAACGCTGCAAGGACGTATCTGGATCATTCCCTGGGTATGATTATTCTGGTTTCGTATCGATGCGTTCATGGAATGCCGCTAACTGATTAATGTCGTGGCGAAAAATCGCATTACTTTAAGATATCCTTATAAGTAGGCGCTCGCTGGTCAGTAATGTCCGTTGCTTAAACGTTTGAAATATGTTTCTGAGCACACGAAAAAAAACGCCACCCTGTCGGGTGGCGTTTTCATGGTTTGAGAGGAAATCGTGTCGTCAGCGTTGGAGAGGGCGAGAATTCTCCCCTCCTTGCCACTCCAGGTAGGCATCGATCTGTGACCGAGAGGCTTCGATCGGTGATTTCATCACAAACCAGGTGACGGGTTCAGAACATGGCGGAGTGGTCAGCGAGCCGGAGTATTGCCAGCCAGCATGCTCGCGTGGCAGCAGCAGGTTGGCAGACAGTCCGCTTGTCAGAGTCTCGGAGAGTCCTCGCTGTGGAAGACGGCTCAACAGACGGCTGAGCGCCAGATTGTCATGTCCTTCCTCGACCAACACGGCCAGCACTGCCAACTTGCCTTCTGGAGTGGTGTGCACCAGATGGATTTCCATGGCAGCGCGCTTGCCATCGATCGCGTGTTCCGAGGGCACATGCAGATGCACCTGTGACAGAGTGTAGGGGGTGCCATCCAGTGTCATCGTGTTTCCGCTGGCCCCTTCGATCTGCAAGGTGTGCCCCGTGTCCCGAGTGACGAGCAGCGGCGAGTGGTAGTCGAGCTTCGGCCCTGTTTCCTCCAGAGGGCGTGACTGACTGTCGATGTCGATCGGTGATTGCCGGGCACCACTGGCGCATTCCGCGTAGCCGGGGGTGAGGTCTCCCCAGTGTTCCGGTCCATTGGCGCTGTCGCCCGACTCACTCGAGTAGCTCCATTCGGTGACGGATGTTCCCGGGGCTGGTGCCGTTTCATTGTCATTGGCCAAGGCCGGGAGGGATGACGAAGCGGTGGCAAGCAGCACAGCCATGGTGAGTGGGCGCAACAACGCACGAGGCGACGAGGAATTGGCTGGCATTGAGATGTCCTTGCTCAAGAGTCCGGAACATTCCAGCGTTCTGGCCTGCGGTTGGCAGGCCAGAACGCTGACGAATAAAAGCAGTCAGTGTGCCGGACTCAGAGGGAAGGTCAAGATGACGCTGGAGGGTCACTCGGTTGTCGCATTCCAGCGTCAGAGGAGGTGGGGATGCCGGTCAGGAGCGGAAATCACTCAACTCTCCAGCCATAGACACTCCACACTGTCGCCGGGGCTTATCTGTGCGTGGGGAGGGATCACGGCCAATGCCTCAGCGCCGACGCATGAGGAGAGCACGGCTGAGTTCTGGTCCGGGAAGGCGTGAGCCTCAAGCTGGCCATCATCGGCTGGCGTCAGCGTGACACGCAGATGGTCCTGACGGATGGCAGTGTTGGCCGAGAAGGCGGAACGTACCCGGAGGCTTCTCAGGGTCCGCAGTGCGTCACAGTCGAGCATCTCGCCCAGTATGGGGCGAAGAAACAGCCAGCCACCGACCCAGCTCGACACCGGGTTGCCAGGTAGCCCCACCACACGCACCGAGTCGCCTTGCGTGTTGAGGATGCGCCCCAGCGCCAGTGGCTTGCCCGGTTTGATGGCCAGGCGCCAGAGATCCAGGCTGCCAAGCGCCTCGATGGCAGGGCGGACGTGATCTTCCTCCCCGACGCTGACCCCGCCACAGGTGACGATCAAGTCGGCCTGTTCTGCCGCTGTCGCAAGAGCATCGCGAGTGGCCTCGAAGGTATCGGCCACATTGAGTGGCGCAAGCACCACGTCAGCCCCGAAGTCGCTGAGCATCTGGCTGAGCATCACGCGATTGGAGTTGTAGATCTGCCCCGGTTCGAGGGGCTGTCCCGGTTCGATCAGTTCATCGCCGGTCGCGAACAGGGCAACGCGTACCTTGTGTCGTACCGATACGTAGCTGAGCCCTTGACCACAGAGCAGGCCAAGCATCGCGGCATCCAGGCGAGTGCCGGCGGCGATCAGCCGAGTGCCACGAGTGACGTCGCGTCCCTGTCGGCGGATATTGTCGCCGGGAATCCGTGGGCCGGGCAGCCACGCTTCCGTGGTGCCATTTTCGTTCTCACGCAGTGTCACTTCTTCCTGCATGACCACAACGTCGGCGCCTTCGGGGATTTCCGCCCCGGTGAACAGCCGTGCACAACTTGCCGAGGCGAGTGCCGAGGTGGGCTGGCCTGCCGCGATGCGCTGGCTGATTGGCAGCCAGGCGCCATCACCGATATCCGCTACTCTTGCACAGTAGCCATCCATCTGTGAGTTGTCGGCAGGAGGAACGTCCAGTTCGGCGTAGATATCCTCAGCGAGGACACGCCCCGCGGCCTTGCTGACAGGGACTTGCTCTACCGGCATTACCGGACAGCATTCGCGCAATGCGGACAAGGCACTGGAAAGAGGGGCCAGGCCCTTGGCGCCAACCGGCACGCTATCGCAGCCGCAGGCGGTCTTGGTCTGACCCGTCCGGGATGCCTCTTGTGCAGAAGAGGAGTCAGTGGGCATGGGTTCCGCGCTCCGGGATCACCAGATTGGCGAAGTTGCAGGGACGATGACGGCTGTCCAGCTGCTCCTTGAGGATGCCGTTCCAGGCTGTCCTGCAGGCCCCGGTAGAGCCGGGCAGGCAGAACACCACGGTACGATTGGCCAGGCCGCCCAGACAGCGGCTCTGGATCGTGGAGCTGCCGACTTCCTGATGGGAAAGCTGACGGAACAGCTCGCCGAAGCCCTGGATTTCCTTGTCGAGCAGCACGCGGATGGCTTCCGGTGTGGAATCACGTCCGGTGAAGCCTGTGCCGCCGGTGGTCAGGATGACCTGCACGGCCGGGTCCGCGATCCACTCGCTGACCACGGCGCGCAACTGATAGATGTCATCGGGGACGATACGTTTTTCATGCAGCGTATGGCCGGCTGCCGTCAGGCTCTCGACCAGGGCGTCACCGGAGCGATCAGTGTCCTCGGTGCGCGTGTCGGAGACGGTCAATACCGCGATGGTGAGGCCGATCTGTTCGTCATTGCCGCTCATGATCAGTCCTTCTTGCCTTGTTGACGTGCCTCGAGCGCTGCGAGTTGCTCAGGGGTCGCCTTGGCCTGGTGATGTGTCTTCCACTCGGAATAGGGCATGCCGTAGACGTGCTCGCGCGCCGCGTCGTAATCGAAGCTCACGCCGCGTTCCTCGCCGGCGGCCATCAGCCACTTGGACAGGCAGTTGCGGCAGAAGTCGGCGAGGATCATCAGATCGATGTTCTGGACATCCTTGTTGTCATCCAGGTGCTTGAGCAGACGACGGAAAGCGGCCGCTTCCAGCTCGGTGCGGGTCTGCTCGTCCAGCTGGTTCAGGTCCTGGACGGTCTGGGGAGTCGGGTCGCTCATGGAAATCTCCTGAGAAGGCGCGGCATGGCGCAGGCCTTCATGGTAGAGGGGGCCTGGTGAGACCAGGCCAGATACCTGAAACTTTACGCAACTAATGCAGGGCTGTGAACCGGTGCGAGAGGCCGGGCGACGGGCAGGGAGAGGCGATATCAATGCAAAACGCCCGGCAGGCGAACCTGACCGGGCGAATCATCACTCATCCAGCGGATGTCTGGCCTCGGACTAATTCGGGCGTTGCTGACGCGCCAGGCTGTCGTCAGGTGCCGTGGCGGGGTCTGATGCCGGGTCCGCCGCCTCGGCCTGCTTGACCTCGTCATACCACAGATTGTGGTGTTGCTTGGCCCAGGTTTCATCGACGTAACCGGTCTTCATGCCCTCGAAGGCACCTTCCGTGCCGGCGGTACCGATGTAGATGTGGCCGAAGGACACCGCGATCAGCATCAATGAGGCAACGCCGTGGAAGACATTGGCCCACTGCATGTTGTCACGGGTCTGACCGAAGATCGGGAAGTCGAGCACCAGCCCGCTGGCAATCACCACCAGGCCGACCGTTGCCAGAATCCAGTACCAGGCCTTTTCCCCGCCATTGGCGAAGCCGGCATCCGGGTGCTTGCCCTTCATCATGCCGCCGCCCTGGCGGAACCATTCAAGGTCATGCTTCTTGGGAAGGTTGAGCTTCAGCCACTTGGCCAGCACCAGAATCAGCATGATCGAGAACAACGGCCCCACATAGTTGTGGATCACCTTGGTCGCCATGATCATGTTGGCCCAGAACACATCCCCGAAGACATTGCGGAACACGAACTTGCCCCACAACAGATTGATGCCGGTGATGGCCAACGTGAGGAACAGTGTGGCCAGTGTCCAGTGCATGGCACGTTCCAACGCCGTCCAGCGCAGCATCAACTTGCCTGAGCGGGGGTGGTCCAGATCGTTGCGCCCCACCAGCAGATAGAAGATCGCCAGCACGGCCAGCATACCGCCCAGAGCGATCAGGCCACCCGGTGAGATCCAGCGGTTGCGGATCTGGCGCCAGGTCTCGCCGCTCTGGTTGATTAGGCTGTAGTTGGAGTCATGGCGACTGTCGATGGAATTTTCCCCATCTTTCACCTGACGCCAGGTGTCGGCATTCACCGTGCCGACCGCCTGACCGATCTCGCCGTCAGGATTCGCGGCCAGCGCCTGAGGGGCCAGCCAGAGGCTGGCCAGCATCAGACACAGGAACATGGCGACGACGGTCAACCGTGAAGCTGTGAAGTGCGCGCGCATGTCGCCTCCTTACCCCTTGCGGGCTGCGTCGTAGGCCAGGTGATCCGCCTGCTGAACGCTGCTGGTGGTCAGGTTGGCCGAGGTTTCCGGGTGGCTGGCCTTGTCGACCGGCGACCAGGCGCCGTCTTCATGGCCACGATAGACCACGCGCTGACGGAAGATGTCGGAGACGGTCTCGGCGTCACCGGCCAGCAGGGCCTTGGTGGAGCACATCTCGGCACACAGCGGCAGCTTGCCTTCGCTGATGCGGTTGGCACCGTACTTCTCGAACTCTTCTTCCGGGCTCTCGGCCGGGCCGCCGGCACAGAAGGTGCACTTGTCCATCTTGCCGCGCTCGCCGAAGGCACCTTGCTGCGGGAACTGTGGTGCGCCGAACGGGCAGGCATACAGGCAGTACCCGCAACCGATGCAGATATCCTTGTCGTGCAGGACGATGCCGTCATCGGTCTTGTAGAAGCAGTCGGTGGGGCAGACCGCCATGCAGGGCGCGTCGTCACAGTGCATGCAGGCCACCGAGATGGAGACTTCGCTCGGCTTGCCGTCATCCAGGGTCACGACACGGCGACGCTGAATGCCCCATTCCGTCTCGTTGGCGTTCTTGCAGGCCGTCACGCAGCCATTGCACTCGATGCAGCGCTCTGCATCACACAGGAATTTCATCTGGGCCATCTTGCTTCTCCTTCACGGCCCGTCGTCGAGTGGCTCAGACGACAGGCCGGATATTTCTGATCATCGACATTTGATTGGCTCGATGATTCGGCGTTTACGCGATCGACAGTCAGGGTCGGGACGCGCTTCAGGCGAGGCTGACTCGGCACAGCGTGACCTTGGTTTCCTGCATCAGGGTCACGGGGTCATAGCCATAGGTCGTCGCGGTGTTGGCGGACTCACCCAGCACGTAGGGCACCGTGCCTTCCGGGTAGCGTGACTCCAGGGACTCGCCCTCGTAGTGGCCCCCGAAGTGGAAGGGCATGAAGACCACGTCCGGCCCGACTCGTTCGGTGACCAGCGCCTTGACCTTCACGCGGCCGCCTTCGGCACCCTCGACCCATACCATGTCGCCATCCTTGATGCCCTGGTCATTGGCCAGCGCCGGATTGATCTCGACGAACATCTCCTGCTGCAGCTCGGCCAGCCACGGGATGGAGCGTGTCTCTTCGCCACCCCCTTCGTATTCCACCAGGCGGCCCGAGGTCAGGGTGATCGGGTATTTGGCGCTGACGTCCTTCTCCTGAATGGAGGCGTAGAGCGTCGGCAAGCGATAGATGGACTCGGAATCCGGCCAGGTCGGATAGTCCTTCACCAGGTCACGGCGCGCGGTATACAGCGGCTCGCGGTGCTTGGGGATCGGGTCCGGGAAGGTCCACACCAGGGCACGTGCCTTGGCGTTGCCGTACGGCATGCAGCCATGCTTGATGCACACGCGCTGGATGCCACCGGAAAGATCGGTCTTCCAGTTCTTGCCTTCCGCCGCCTGCTTTTCCTCGGCCGTCAGGTCGTCCCACCAGCCCAGCTGCTTGAGCAGCTTGTCGGTGAACTCCGGATAGCCATCCTCTATCTCGGCGCCCTTTGACCAGGAGCCCTCGGCCAGGATATTGGTGCCGTTGTGTTCCACGCCGTAACGGGCGCGGAAGTTGCCACCGCCTTCGGCCACCGTCTTGGAGGTGTCATACAGGATGGGCGAGCCCGGATGTCCCATCTCCGGCGTCCCCCAGCACGGCCATGGCAGACCGTAGAAGTCGCCATTTGCGGGACCACCCCGTGCCTTGAGTGTCTCGAAGTCGAAGGTATGCCAGTTCTTCTGATGTGCCTTCAGGCGCTCGGGACTCTGGGCGGTATAGCCAACGGTCCACATCCCGGCATTGAATTCGCGGGTGATGTCCTCGACCACCGGCACGCTGCCCTCGACCTTGATGTTGCGAAACAGCTCGTCGGCAAAGCCCAGCTTGCGGGACAGCAGGTACATGATCTCGTGATCCGGCTTGGAATCGAACATCGGTTCGATGACCTGATCACGCCACTGCAGGGAGCGACTGGAGTTGGTCACGCTGCCGGTGGTCTCGAACTGGGTCGCGGCCGGCAACAGGTAGACGCCATCGGTGCGGTCGTGCATGACGGCGGCGATGGTCGGGTAGGGGTCGACCACCACCATCATGTCCAGCTTGGCCATGGCCTTCTTCATCTCGGGTCCACGGGTCTGGGAGTTGACGGCATGCCCCCAGTAGAACATCGCCTTGAGCGCGGTGCGCTGGGAGATGCGATCCGGGTCCTCGAGCACGCCATCGACCCAGCGCGAGACGGTGATGCCGTTGGTGTGCATCGGCTTGCCGTCGTGGTATTCGGTCTGGTCGTAGCGGTTCTGGATCCAGTCGAAGTCGACGTTCCATACCTTGGCCCAATGCCTCCACGCCCCTTCGGAGAGGCCGTAGTAACCTGGCAGGGAGTGGGACATCAGGCCCAGATCCGTGGCGCCCTGAACGTTGTCGTGACCCCGGAAGATGTTGGCGCCGCCACCGGACTTGCCGATGTTGCCCAGTGCCAGCTCCAGAATGCAGTAGGCGCGGGTATTGTTGTTGCCGGTGGTGTGCTGCGTGCCACCCATGCACCACACGACACTTCCCGGACGGTTCTGGGACAGTCGACGTGCGACGTCGAGCATGTCGGCTTCACCGACACCGGTGATGCGCTCGACCACGTCGGGCGGGAAGTTGGCGACTTCCGCGCGTACCTCGTCCATGCCGTAGACGCGCTGCTGGATGTAGGCCTCATCTTCCCAGCCGTTCTCGAAAATGTGCCACAGCAGGCCCCAGATGTAGGCAACATCGGTGCCCGGACGCAGACGAACGTACTTGTTGGCTTTCGCTGCCGTGCGGGTGAAGCGCGGATCGACGACGATGATCTCGGCGTTGGAGCGCTCCTTGGCAAGCAGGATGTGTTGCATCGCCACCGGATGGGCTTCGGAGGGGTTGGAGCCGATGAACAGGATCGAACGACAATTGTGCATGTCGTTGAACGAGTTGGTCATCGCGCCATAGCCCCAGGTGTTCGCGACGCCGGCGACGGTGGTGGAGTGGCAGATACGCGCCTGGTGATCGACATTGTTGGTGCCGAACAGCGCTGCGAACTTGCGCATCAGGTAGGCCTGTTCATTGCTGAACTTGGCCGAGCCCAGCCAGTAGATGCTGTCCGGGCCATGCTGCTCGGTCAGCTCCAGTACCTTGTTGCCGACTTCCTCGATGGCCTGCTCCCAGGACAGCTTCTTCCACTTGCCGCCTTCGAGCTTCATCGGATACTTCAGACGACGATCAGAGTGACCATGCTCACGCAGCGAGGCGCCCTTGGCACAATGCGCGCCGCGGTTGAAGGGGTGATCGAAGGCGGGTTCCTGCTTGGTCCAGACGCCTTCCTGGACTTCGGCATAGACGCCACAGCCCACGGAGCAGTGGGAACAGATCGTGCGCTTGGTCTCGACAGGTGCCTGTGAGACTTCCGTCTTGGCCTCGGCACGCTTCATCATCGGGGTGGCCATGAAGCTGGCCGCGGCAAGGCCGCCGGTCGCAACACCGCTGCGCTTCAGGAACTGGCGGCGGTTGATGCCGAGTCCCGTACTCTCCGTGCTGGAGGGGGTGGGGGTCAGTCGCATGACATCTTTCTCCTCATCACCCGATACACGACATGCACCGCTTGGGCGGGTCAGGTGGCCGTGTCGGGAGTGGCGGTTCTTCAGGTGGCTCTTCTGGCATTCGCCAGCGAGCCCCTGTGCCGTCTTGTCGCTGTCAATGGCGGCTGGAGTGAACTCCACGCTGCCCTTTGTGTCTCTGATCGGTCACGCCGTCAGGCGAGTCTGTACTCTCCCGGATGAACTGGCGGTGGCGGCGTTGCCACTGGCAGATTCCCCTGTGGAGACGTGACCGACAGAAGGTCAATCTCGCAGAGTGGCGTAGAACGCCTTCACGTGATCCGTCTCGCGATAGTTGTCGGTCACTCTGTCTGCTGTCTTGCCGTCCTGTGGCGCGGCCTGATCCGGGATGACGGCCCCGGCCAGCGTTCCAGCGGCTGCCGCCCCGACGGTGCTGGCTCCCAGTACCCTCAGGAACTTGCGGCGGCCCTGACGGGCCAGTTCCTGGCCTTGCGTGTTGTCATCAGTCTTCATGCTGATCTCCTGTCTGACATGTCATGTTCAAGGCGAACGTCGCTGAATCCGTTGTCGCTTGAAGGGTGTCTCACGGTCTTGCTTCAGGTCTTGCATCAGGGTCTTGCATCAGCCCCAGCACTGGCCATGGCGTGTGCCGGGGCTGTGGGTGCTGTCCGGCGCGTGTCTGTCGGTCTCACGATTGGGGAAGTTGTATGCCTTGCCAGCCAGTGGTGTCTTGGCTTGCGACGTCCGCCAATGAGGCTGTCGGTTGGGGAGCCTCTCCGAGATTGCGTCGTTCGGCTGCCAGAAATGCCTGGCCAAGATAGCCAACCGCGGCATAGAAAGGACTCTTGCGGCGTGCAAGGTCGGCACAGCAACGCTCACCCCAGTTCGCCAGATGCTGACGGAAGAAGTTGACCTGTTCGCCGGGCAGCTCCTCGATCAGCATGGCCATGACCTCGCACAGAGCCCCCAGGTGGTCCTCCGGCTCGCGAACGTCGGCTTCGCGCTCGAAACCGAGGCGCTTGAGGTCATGGCGCAGTGCCACCAGCGGCATTTCCATCAATGAGCCGGTCAGGTACCAACTGGCATACGGCACCACTTCGCCCTGCACGACCCCGACCAGTGCCTGGAAATACTCGTCCTCCAGTCGTCGAGGGTCACTGACGCGCGCCGAGAGAGACAGCGAGGCCAGCGCCCTGGGCAGTTGCTGCTGATCCGCGCCGGGCATGGTGATGGCCTCAGGCTCCAGCGCCGCCAGGAAGTCGATGAGTGGCTGATCGGGCGCTGCCCGCAGCAGACGAGCCAGCAGGCGGTAGAGATCGGCCCGCAGTGCCTGTTGCTCGGCACTGTGGCTGATCAGCGATCCATCATCAGGTGTCATATCAGTGTCATCACTTGAAGGCATGGACTCAGACCTTGAGTTGAGCATCGGGATTGCGGGCCATTTCGTGCCAGATATCCTTCACGCGGCAATCGCTGCACATCTTGAGGCGCAGCGCACCGTCACCCTGGAAATAGGCGTGGGAGGCCAGCTTGGTCTGCATCGCCGTGATGGTGGCGGTGGAGCCGAACGGGGTGCCGCAGCTGATGCAGGGGAACGGCGTGTCCTGCTTGAGCAGGCGCGGTTCACGGCGCACCTCTGGTTGTGCGGAAAAGCCCGGCGTCAGAGTGATGACGCTCTCGGGGCATGACTGCTCGCACAGGCCACATTGCACGCAATCTCCCTCGGTGAAGGACAGTGCCGGAGAGGTGCGGTTGGCGGACAGTGCGCTGGTCGGGCAGACCGCGACGCAGGCCTGACAAAGGGTGCAGCCGTCGCTTTCGACCTGAATCGCGCCGAAGGGCGCACCGGCAGGCACCTCGACGGCGGTCTGCGCCAGGTCAGCGGCGGCCAGCGTGGCCAGGTGATCCAGTACACGATTCAGGCGCTCACGCTTGCCGGGTCGGGCATCCGGTTGACCCAACAGCCAGTCACGCGCGATCGGCAGGCCCGGCTGGCCGTCTTCTTCGCGATCGGCACCGGGCGCCAGCGCGATGCAGAGCGGACTGACGAGCGTCATGGGCGAGGCCGGCACGGCGGACTCGGTGATCAGCACGAGACGGGGGGAGCCCTGGGTGTCCGTGGCCAGTTGCATGCTTTCCAGCAACGCATTGCACAGACGCTGTTCCTGCTCGAGTTGCTGGTGCTGACCGGTAGGCAGTGTCCGAGGCAGTTCGACGATGACCTGGGTGGCGCCCAGCGCCAGCGCGGCCAGCCACTCGTCGTGCCCGGTGGCGCTGATTTCATCCAGTGCGATGTCCAGGCAGCGTTCCTGATCCTCAGGTGCCAACGGCGAGTGACGGTCACTGGCAGACTCGAGGCGGTAGCGCAGTATCGGCTGCGTGCCCCCTGCATCCTGATAGCGCTCAAGCAGACGCTGGATCTGTTCGAGACGCTGTTCGAGTGGCGGCTGGGTAAAGCTCAGCGCGCCGGTCGGGCAGGCACTCACGCAACTGGCGGCACCATGGCAGAGGTACGGGTCGATCTCGATATGCGCGTTGCGGCGTCCCGCCACGGAGAAGATGGCATCGGCGCTGCAGGAGGAAAGACAACGTGTACACCCGATGCTGCCCGCACTTGAATGGGCACAGATGTCGAGATTGACGTTGACGTAATTGGGCTTGTCGAAGCTGCCGACCAGACCGGCGAATTCTGTCGCCCAATGGGTCAGGTTCGTGATCTGATCGCCGCTCTCGACAAGGCTGGCGTCGCTTGCGAGACGATCCAGCTCGCCCAGCACCGTATCCTCTGCACGCAGATAGCCCGGCGGCGGAAGTTCCGCCTGATTGAGGGGCTGGTGACCCAGATCGGCGATCAGGTCGAAGGTCTCGACCTGTCGGGTACCTGTGGACAACAGTGCGCGCGCCAGATTGACCCCGCCAGACAGCAGCGTGAAATGGCCAAGATGGCCGCTCAGCGAGAGCGCCTCGCGGGTGCTGGCATGGGAGGGCAGTGCTTCGCTCGTCGTGATATGCCGCTCGTCGAGGGATACCAGAGCGCTGTTGTCCTGCTCGCTGATCAGCAGAGACAGTGACAGGGAGTGAGTGGCGGGCAGTGCCAGCATCAGGCTGGACAGGGCACGCAGGCGCGCTTCGCTGCCGATCAGCAGTGTGCGGCCCTGGCTGCGATAGCGGATCGGGGCGCTGCCGGCATCACTGGCCAGCAGTGGCAGGCTGGAAGCGGGGGAGGCTCCGAGCACTGCCGCCAGGGCGCGTTGGCGTGCTTGCTGGTTGAGCGCGCGCTGGGCGTTCTCGAGACTTGAACTGAGCATCCTCATCCTTATTTCGGTCGTGGCGGCTCCGCCCCTGCGCGCCTGTCAGGTGGCGCGGTGGACGGTTCCTGATCGCCGCTGATTCTCGAGGCTTGCGCCCGGTCAGCGGTCGAAGGTCATTCAAGGAAGTGCATGGGCTTCCAGCGACGTCTTGCGCCTGATGTCATCCGGATGATCCGCATGGCGGCATCATTGCGACTGGCTTCAGCATAGTCAGGGACTGAAGGGCCAGCGATGAGCATCGGGCGTAGACGGTCAGGTATCGGAAGGCAGTGCCGTTCTCTTGGCAGACGATACCTGCCTCTGTTGAGCGGATTCTTGCAGGCAGTGCGCCTCTCGCATCGGAGTGGAAGTCATGTGAGAGGCAAGGGAATGACCCCGCATGCCGAATACGGAGCTCGCGCTGGGTCATAATGTCTCAGTGCCTGCGGGTAGGCGTGTCATTCTGGTGGTTGGGGCGATCTGTGGGTGGGCCCATGTCCGTCAGCCGTGACGCCATCGGTCTGGTCCCATGCGCCTTGCCGTGCTTGCGTGTCATGCGCAAGGGCAGCATCAGTATCCGTGTGCTTGTCCTGCGCGTGCTCGCGATGGGTCTGTGGGCCGTGATCCGGTGATGTCTCATCCAGTGAGTCGAGACCTTGCTCATCCGTTGAGGGTGCAGCCTCCAGCGCCTCATCCTGCGGCTGATCTTCCGAGCCGTTGCTGGCGGCTACGCAATCAGCCTCGTCATCTTCCAGCTTCTCGAGTCCCTCTTCGACATCGCGAGTCCAGCGTCTCAGCGTCTCGGCCACACCTGCGGCGAGCGGACGCATCTGGGAGAAATCCTGATCGTAATCGTCCAGGCCATCGCGTAGGGAGTGCTCGCCTCCCATGAAGATGCGACGCAGGGCGCGTTGTCGCAGCGCCGGGTCCACTCCTGCCTGCATGTAGGCACTGATATCCGCATCCGGCAGCAGGGTGTCGGGGTCTGGCAGCTCCACGACGGGAGGGGGCTCATCTGCCTCCTGTGCAAGGGCCTCGGCGTCGGTCGTCTCACTGCCGCCTTCAGCGGACGTTTCGCCATGCCGCTTGCTGTCATGCCGCTCACTGTGCAGAGCATGGCCCGGCTCGTCCGATGCCTCGCAGGCCTCTGTTTCCGTGGGTGCGGTCTCAGTGGGTGCGGTATCAGTGGGTGCGGTGTCATTGGCCGTGGAGGGCTGTGCGACCGTCGCCAGCCCAACGGCGGCATCGGGGGAGTCCGTGGTCGTCCGTGAGGCTTCAGCGCGCTGCTTGCGGCGTGACCAGCGGGACAACAGGCCTTGCGAGGTATTGTCGCGGTCGTCGGAGTGACTCATGGCCCTTCCTTGCTGGCAGCATCAGTGTCCGGGTGCACGGTGTCGGTCTGACTGGCGCGCCCCGCCCCCTTGCGCTTCTTCTTCTTGCCTTCGTCGATGCGCTCACCATGCCGGGCGAGATAGCCCTCCAGCCAGACCATCAGGGCAGGAGGCATCGGGGTATCCAGTACCAGTTGGTCGCCATCCAGCCAATGCGAGGCCACTTCCTGGCAGGCGGTGACGACCCTTGGCTGCATGCCATCCGCTTCACGCTCTTCACACAAGACGAACAGGCGCGGCTGTTCGCAACGCAGGTTGTAACGATAGTCGGTGCGCTCGGTGAGATGCAGCTGCAGGGGCAGAGTGCGTTGAGGCTCCGGTTGCGCCGCCTGTTCAGGCGTCCGGGGCGTGGCCTCGCCGTGATCCGCGGGCGCGATCCGGGAAATCACCCAGGTGTCGAGAGTGAAGCGGCCGAGAGTCTGCTGCGAGGGGGCCAGGGTCACGGTCAGCCAGCGAGTGTCGTCAGGTCGTGATGACTCGCGTGAGGCGTCGAGTGCCGTGTCCATCAACGGGTCGGGTGGCTGGGTCATGGCGTATCTCTTGAGGGCGTTCTGGAAGTGGTTCAGGGGGTGACCCGAGTCGTGGTCGGCGGCGTATCGGGTCCAAGGCGAGTCTGTCATCAGCGCCGTGGCTTGCACGTTCACGAACATGCGACGCTCTACCGGTTTTAGCAAGAAGCGTGCCGCATGCGTCGAGAATTGCATGACGCGAGATCGCAATGGCTGCCGGATCAGGACAGCCTCTCGGCCTGACTGGTATTCTTTGAGCGCTGGGTGACGACGCATGCCGCAACCTGCATGGCAGGTTCGCCGTGTGGCGGCACCCTCCGGCATCAATTCGGCTCGAAGAGGGAGACCCCGACGCCATGAAAACCTCCATGCCTCCGGTCATCAGCAATGCTCGATTGCCCACCACGCTGGATATCGTCGTGATGGATGAGCGAGGCCAGCGCCAGACCCAGTCGATCGCTGCCGAGCGCGCGCTGACGATCTACCTCAACAAGCGTGAGATCGTCACTCTGATGACGCTGGGGGCCGAGCCTGAGGCGCTGGTCGCGGGCTATCTGCGCAATCAGGGCCTGTTGGGAGATATCGAAGACCTGGAGGCGCTGCAAGTGGACTGGGAGGTGGAAAGCGCCTCGGTGGTGACGCGCCATCTGCCGGAGGATATCGAGCAGCGACTGAGCAAGCGTACCGTCACCACCGGCTGCGGCCAGGGAACCGTCTTTGGCAATCTGCTGGAGCGTCAGACGCTGGAGGCGCTTGATGATCGCCCCTTTCAGCAGAGTGTGCTGTATCAGCTGCTGGCATCTCTCGCGGCCCACAATGCCACCTATCGCAAGGCGGGGGCGGTACATGGCTGTGCGCTGTGTCGGGATGATGAGGTGCTGGCATTCATCGAGGATGTCGGTCGCCACAATGCCGTCGATACCCTGGCAGGCCTGAACTGGCTTTCACCTGTGCGCGAGGACGAGACGGATTACCGGGGTGCCAATATCTTCTATACCACGGGGCGTCTGACCTCGGAGATGGTGCTCAAGGTGGCGCAGGCGGGCATTTCGGTGCTGGTCTCACGCTCCGGGGTGACCCAGAAGGGCGTTGAGCTGGCCAGCCGCTTCGGGGTGCTGTTGATCGCACGTGCCAAGGGCAGCCACTTCCAGGTGGTGGACCCTGCCGGTCGGATGATACTGGACGCCATCCCTCCGCTGCGTGCCGGTGATCAACTTCGTGAAGCCGGCAAGTCTCGCTCTGGAGGCGAGCAATGAATCAGCCTGTTTGCGGGGATGCGACGATGCATGACAACCCCTTTCTGACGGTCCATGAGGTCGCACGACTGTTGCACCTCAATGAAAAGAAGATCTATCAGCTGGCCAGTGAGGGCACCATGCCGGCCACCAAGGTCACCGGCAAATGGCTTTTCCCGCGGCGCCTGGTCGAGCAATGGATTCTGGAGTCCAGCCATCATGGGGTGCTGGCGGATCGCTTGATGATCACCGGTAGCGATGACCCCTTGCTGGCAGCGCTGACGATGCGACTCAACCAGCAGCACGATGGCAGTGCCTTCTATGGCATGAGTGTCACCGGGACGCGCCTGGGGCTGGATCTGTTGAGTCAGGGGCGTGCCGATGTCTGTGCCATCCACTGGGGGCGTGCCGAGGAAGCATCGCTTCGCCATCCGGCCTTGGTCCGCGGGCACGATGGTTATCGTCAGTGGGTATTGGTCCGGCTGGCTCGGCGCACCCAGGGGCTGATCATTCGCCAGGAAGATCGCCACCTGCCGATCAATCCCGGTGGCCTGTTCGGGTCTCAACGGCGCTGGGTAGTGCGTCAGGAGGGGGCCGGTTCGCAGCGCTTCCTGCAGGAGTGGCTGTCCGGCCATCAGATGCGCCCGGAGCAGCTCAACACCCTCGCCATCGCCTACTCGGAGCGAGAGGTCGCATCACTCGTCGCGCGCGGGGAGGTGGATGTCGGGCCGGGGACGTTATCGGCCGCGAATGAATTCGGTCTCGGTTTCGTGCCGGTCTGTGAAGAGGCCTTTGATCTGGTCGTGCCACGCAATGTCTACTTCCGTGACCTTTTCCAGGGCCTGCTGGACTACCTGTCCACGCCCAATGGCATCCAGCTGGCACAATCGTTGGGAGGGTATGACCTGCGTGAATGTGGTCAGCTCATCTGGCGAGGCGACGCCGCCCAACATGACTGAGTCAAGATCGCCCGCTAGCACCAGGCTAAACGGTGATGATGTAGGCGCTGTCTTTACCTCGCCAGGTCATTGTTCTGGCGAGGTAAAGATCTTTCACGTCACATGCTTCTGGAGAACAGTTTAGCGTTGCGCCAGTGGGCGTATCATCAATCGGCGTCGTTGCGCGTGCAGACCGACAGCACTACGGCATCGTCTTCGCTGGTGGAAACCAGAGCATGGCCCATGTCGGAGTCGAAATAGATGCTGTCTCCATCCCCGAGAGGCAAGGGTTCATAGAACTCGGAATACAGCAGAATGCTGCCCTCCAGCACCATCAGGAATTCCTCGCCGTCGTGGCGCACCCAGTCGGGAAACTCCTCGAAGCTGCGAGCGCGCACCCGGGTCTTGAAGGGAATCATGCGTTTCTGAGCCAGCTGCCAGGAAAGCAGCTCATGTTCATAGGTCGGGGTCGGGTGGCTCTTGCCTTCACCGAGGCGCGTCAGATCACGTCTGCCCAGCGTGCCGCTCTGTCGCTTGGGAGGACTCAGCAGTTGAGGAAGGTCGATATTGAGACCATTGATCAACTTCTGGACGGCGGTGAAGGTGGGGGATATCTGTTCGTTCTCGATCTTGGACAGCGTAGAGCGTGCAAGCCCGGTACGCTGGCTGACGTCCTCGAGGGTCCAATGATTGGCGAGACGGATCTGCTTGACCCTCTCTCCAAGCTTGAGGGGCTCAACGAAGGCCTTGCGGCCGGAAGCGATCCGGACCGCGGCATCCTTGTCAGTCGGTGTACTCATGGGAAGCTTCGCTGTGGTCGATGGCGGCGGGAGTTCACAAGTTTACTATTGGAAACTTTTTCGCCAGCTTATCACAGCAAGGAAATCACGGTGTAGCTGAGCAAGGCATCGACGATGCTCCTGGCGACAGGGGATGCGTCTCTTGAGCTCGCATGCCTGGGTCACTCAGAACAGCGGATGATCACGCTCATCTGGCCTTGCATGAACTTTGGGTGACGCGTGCGCGGCTGGCGGCGAATGACGCAGGGATACCCCGTCCTCCATCGGCAGACCCGCCAGTGCCTTGACATGGGCTTCAGTGCTGCGTGCCAACGCTTCCAGGCAGTAGCCGCCTTCCAGTACCGAGACGATACGTCCCTGACAATGGCGCCTGGCCACGTCCATCGCCAGGCGCGTGATCCAGTAATAGTCGTCGTCCTCGAGACACAGTTCTGCCATCGGATCCTCACGATGCGCGTCGAAGCCTGCCGAGATCAGGATCAGCTCCGGCTTGAAATCATCAAGCTTCTTCAGCCATTGCGCTTCGATGGCATGGCGAAAGTCCAGCGAACCACAGCCTTCTGCCAGCGGGGTATTGTGAATGTGCTCCCAGCGGCTCTCGAGATAGCGCCAGGGGTACATGGCGTTCTGGAACGATGAGCAGACCAGCGTGTCGGGGTCATGCTTGAAGATATCTACCGTGCCGTTGCCCTGATGAACATCGAAATCGAGGATGGCGATGCGTCTGACACCGTACTGCTGGCGGGCATGCAGCGCGCCTACTGCCACGTTGTTGTAGAAGCAGAAGCCCATGGCATCCGCGCGTTCGGCATGATGGCCCGGTGGGCGCACGGCACAGAAGACGTTGTCTGCCTGATTGCGCATCACCTGGTCGACCCCACGCACGACGGCCCCTGCCGCGAGACGTGCCGCCACCAGGCTATCTGCACACATCACGGTGTCCTCGCTGAGCGCCAGCAGCTGACCTGCCTGGGGCGGGCACTTGTCGAGAGCCTGCAGGTGGCGCATCGGATGGACTCTTGCCAGCTGTTCCAGCGTGGCAGGGCGTGCATCGTATTGCTGGACATGCTGAATCACGCCGCTCAATGCCAGCTGACGCTGGATGGCCTGCAGGCGCAATGGGCTCTCGGGATGTGTCGGACCCATGAAATGATTGCCACAGTCGCTATGAGAGATATAAGAGGTGATCATCGGCATGTGCCTGTTTGGCTGGGCGCTAGACTGAGGATAGTTCGAAACCTCACAGTAAGATTCACTGGTAGGCACGGATAGTGGCGGATGGTCTACCTTCTCCAGCACCTGCCGGCTGCTGTTCAGGCACTCACTTTCGCGGCATGCTGGTGGCATCGCGCATTGGATGCGCACCGGCTGACAGGACACCTCCATGGGGATGCGATTTCTGCGCAATTTCTTCGAGCCCACCAGTATCGCGGTGATCGGGGCCTCGGAAAAGACACACTCACTGGGCGGCCAGGTGCTGAGAAACCTGCTGGAAGGCGGGTTCAAGGGCACGCTTGTCGTGGTGAATCCCAAGGGCTATGACACGGTGCATGGAGTGCCCTGTGTGCGCCGGATCAGTGAGCTGGACACGATGCCGGACCTCGCCATCCTGTGCTCGCCTGCCGAGACCTTGCCGCGCATCGTCGAGAAGCTGGGGCGTCGCGGCGTGAAGGCTGCGTTGTTGATCTCCGGAGGAGTGGCACCGTCGCCGGCAAGCTCCCTGGCCCGCGTGACGGAAAAAGGGCTCGGAATGCTTGCCCGGCGTGAGCCTGTGGCCCCCGACCACGCGCGACTGCGCATCCATCCGGATCAGGAGAGTCTCAACAGCCGTCTGCTCAAGGCGGCACGTGGCAGTGGAATACGTCTGCTGGGCCCGGAGTGCATGGGGGTCTGCGTGCCCAATCGGAATCTGAATGCCTCCTTCAGTGGTCAGCCTGTCGCCAAGGGCAAGGTCGCCTATCTGGGGCAGTCGGGGATGCTGGGCAATGCCATGATCGACTGGGCGGCGGGGCGCGGTATCGGCTTCTCCCATCTGGTGACGCTGGGAGACAGCGTCGACGTGATGCTGCCTGACCTGATTGATTACCTGAATCAATATGGGCATGCCCAGGCGCTCCTGCTGCATCTCGAGCGCATCCATGACTCGATGCACTTCATGACTGCGCTGCGCGAGGCCTCTCGCAACCGACTGGTATTGGCGATCAAGAGCGGTCGCACGCCCGAGGCCGACCTGTTCGGGACTCACGTCACCCCCGGCATCCCCAATCGCGACCAGATCGTGGACGTCGCACTGGCGCGTGCTGGGGTGGTACGCGTCAATGACAGCGAGGACATGTTCGATGCCCTCGAGACGCTCAACCGCATGAAACCGCTGCGGGGCGATCGGCTGGCGATCGTCTCCAATGGTCTCGGGCCGGCCCTGTTGGCGATCGACAAGCTGATGGCGGGAGGCGGCAAGCTTGCCGAGCTGAGCAAGGAGAGTCGGGATGCGCTGCTCAAGGATCAGCTGGATGTCAGCCTGCCCGGTCGCAATCCGGTGGATCTGGGGGGCAATGCCACGCCCGAAGACTTCGTTGCCGCAGTCAACATCGTGGCCAATGATCAGGGAGTCGATGCGGTGCTCGTCGTGCACGCGCCGACAAGACTTGCACCATCCAAGGACACGGCCGAGGCCCTGATCACGCATCGCAAGCAGTTCCGGCGCAATCTGCTGACCAGCTGGATGGGGCTCGAGCAGGCGCTGGCGGCACGTCATGCCTGCCACGCTGCGGGTATCCCGACCTATCTCTCACCCGAAAAGGGCGTCAAGGCCTTCCTGCAGATGGTGGATTACCAGCGGGTGCAGTCCCTGTTGCAGCAGACCCCGCCGAGCCTGTCCTTCACCACCAGCGCCGAGATTCGCGCCCGAGCACATGATCTGGTGCACAGCGCTCGGCGTGCCGGTCGTGAATGGCTGACCCATTCTGAAACGGCTCAGGTACTGGAGACCTATGGCATCGCGACAGCTGCCAGTCATTATGTGTCTGATGCCGCCGAAGCCGCGCAGGCCATTGCAGCTCTCAGGCAGGCGGCTGGCAAGGAAGACGCCGAGATGGCAGCGGGGCCCTTCGCCTTGCGGGTGGTCCACGAGCACAACAGCCAGCCCTTCCGCTATCGCCGCTTCCCGCAGCGTCTGTCTTCTGGCGTGGTCCAGGATCTCAATGGCCCGGAAGACATCGCCCTGGCCATGCGTCGCATCACCAGCAAGGTGAGCGAGCGCGATGACGAGCGGGGACGCAGCGGCAGCGAACGCACCCGCATCCATGAGTTCTGCCTGCAGCCGATGCGCCGCGGCAAGCACTCGCTGCAATTGAGTGCGGGCATCACGCGTGACGAGGAGTTCGGGCCGGTGGTGGTCTTCGGGCTGGGGGGCTACAAGGTCAACGTGCTGGTAGACCGCCAGGTTGCCTTGCCGCCTCTCAACATGACGCTGGCACGCGAGCTCATCTCGCGCAGTCATGCCTCGCGTCTGATCGAGGAGCACTCGCCGGACCCCGAGCGGGATATCGCGCGCCTGTGTACCTTGTTGATCAAATTGTCGCAGTTGGCATCGGATTTGCCTGACATTCGAGGGCTGGAGATCAATCCGTTGCTGCTCAATCGTGATGAGGCCGTCGCGGTGGATTTCACGCTGGATCTGGGCAAGCCCGCGCGCTTCGCCATCATGCCGTACCCGGAAGAGCTGCGGGAGTGGGTGCGGCTTGAGGATGGCACCGAGGTGGAAGTGCGGCCGATTCGTGCAGAGGATGCGCCATTGATCACCGCTTTCCATGCCAGATTGTCCGAGGAAAGCATTCGTTTCCGTTATTTCCATCACAAGGCTTCCCTGACGCAACGCGATCTGGCGCTGCTGGCCCAGATCAATTATGACCGCCAGATGGCATTCATCGCCGAGCGTGAAGTCAGTGAGCAGGAGGAGGGCGGCTCACGTCGTGAAATGCTGGGAGTGGTGCGGGTCTGGAATGACCCTGACAACATTCGCACGGAGTTCTCGGTGATCATTCGTGATGACCTGCAAGGTGAGGGGATCGGACGACTGTTGATGGAAAAGATGCTGCGCTATTGCCGTTCGCTGGGCACTCTCGAGATGGTAGGCAAGATCATGATGGACAATCACCCGATGCGTGCACTGATGAAGCATCTGGGGTTCACCTGTCGTTACAACATGGAGGAACAGGTCATCGATGCGAGCATCCGACTCAATGAGCCCACCAGTGATTGGCAACGCCTGAGACTTGAATCCAAGGCCTGATGCGCGCGTGTCAGGGCATGATCGGTGGTATGCCACCTTCGTCGTATAAAGCTGTGTTGTTGTTTGAGTGAATATCAATAACTCTGTATCATTATTTTAAATATAAGAATCCTTTATGGAAATTGGCGCAGGGAATGACGTGGCATTCTGCTCAGTATCAGGCAGTGTCATGACGGGTATCTCCCGCATGACGGCCTGATTGGCGCTATGCCACCCTCAGCGGCGCAACCTCGTGAAAGCGCGTTGCCTGCCGTGTGACTGATCAAGCCTGTTCACGCTTCCCTGTGCACTCACAACAGGAAAGCCAATGACTGACACTCGCGATGTGAAGATCCGGGTGCGCAACCTGAGCAAGGTGTTCGGTAACCAGCCTGACAAGGCGCTCACTCTGCGTGACCAGGGACTCAAACGTCCTGAAATTCTGGAAAAGACCGGCCAGACACTGGGCCTGTCCAATGTCGATTTCGATGTGATGGAAGGTGAGCTGCTGGTCATCATGGGGCTGTCCGGCTCCGGGAAGTCCACCTTGATCCGTTGTCTCAATCGTCTGATCGACCCGACAGAAGGCGAGATCCTGATCGACGGTCAGGACGTGGCCAAGCTGGATGAGAAATCGCTGCTGCGCTGTCGTCGCAAGCACTTCTCGATGGTCTTCCAGAACTTTGCGCTCTTCCCTCATCGTACGGTTCAACAGAATGCCGAGTACGGCCTTGAAGTGCGCGGCGAGGCGAAGGAAGTCTGTTTCCAGCGCGGGCGTGACGCACTCAAGCAGGTAGGACTGGACGGGTGGGAGGATGCCTATCCCGATCAGCTGTCCGGCGGTATGCAGCAACGTGTCGGGCTCGCACGTGCATTGGCCAATGATTCTACCGTCCTGTTGATGGATGAAGCCTTCTCGGCACTGGATCCGTTGATCCGCAAGGACATGCAGCAGGAGCTGCTGGCGCTGCAGCACAAGATGAAGAAGACCACCATCTTCATCACCCACGATCTGGATGAAGCCCTGTCCATCGGTGATCGCATCATCCTGCTCAAGGATGGTGAAATCGTCCAGATCGGCACTCCCGAGACCATTCTCACCGAGCCCGCTGACGATTATGTCGCGCGCTTCGTCGAAGGCGTGGACATGTCGCGGATTCTGACCGCCCAGTCCGCCATGACGGATGTCCGTGCCACCGCGCGAGACGATGATGGCCCCCGTACGGCATTGCGCAAGATGGGAGAAAACGGCCTGGACAGTCTCTTCGTGGTGCGCCGCGACCGTACCGTTCTGGGAATCGTGACGGCAGAAGATGCCGAGCGTGCCGTGCGTGAGAATCTCACGGATCTCTCCAGTCTGATCCACTCCGATTGCTGTCGGGTCTCGCCTGATGAGCCCTTGCACAACCTGTTCGCGATGTTTGCCGGCCATCACCACCCGCTGGCAGTCGTGGATGAGCAATCGCGCTTGATGGGAGTCGTGGTCAAGGGATCCGTACTGGCTGAGCTGGCCGAAGCAGGGGAGGCGCATGCATGAGTGAATCGACAGGTTTCACCATTCCGAAGATAGAGCTGGGTGACTGGATCGAGGCAGGGCTGGATTACCTGACCAACAATTATTCCAGCGTGACCCGCGCCATTTCCAAGTTCACCGAGACCGGCATCGGTGCGCTCAACGACGCCCTGATGTGGATGCCCCAGTGGGCCTTGATCGCAATGGTCGCGCTGTTGTGCTGGCGGCTGGCGGGAACGCGCCTGGCGATCGGTTCCATCCTGGGCCTCGGCCTCATCTGGAATCTGGATCTGTGGGATCCGATGATCGAATCGCTCACCCTGGTGGTCATCGCGACGCTGGTGGCCGTGGTCATCGCCATCCCCTTGGGCATTCTGGCGGCGCTGTCGGATCGCTTCTATCGGGTCATCATGCCGGTTCTGGATTTCATGCAGACGATGCCGGCCTTCGTCTATCTGATCCCGGCCATTCCCTTCTTCGGTATCGGGTCGGTCTCGGCGATCTTCGCTACGGTCATCTTCTCGATGCCGCCGGCGATCCGTTTCACTACCCTGGGGATTCGTCAGGTGCCCAAGGAGCTGATCGAGGCCGCAGATGCCTTCGGGTCCACCCGTCGCCAGAAGCTCTTCAAGCTGCAGCTGCCCCTGTCGCTGCCGACGGTGATGGCCGGCATCAACCAGACCATCATGCTGGCCCTGTCGATGGTCGTCATCGCGGCCATGATCGGCGCCGATGGTCTGGGCAACGAAGTCTGGAAGGCGATCCAGCGTCTGCGTCCCGGAGATGGGTTCGAAGCGGGTATCGCGGTGGTGATCCTGGCCATGCTGCTTGACCGCCTGACCCAGACCTTGAGCAAGGAAAAGAAGTCACGCTCCTGAGGTGACTCACCTCGACCCACAAGCCGGCACCGCCTGTCGTGCCGGCTTGTCCCATCTCTTCAGGGCGTTTCTTGCCCACATTTCTGCACCGCGACACATTCTCCTGTTCTTTACACGTTGCATGGGGATACGGCATTCGCGGCAGCCAGTCTTTCTGCTGGTCCTGTATTGATGAAAGGCTGACCTGATCGGCGATCAGGCAATTCTCGCCCTAAGAAATAAGTAGATTCAAATAAAGGGGAAGTTGATGAATAAGCAAGGTACTTCACGTAGCCATCTGACCATCACCGCCAAGGCACTGTTGCTGGGGGCCGCCATGTCATCCTCGGTGGTCGGTGTCAGCGCGGCGCATGCGGCAGGTGACAAGGGAGATGTCACCCTGGCGTATGTCGAGTGGTCCTCCGAGGTCGCCTCCACCAATGTCGTGAAAGCGGTGCTGGAAGCTCAGGGCTACAACGTCGAGCTCAAGGCGCTGTCCGCCGCCGCGATGTTCCAGGCGGTCGCCTTTGGTGATGCTGATGGCATGGTCGGTGCGTGGCTCCCCACGACCCATGAAGACTACATGGCCAAGGTCGGGCCCAAGGTCGAGGACCTGGGAGTCAACCTCGAGGGCACCAAGCTTGGCCTGGTGGTCCCGGCGTACAGCAAGCTCGAGTCCATCGAGGACATCACCTCGCATGCCGACGAGATTGATGAGCGTATCGTCGGTATCGAGCCAGGCGCCGGCCTGACCCGACTCACCGAGCAGGTGCTAGAGGATTACGATCTCGAGGATATCGACCTCACGACCGGTAGCGGCGCGACCATGACCGCAGCGCTGAGCAATGCCATCAAGGGCGAGCGGGATATCGTGGTGACCGGCTGGACCCCCCATTGGATGTTCGCGCGCTGGGACCTCAAGTACCTGGAGGATCCCAAGGGTGTCTATGGCGGTGCCGAGGAGATCCATACCCTGGCACGCAAGGGGCTCAAGGAGGACATGCCGGAGGTCTACGCGATCCTGGACAACTTCGCCTGGACCCCGGCGGACATGGGCGAGGTGATGCTCAACAACCAGGAAGATGATGCAGACCCCTACGAGACGGCCAAGGCGTGGGTGGAAAGCCATCCGGATATCGTCAATGAGTGGCTGCCGGCAACGGCTCAGTAACCTCATCGTGATGGCAGCGGTCTAGTCCACCTCGGCCTGCCATCAATGTGAGTAAGACCAAGACGAGACGCCCCCGCAGGCTTGCCTGCGGGGGCGTCTCGTCTATCAGGGTCGTCTATCTGTCTCACCATCCGTCTCACCATCCGACTCGCCGATGCGGGACGTCAGCGACGCTCAAAAGGGGCAGGGGCTGCGGACTTGCATGCGCTCGCCGCTGACCGGGTGATCGAAGGCGATCATCTCGGCATGCAGCATCAGGCGCTCGGCCATGAAGAAGGCTTCATCACTGGCATACAGATCGCAGCCCAGGATGGGGTGGCCCAACTGCTGACTGTGGATGCGCAGCTGGTGGGTGCGCCCGGAGACGGGCGTGAATTCGACCCGGGTACGCCTGGGGGCCTCGAGCCGCTCAAGCACGCGATAGTCACTGATGGCGGTCTTGCCTGTCTCATGGCAGATCTTCTGCAACGGGAACTGATCCACGTCCTTGGCAATCGGCAGCGAGATCCGTCCACTGTCCTGCTCGACGTGTCCCAGCAGCATCGCGCGGTAGGACTTGTCGATGGTCCGGGCCTGGAACTGGCGCGTCAGGTTGCCGTTGGCCGGCTTGTTGAGTGCCACCAGCATGATGCCTGAGGTGCCGAGATCCAGACGGTGCAGCAGCTTGGCGGTCGGGTATTCCTTGACCAGCCGATGGTGCAGCGAGTCCAGATTGAGCGGATGCTTGCCCGACAGGCTCAGCAGACCACTGGGCTTGTGGATCAGCAGGATGTCCTCATCCGCGTAAAGCACCTTGTAGGTCTCATGACATGGCGGAACGATGAACGGGTCGGCTTGTGGCTGCATGGGGTCTCACAGATGACGATGGGCGGTTCGACGGTGATGGTCGGCAAGGCGGGTGACGAGCTCGCCGTCACTCGTCAGGCAGCGGGGAGGCCAGCAGATCGATGTCTTCCCAGTGATACTCGTATTCCTCCTCCTCGGTGTCGTCGGGAGCTCGCCCGATGAACAGGCTGGCGGTGAAAGCCCGCACGAAGATCACCTCGCTGCCATCCAGTGCCGCAAGGCGCTCGCCTTTCCTGAGCTTCTTGATCTTGCGCTTGCGCGCCGCGACATCCTCACGCGCGGCGCGGGTCGCCTCTCGCCACTGGGCGGCAATCTCACCGGGGGCAGTGGACTGCGCCAGGAGTTCCGGTGGGCATTGCAGCGGAATATCTGGCGTGCCTTCATCCCGGATATGGTATTCCCAGCGGCTGGGGTCACCCTGTCGGGGAGCCTGCATCAGATGCTGGCGAATGAAGGTATGACCATGGGGATGCTCCAGCACGGTGTAGAGCACATTGCCGACCACGGCGTGATCCACCAGCGAGATGCCATGGTGATCGGAAGGTGTGTAGCTTGCCAGCAGGCGATCTACCAGCGTCTGACGAGCCACCTTGGGTGTTGCACTGTCGTCCCAGGCCATGTGGCCTCCCTTCCTGTAAACATGTGACGGTGTATGCAGAACATGAGCCGTGCAGCTGTCGCCGACCTGAGCATGCCCTGCACCGAAAAGCCGGCCATTGTCTGTTCTGGCACGGCGCAGGGCAAGTCATGCTTGATCTCGCATGCCGCGTCGATGGGGCGCATCGCGGGTGCCGCATGGCGTGATGTGAGGGGCATGGCGAGAGGGGCATGGTGCGAGGGGCATGGCGTGAGGGGCATGCGTGCTTCGATCAGCACGCAGGCGCCTTCACGCAAAAGGCCCCGCCATGGCGGAGCCTTCGAGAGCGTGTGGCGATCAGGTGCCACTCACGGTGCGAGCATCACCTTGTGCCACTCATTGTCTTCGGTATCCAGACGCTGATAACGGACCCGGTCGTGCAGGCGTGATGGCTGGCCCTGCCAGAACTCGATCATCTCGGGCACCACGCGATAGCCACCCCAGTGCTCAGGGCGCGGGACATCACTGTCGGCATAGACCTTCTCGAAGCGGCCTTGTCTCTCGCTGAGCCAATCGCGATCCGGAATCTCGACGCTCTGCTGCGAGACCCAGGCGCCCAGCTGGCTTTCCTTGGGACGGGAGGCGAAGTAGTGGTCCGAGGTGGCGTCCGAGACCTTCTCCACGCGACCCTCGATACGGACCTGGCGCTCCATGGCAGGCCACCAGAACGTCAAGGCCGCATGCGGCACATTGGCCAGTTCGCTGCCCTTGTGGCTCTGATAGTTGGTATAGAAGATGAACCCTTGTGCGTCGTATCCCTTGAGCAGCACGATGCGCGCGTGCGGCTTGCCCTGGCTGTCCACGGTGGACAACGTCATCACATTGGCATCGTTGTCATCGGCGGAGAGTGCGCTGGTCAGCCATTCCTGAAACTGCTCGAAGGGTTCGGCCGGGGTGTTGTCAAGATTCAGGCCATCACCGGAGTAGGTTCTGCGCACGTCAGCGATATCGCGATTCATGGTGGGCTCCCTTGATGAATTGCTCATGTAATGTAAGGACTGTGTACCGTCGAGCGCCAGATCGCAAGGGCCTCAGGCCTGTGCCATGGGGCCGAGCTGTACCCACGCCATGTAAAGACCGGTACCGACGGCGATGGAGAGCAGCGCATTGCGTCGCCAGAGGTGAAGGCCGGCCACGCAGGCGGCGGATATCAGCATGCCGGCCCCTTCGGCCTGCATCAGCCAGTCGCGCCAGAGCTCGCTGCGAGCGAGCGTGGAGGGCAGATCACGGGGGAAGTCGCCGGGCAACGACATGGCAGACAGGGACACGATGATCAGCACGACCATCACGATGGCCGGCAGATAGCGACCCATGTGCAGGATCAAGGGATGTGCGGAATGACGTGAGAGAAACAGGAAGGGGGTCACGCGTGTCGCGAAGGTCGCCAGCGCGGCCACGCCGATCAGCAGCAGTGCCTGGGTCGTTGTCATCGTGTCCGGCTCCCGTCGCTCAGAGAGCGCTGTTGATGGAGGTAATGGCCGAGCAGAAGGACACTTGCCGCGGCGATGCTGCCGAGCAGCAGTTGGTCTTGGGGCAGCACCCATAGCCCCGCCAGGGTGATCACCAGGCCCAGCAGGAAGGGCCAGCGTTCCCGCAATGCGTACCATTGCTCGATGCCGAGCACGACGAACAGGGCAGTGAGGGCAAATTCGATGCCGCTGCTGTCGAAGGTAAGCTGGCCGGCCGCCAGTCCCAGTGCGGTCCCCAATACCCACCACAGCTGGTTGAGCGCCGTAATGCGCAGCATCAGACGCTGATCATTGCGCCTGGCGGCCTTGTCATCCCGCTCACCGCTGCGCGGCAGGCTGGATAGCAGCGAGTAGGTCTCGTCGGTGAGACCGAAGATGAGATAGAGCTTGGCGATTCCGGCCTCGCGGAAACGTTCCAGCAATGACAGGCCATAGAACAGGTGGCGTGAGTTGAGCAGCAGGGTGGCGACGGCTACCTCCGTGACACCCGCTCCAGCGCCCAGCAGAGCGACCGCCAGGAACTGCCCGGCACCCGCCAGGATGATCACCGACATCAAGAGTCCCAGCCAGGGGCTCAGGGGTAACTGGGTGAACAGCACCCCGAAGGCGGCTCCCAGCGGGATATAGCCGAACATCACCGGTAGCGTCTGACGCAGCGCCTCACGCCATGCGCTGGCCGTGGTGATCGATTCAGGCTCGGCCATCTCCAGGGAGTGCGCACCGTCGTCGAGGGTGCGTGTCACGCCATCGGTGGTGGGTGTCGTAGGCATGAGGCGTACGGGGTTCCTGTCGGCTCAATGGGCATTGGCATCACGCAAGGCTGCGTGACGACCCGATCCCGAAGGGGGTCAGACGCATCAGCATAGCGTGACGATGAGGGTGTGGCGATGCGGCCAAGGTGGCACTCTGCAGTGCAATCCTCTGGATTCTAGCGCCAATTGCCCAGCAAGCCACCGTCGAGCGCTGATCTGTCATTGGAATCCTCCGCGCATCTTCAAGGGATAAGCGCCGAGGCCGAGGAAAAGGGGAAGAGAAAAAGAGAAGCGGAAAGAGATAGCGGAAAGAGATAGCGGCAGGGACAGAAATGAGGGAAGGGGCAGAAAATTCGAAAGAATCGCCGGTCGTGCAGACAAAGCGCCAGGCCTGATGACAGATAGCGCCCAGGGGCGCTATCTGTCAGGTCCTCGTCGGCGGCCTTTTACCCCATGGGGGTGCTGGCCCGCATCACGACTGAGGCTGACGCTTCAGATTGCGCGAGCGAAATCGAGCATACGCCATGCTGGCGAGGAACAGGCCAAGTGCCGCCAGCGCCTCCAGTACGCCGATCACCCCATGGCCGGGTACGCTGGCCAGCATCACGCCCTGCATGAGATAGAGCAGGCTGACGAAGGCCAGCCAGACGTGGCCGCGGGCGCGACGAGTCAGCACGGCGGGCAGGAAAAGGGCAATGGGCAACAGGCGAATCAACAACGGCACCAGGCCGGTGTTGTCACTCTGGGCCATCAACTGGATGCCACCTACCAGCAGGATGATGGCCAGGGCCGCGAAGCTCACGATCACGCCGCGGCGGCTCTTGGCCTCGAGGGTGTCGAGGCCCTGTTCACGTTCCATTCGTTCAAGCCAGGCGCGCATCTATCGGTTCTCCCTGAGGGGTTGCATGGCGAGGGCCAGACGCGCAATGCGCTTGCCTTGTGCGACGGCCAGGCGTCTCTCATGGTCGTTCACGTCATTGTCACCGCGCTTGCCGCTGACATGGGTGGTGCCATAGGGCGTGCCGCCCTGGGTGGTTTCCAGCAATTCAGTGGCACTGTAGGGCACACCCGCATAGACCATGCCGTGGTGAAGAAGAGGCACCAGCATGGTCATCAAGGTGGTTTCCTGACCGCCATGCAGTGAGCTTGAGGCACTGAAGGCGGTGGCGGGCTTGTCGATCAGTGCCCCGTTCATCCACAGCTCGCTGGTGGAGTCGAGGAAGTACTTCAGCGGAGCGGCCATGTTGCCGAAACGGGTCGGGCTGCCAAGTGCCAGGCCTGCACACTGACGCAGGTCATCGAGGGTGGCATACATGGCACCGCTGTCGGGGATTTCCGGCGTGGTCTGCTCGCAGGTCGTCGAGACTTCGGGGACACGGCGCAGGCGGGCCTCGATTCCCGGAATGGACTCGATGCCAGCGACGATCTGTTCCGCCAGGGTCTGGGTCGTACCGTGACGCGAGTAATAAAGCACGAGCACATAGGGTGTCGTATCGGGGGACGTACTGGAATGGGTGTCAGCTGACATGGGCGTCCTCAGGTCACGAAGGGATCAGGCGTCGTCGAGCAGGGCGAGTACATCCTGCGGTGGTCTGCCGATGATGGCGCGCTTTCCGTCATCGAGAATCGGGCGTTGCATCAACCGGGGCGTGGCAGCGATGGCGTCCAGACGTCGTGCATCATCGGGTTCCTCAAGGGCGAGCGCCTTCCAGTCACTCTCGTTCTCTCGCGTCAGGGCTTTCGCCCCGCCTTCGAGTCGAGCGGCCAGCGCACTCAGCTGCTCACGGCTCAACGGGGTGTCCAGGTAACGAATGGTCTCGAATTCGTCGCTTTTCAGGCGTGACTCCAGCAACGCGAGGGTTTCGCGTGACTTGGAGCAGCGCGGGTTGTGATAGAGTTTCAGCATTGGCATGACTGTCTCCGTTTCCGGACAGGCGGTAAGGCGAATGGACTGTGCCGTCAGTGATTCCTGACGGCAGCTTCACATCAGGGATGCATTGTAGAGGGGCGCATGAGAATGCCACAACTGCCACAACTCAAGCGGATGACGCCTGCCATCGGGGTCGTCCTCAAGCTGGTCTCACGTTTCAACTATCACGATGGCAAGAAGACTGCCTCCGCCTTGACCTATACCACCCTGTTCGCGGTGGTGCCTCTGATGACGGTGATCTATTCGATGTTCGCCGTCATCCCGAGCTTTGACGGTGTCGGGCAGCAACTGCAGACCACCGTCTTTGCCCAGTTCCTGCCCTCCACCGGCGAGACGGTGCTTGAGTACCTCAATGAGTTCTCGGGCCAGGCTCGCAATCTGACCTCCGTGGGCCTCATCTTTCTGTTCGTCACCTCGGTGTTGATGATGATCACCATCGAAGGGGCGTTCAATGCCATCTGGCAGGTACCGGAAGGGCGCAAGGGGCTGTCGAGCTTTCTGATGTACTGGGCGGTACTGACACTCGGGCCGCTGATGCTGGGGTCCGGTTTCCTGCTGTCTTCCTATCTGACTTCGCTGTCGTTCTTCGATTCAGCGGCCTCGATGCTGGGCGGCAAGGCGGTATTGCTGCGCCTGTTGCCACCATTGTTGAGCGCGGTGGCCTTCACCTTCATCTACGCCGCGGTACCCAATTGCAAGGTGCGCCTGCGCGATGCGGCCGTGGGAGCGGTGACGACAGCTCTGGCACTGGAACTGGCCAAGGCCGGGTTCTCGTTCTACGTCACGCAGTTCCCGTCCTATCAGGCCATCTATGGTGCCTTCGCGGCAGTGCCACTGTTCCTGCTGTGGGTCTTCCTGTCCTGGTGCATCGTGTTGCTGGGGGCGGAAGTGGCGGCCTGGATGGGGGAACGCTCCAACGCTGACTGGCATCGCTGGCCACCGTTCTGGCAGACCCTGGGGGCCGTCATGCTGCTCAAGGATGCGCATGAACGGGGCGAGCCGCTCTCGGATGACAGCCTGACCGAGGTATTGGGCAGCCGCTATCGTCGTGTACTCAAGCCCTTGATTGAGGAGAACATCGCCAGCCAGACCCAGGATGGTCAGTGGGTGCTGGGACGTGATCTCAATCACTATACGCTCTGGGAGCTGGCGCGAGCGCTGCCCTGGGATCTGCCGGCAGGCGAGGCCGGCGAAGCGCCGCACCCTCGTCTGGAGCCGTTGCGAGAAGCGTTGGCTCAGGCGCGTCAGGCCGAGAAGGAACGCATGGACTGTGGGCTGGTGGAGGTTCTGCCCAGTGTCGGTGAGGTCGAATCTGGCTCTGCCCACACCGGCGACCCCCTTCCGACGAATCCGTCATCCACCTCCTCCATGGCGACGTGAGTTGTCCCTGGATGAATGCGAGATGACAGCAGGCCCTCGAGTGGGCAGAATGCGCACCTCACGACCTGCCTGAGGCTGGAGGATGCAAGCTGCCAGGCAATGCAAAAGGCCCGACTCCGGTACGGGCCTTTTCATGTTTCGTCGCTCAGGATTTGTTGCCGCGCGCATCGCCATGACGGCATGGACAACGGCTTGCATGACCGCCGTGGCGCAGCGGCGAAGATCCTGAGCTGGACCTTCTGCGTGCAGGTCGCGCAGGAACCGAAGAAGACTCGACAGTGTGGCGCGTCATTTCCGGCGCGCCATTTCATGTATCAGGGAGACGCGCGCGTTTCCCGCTGGAGGTGACCCCCTGCCGATGAATAGCTCTGCTCCTGAGACGACCCCACTGGTCAAGTTGCGCTCCATCACCAAGACGTTTGGCGAGCGCAAGGTGCTCGACAGCCTGGATCTGGATTTGAAGGATGGTGAGTTCGTGACCCTGCTAGGCCCCTCAGGGTGTGGCAAGACGACCGTACTGCGCTTGATCGCAGGCTTCGAGGATCCTGATGCGGGTACCATCACGCTCGAGAACGCGGCATTGCAGCACACGCCTGCGCACCTGCGTCCGGTCAATACCGTCTTCCAGAGTTATGCGCTGTTTCCGCACATGAATCTTTACGACAACGTGGCCTTCGGGTTGCGCATGGAGAAGGTGCCCAAGGCCGAGATCCACGAGCGTGTGCGTGAAGCGCTGGAAATGGTGCAATTGGCGCATCTGTCCGACCGTCGTCCGGACCAGCTCTCCGGTGGCCAGCAGCAACGTGTCGCCATTGCCCGCGCCGTCATCAAGCGCCCGCGTGTCCTGCTGCTGGATGAGCCGCTCTCGGCATTGGACTACAAGCTGCGCAAGCAGATGCAGAATGAACTGAAGCGTCTTCAGCGCCGTCTGGGCATCACCTTCGTCTTCGTCACCCACGATCAGGAGGAAGCGCTCTCCATGTCCGATCGTGTGGTCGTGATGCGGGAAGGGGGGATCGAGCAGATCGGCACGCCGCGTGAAGTCTATGAGTCGCCGAGCACGCTGTTCGTGGCGCGTTTCGTCGGCGAGATCAATCAGCTGGCGGCACGCGTCGAGCGGCCTTCGACAACGCCGGGGCGCATCCACGTCGAGGTGCTGGGAAAGTCGCTGGAACTGAGCAGCCACGGCCGCGAATACCTGGGTGGCGAGGCGGTGCAGGTACTGCTGCGCCCGGAGGACATGCGACTCAAGTCCGCCGAGGACAGCGAAGGCTTCGCGGCCCGTGTCATCGAGCGCAACTACAAGGGCATGACGCTGGATACGGTGCTGGAGCTCGACAGTGGCCAGCAGCTGCTGGCCAGCGAGTTCTTCGATGAGGATGATCCGGACTTCGATTATCGCCTCGGTGAGCGCGTCAAGGTCAGCTGGGTGCCGGACTGGGAAATCATCCTGCCGGATGATGCCCCCGTGGAGGCGGGGGCATGAGTGTGGTGCGCAATCCCTTCAAGACGGCCACGCTGACCATCATCTGGGGCTGGCTGATCGTGCTGGTACTGGCGCCCACCTTGCTGGTGGTAATGGTCAGCCTGATGCCCGAGGGCAGTGGACAGCTACTGAGTGGCGACATCTCGCCTGCCACGCTCTGGCAGGGCTTGCTGACCAATTACGGCCAGATGATCAGTCCGGTCTATCTGGGAGTGTTTGGCCATTCGCTGTGGATCGGCCTGGTCACGACCCTGATCTGCCTGGTGCTCGGGTATCCGTTCGCCTGGATGATCTCGCGTGCCAGCCCCCGGATGCAGCCGCTGCTGCTGCTGCTGGTGATCATCCCGTTCTGGACCAACTCGCTGATTCGCATCTATGCCCTGCGCACGCTGATCGCGACTCGTGGGCTGCTCAATGATGTGCTGATGACTCTGGGGCTGATCGATACTCCCCTGCGGCTTCTGTATACCGAGGAGGCGGTGATCATCGGGCTGGTCTACATGCTGTTGCCCTTCATGATTCTTCCGCTTTACGCGGTGTTCGAGCAGCTCAGCCGTCCGACCCTGGAGGCGGCACGCGATCTCGGCGCCAATGGTCTGGCCACCTTCCGTCATGTGGTGTTGCCGCTGACCATGCCCGGCATCATCGCCGGCGTGCTGCTGGTGTTCCTGCCGGCGATGGGCATGTTCTATGTGTCGGATCTGCTGGGTGGCTCGCGTCATCCCTTGATCGGCAACATCATCAAGGGACAGTTCCTGGAAGCCAACAACTGGTCCTTCGGGGCGGCCATCAGCGTGATGCTGACACTGGTGATGGCCTTCCTGCTGCTTGCGTATTACCGCAGCGTCAAGCTCTTCAAGCGGGAGGTGACACTATGAGCCTGAGCCGCCCCCTGCGCGTGTTCAGTCGTTGCTACATGACGCTGATCTTCACGCTGCTGTATGTGCCGATCCTGGTGTTGATCGGGATTTCCTTCAATGATTCGCGCAATCCGTTCCTCTGGGGTGGCTTCAGTCTGCGCTGGTACGACAAGCTGCTGGGCAACGCCAATCTGATGGATGCTGCGCTCAATACCCTGTGGCTGGGCGTGACGGCGGCGACTCTCGCCACGCTGATCGGCACCCTGACCGCCACGGCGCTGTACCGTTATCGCTTCCGGGGAAAGCCGCTGCTCAACGGCATGCTGTTTACCGTGATGATGATGCCGGACATCGTGATGGCGATCGCGTTCCTGGCGCTGTTCATCGCCCTGGGCATCCAGCTGGGCTATCTCTCGTTGCTGGTCTCTCATGCCACCTTCTGTCTGCCCTTCGTGGTGATCACGGTGTATTCGCGCCTGTCGGGGATCAATCCGCAATTGCTGGAGGCCGCACGTGATCTGGGGGCCAGCGAAGCACGAGCCGTCTGGCATGTGCTGGTGCCAGCGTTGATGCCGGCGATAGCCTCGGGTTGGCTGCTCAGTTTTACCCTGTCATTGGACGATGTCGTGATCTCGACCTTCGTCACCGGTCCGACCTTTGAAGTACTGCCGCTGCGTATCTATTCCATGGTGCGCCTGGGGCTCAAGCCTGAAGTGAATGCACTGGCAACTCTGCTGCTTGGATTGTCACTCTGTCTGCTGGTGATTTCCCAGTGGTTGATCAAGGAGAAAAAATAACATGCAAGGTTCCCGTTTCCCGCTGCGCGCCGCTGGCCTGATGGCTGCCGTCAGCCTGGCATCCGTGGCGACATCCGCCCCCGTTCTGGCTGCGGATGACAGCGACAAGGTGCTCTACGTCTACAACTGGACGGAGTACATGCCCGATGAGGTCATCGAGCGCTTTGAAGAACAGACCGGTATCGATGTCATCTACTCCACCTTCGATTCCAACGAAGCGATGTACGCCAAGCTGAAGCTGCTGGACAGCGACAACAGCTACGATCTCGTCTTCCCGTCGACGTATTACATCGACAAGATGGCGCGCGAGAATCTGCTGCAGAAGCTGGATGTCAGCAAGCTCAGCCATTTCAAGGATCTCGATCCCAACCTGGTCGACCGCGACTTCGACAAGGGCAATCAATATAGCGTGCCTTACATGTGGGGCAGCGCCGGGATCGGTTACAACCCGGACTATGTCGAAGAGGGCGCGCTGACCAGCTGGAACGATCTGTGGGATGACAAGTATCGTGACAAGCTGCTGCTCTCCAATGACATGCGCGAGGTCTTCCATGTCGCGCTGGCAAGCCTGGGCTACAGCGGCAATACCACGGACCCGGACGAGATCAAGGCAGCCTACGAGAAGCTGACCGAGTTGATGCCCAATGTTCGCGCCTTCAACTCCGATGCGGCGCGTGTGCCGTTCATGCAGGGCGAGGTCGATGCCGGTCTGATCTGGAACGGTGAGGTCTACCAGGCCAATGAGGAAGGCGTACCGGTGAATTACGTCTATCCCGAGGAAGGCATCATTCTGTGGATGGACACCATGGCCATCCCGTCCAATGCGCGTCACGTCGATGCGGCCTATCAGTTCATCGATTATCTGATCAGCCCGCAAGTCAGCAAGGAGATCAGCGAATACGTGGGTTACACCACGCCGAGCCTTGCCGCCAAGGAGATGATGGACCCCGAGGTGCGTGACAACCCGGTGGTCTTCCCGACGCAGCAGGATCTCGCACGTGGCGAGTTCCAGACCGATGTCGGCGATGCGCTGTCGATCTATCAGAAGTACTGGGAACAGCTCAAGACGGGTCACTGATCCCGTCGTGACGCCAGTCGTGTGAACGCACGAATTTGGCATGGACGCTTGAGCTTGGCTGACGCCCCGAGGCATTCTCTGTCTCGGGGCGTCGTCGTTTGCGTCTTCTGCGCCCCCGGGTGGCCAACCATCGCCCCGGGCGCTGGCAGGTCTTGATGACGACCTGCTCCCTGATTGCCACGTCCTGGTGAAGACTGGAGGGTGCCATGTCACGTTTTTCCCCTGCAATGATGTCGGCAGCGCATTCGCGCGAGATCACCCCTGATGAAGCGGATGCGCTGTTCAGTCGTGAGATGCAAGGTGTTGCTCCTCTGACGCGTGGCAAGGATCGCGCGGATGTGGCCACGGGGCCCAGGGCACCGAGCGAAGCACAGCTGGCCCGTCGGGAAGAGGCCCAGAAGGCGCTGGGCAATGAGCTGGATGGGTTGTCAGACAGTTACGTGGAGCATCTGTCGCCGCATGATCCGGTCGAGTATCGGCGTGATGGCATTCAGGTGGGCGTGCTGGACCGTCTGCGTCAGGGCGGCTACCCCCCGGAGGCACAGCTCAATCTGATGCGTCGGCCCTTGATCGAGTGTCGTCGAGAGGTCCATCGCTTCATTCAGGATGCCTGGGGCAGTGAATTGCGCTCGCTGCTGGTGATCCATGGCAAGGGGCGTGATGGCGAATCGCATGCTGCCTTGATTCGCTCCTACCTGGTGCATTGGCTGCAACAGATGCCGGAGGTGCAAGCCTGGAGCAGTGCTCCGCAGCGTCATGGTGGCCTGGGGGCAACGCTGGTGATGTTGCGCAAATCCCGTGCGGCGCGTGACAACAACCGCGAGCGCCACCAGAAGCGTCGCGGCTGACGCTTCGCGCTTCAAGGCTCACGACACAGGACTCACGGCACCAGGCCTTCAGGTCTTCCGCGAGCAGGCAAGCAAAGGCCCGCCACGATGAGGTGGCGGGCCTTTTTGCATGCATGCGGAGGGATGACTCGCGCCGGCTGACTTATTGCACGCTGTAGCCGCGTCCGCTGAAGCAGGCACTCAATGCGCGACGATAGGTGTCGGCATTGCCAGCGGTCACCGGCGGGGCGGCGGAATTGGCATCCGCGCCACTTTCCTGATTGGCCCAGCGATGGCACTCGTAGCGATCCCTGGCCTGCTGGTCCTGGCTCTGCCCCTTGGAGGGATAGGCGATGACATCCACCGCGGGGGCGGAGAGCGTCGCCGGAGCAGGGGCCTGGACCGGCAGGTACTGTTGCTGGCTGGCCTCCCAGAGGTAATAGGTGCCCGCCGCCAGGTAGTAGAGAGTGGCGCCAACCCAGATGCCGCGAGCGCCTGCCGGCAGTCCATGCCCGTGGCCGGGGCCGCCCGGGGCCCAGCGTACCAGCGGCCCAGGGCCACCATGCCCGATGAAGATATCCGGGCCATCCAGACGTGGGTGCCCCGGACCGGCCATTGCCGATGCGGCCGGCAGGGCAGTCAACAGGGCAAGTGACAGCGCGAGGCCGCGCGTGGATCCTTTTCTGCTCATGCATTCAACTCCTCTGCATCAATCCGTCACGCCGATTATGCGCCTGCCGCGCTCGTTCAGTGTGCAAGCAACCCGCAAAGAAATGATATCTGATGATGTCGTGATACCCCGCAATGGCGTGTCCATGGCGTTGGGCGTGTTGCCATCAAGTGGTATTATCCGCGCCGCCATTGATGACGACTTTTCATTATGGATATGCGCGTTGAGGCAGCCAGGGGACATCAAGTGCCCACGCTGTCTCGCCAATACACCCACTAGGAAATGCCCATGCGTTCAACCCCTGCTGCGGGTGGCGGAGAGCCCGGCAAGGAGTCTCGTTCAGGCCTGTTTGCCAAGGTCAATCCGCCAGTCTTCTTCTGCGCCAACGCCATCATCCTGCTATTGGTGATCTTCACGGCAGTGTTCTCGGACACGGCCATGTCGGTATTTGACTCGGTCCAGCATTGGATCACCAATACCGTCAGCTGGTTCTATATCCTGTGTGTCGCGATCGTTCTCATTTCCGTGATCTATGTCGGTTTCTCGCGCCACGGCGAGATTCGTCTTGGTCCGGATCACTCGCTGCCGGACTACAGCAACGTCACCTGGTTCGCGATGTTGTTCTCGGCTGGCATGGGCATCGGACTGATGTTCTTCGGTGTCGCCGAACCGGTGATGCATTTCCTGAATCCGCCGACCGGAACCCCTGAAGAGGTGGAGACCGCGCGCGAAGCGATGAAGCTGACCTTCTTCCACTGGGGACTTCACGCCTGGTCCATCTATGCCATCGTCGCGCTGATTCTGGCCTACTTCAGTTATCGCCATGAACTGCCGCTGACGTTGCGCAGCGCGCTGTATCCGCTGATTGGTGAGCGTATCCATGGGCCGATCGGCCATGCGGTGGACATCTTCGCCATCGTCGGCACCGTCTGCGGGGTTGCCACCACGCTGGGCTACGGCGTGGCACAGGTCAACGCCGGGCTCTCGCACCTGACCGGCATGCCCAACAATGACTGGACCCAGGTGGCGATCATCGTCGTGATCACCGGCCTTGCGACCATCTCGGTGGTGACCGGGCTCGACAAGGGCATCCGCATCCTGTCCGAGGTCAATCTCGGGCTTGCCGTCGTGCTGTTGCTGTTCGTGTTGCTGCTCGGGCCGACCGCCTTCCTGCTCAAGGCCTTCGTGCAGAATTCCGGTTTCTACATGGCCGATATCGTCGGCAAGACCTTCGAACTCTATGCCTATGAGCCCAACGACTGGATCGGTGGCTGGACGCTGCTGTACTGGGGTTGGTGGATGTCCTGGTCTCCGTTCGTCGGCATGTTCATCGCGCGTGTCTCACGCGGTCGCACCATCCGGGAATTCGTGATCGGCGTGCTGTTCGTGCCGGCCGGCTTCACCCTGCTGTGGATGACCATCTTCGGCAACACGGCCATCTCGATGATCATGGAGCAGAACGTCACGGCGCTGGTCGATACCGTCAACGACAACTATTCGCTGGCCCTGTTCACCTTCCTCGAGCAGCTGCCGCTGGCGTCCATCACCTCGGTGATCGCGCTGGTGATGGTCATCGTGTTCTTCGTGACATCCGCGGATTCCGGCTCGATGGTGGTCGACATGCTGGCCTCCGGCGGGCGGGAAGATACCCCGACCTGGCAGCGTATCTACTGGGCCTTCGCGGTGGGCATTCTGGCGATCGTCCTGATGCTGGCCGGTGGGCTGGGCGCACTGCAGACGGCCACCATCGCCACTGCCTTGCCGTTCGGGATGATCCTGCTGGCGTCGATCTTCGGGCTGCTGCGCCAGCTCAATCTCGAGTCCGTCAAGCGGCGTTCACTGTCCGTCAACACGGCAGCGGCGACCCCGATGGGCGAGAAGGGCAACTGGCGCAAGCGTGCCCAGCACCTGATGAGCTTCCCGACGCGCGCCATGGTGCGGGGGTTCCTGCGCGGTACCGTCGCGCAAGGCATGCAGGAGCTGGCGGAAGAGCTGCGTGGTCAGGGACTGGAGGTGGAAGTCACCATCAGTCGTGATCGCGTCTACTTCAATGCGCGCCATGGCGAGGAAGATGACTTCATCTACGGCGTGCGCATTCGCTCCCACCTGCGTCCGGACCTCAATCTGGATCAGGAAGACGAGGGCGATGAAGAGGATTACTGTCGTGCCGAGGTCTTCCTCAAGGAAGGCGGCCAGTCCTATGATCTGATGGGCTACAGCAAGGACCAGGTGATCAATGATCTGCTCGAACAGTACGAGCGCCATATGCACTACCTGCACCAGCTGCGCCTGACCCAGTCTGCCGGCTGACAGCGAGTCTCTGCGCGAGACCGTCAGACCCCAAGCCCCCGTGAGTTGACTCGCGGGGGCTTTTGTCTGTCTGGATGAGCCGGACTGGATAGTGCATCTGTCGAGAGACCGTGACCTGAGGCCTCGTCTTCTCAGCTCAGGCATTAGCTCTGCTTATCCAGGCGACGTCGAGATCTTATTTGTCTCGCGAGCAGGGGCCCTCTAGCATGGATTCTTCCCACAAAGTCGTATACCGGCGGGGGCCAGATGACATGCCGTGGTGGTGTCTCCTGCCAGGGTTCTCGCCCATGACTGACCGAAGGTGAACGCGATCTGCCCGCAATGTCGCCATGACGCCTGAGGTTCCCTGAGCCCCAGTATCCGCTGTCATGAACCACGATACCGGTGTCATGAACAACGATAATAAAAACCCGTCACGAGGTAGAAACATGCTGAAAGGAAAGGAACTGGATGCACTGATCGAGCAGCGAGGTGTCTTGAAGGGACTCAACTCGACGCTCGGTATCACCGCGATCACCATGACCGTGTTCTTCATTCTCTATGCGATTCTGTTGGGCAAGACGGCCAGCGATCAGTTTCTGGGTATCAAGTCCTGGATAGAGAGCACCCTGGGCTGGTACTACGTGCTGGTCATGTTCTCGACCTTCGTGGTCTGTCTTTACGTGATGTGTTCGCGTGTCGGCAAGATCCGGCTGGGGCGTGACGATGAACGCCCGGAGTTCAGCAATTTTGCATGGTTCTCGATGCTGTTCGGCTGCGGTACCGGCGCGGGCATGCTGTTCTTCTCGATGTCCGAGCCCATGATCCATTTCGCGAGTGACTGGAGCGGGGGCAATCCGTTTCTGAGTGCTGACATCAAGGCGGCCGTCGCCGTCTTCTTCGAGGCCAAGCAGGCCGCCCTGGCGAGTGGTCTCATGCCGGGGGACGAAGGCTTCCCGGTGCCTGACAGCCGCGTCGCGGAAGCGGCGGCCGGTGGCATCAAGCTCACCGTCTTCCACTGGGGGACGATCGCCTGGGCCATGTATGCCATCGTCGGACTGTCACTGGCCTATTTCGCCTTTCGCAAGGGCCTGCCGCTCTCGATGCGCTCGGCCCTCTATCCGCTGATCGGCAACCGTATCTACGGGCCCATCGGACATACCGTCGACATCCTGACCGTGTTCGGCACCATTTTCGGCATCGCCACCACGCTCGGCCTGGGCGTCGAGCAGATCGGCTCCGGCCTGATGTCACTGGGCCTCATCGAAGAGAAGTCGCGGATGGTGACCGTGGTCTCCATCCTGCTGATCAGCGCCATCGCCACTCTGTCAGCGACCAGCGGCGTGGCACGTGGCATCAAGCTGCTTTCCACCTTCAATACCTGGGTATGCCTCGGCATCCTTGCCTACTTCCTGCTGGTGAGCGATGCCAACTATCTGATCGCGAGCTCCATCACCGCGCTCGGGGATTACCTCACCGATGGCGTTTCGATGACACTGTGGACGGCGCGCACGCCGGACGAGCGCATCTGGCAGGGCGGCTGGACCATCTTCTACTGGGGCTGGTGGATCGCCTGGGCCGGATTCGTCGGCATGTTCATTGCGCGCATCTCGCGCGGCCGAACTATCCGTGAATTCATTCTCGGGGTGATGGTGATCCCCTCCATCGTGGCGCTGGTCTGGTTTGGCGTCATCGGCTCGGCGGGCATCTATCAGTCCCTGTACGGGGCCGACATGGGCATCTATATGGCAGGGCGGCTGGACCATCTTCTACTGGGGCTGGTGGATCGCCTGGGCCGGATTCGTCGGCATGTTCATTGCGCGCATCTCGCGCGGCCGAACTATCCGTGAATTCATTCTCGGGGTGATGGTGATCCCCTCCATCGTGGCGCTGGTCTGGTTTGGCGTCATCGGCTCGGCGGGCATCTATCAGTCCCTGTACGGGGCCGACATGGGCATCTATACGGCTGCGGTCACCAACTGGGACTACGCCGGAACCCTCTACCACTCGTTCGAGGTGCTCACGCCCGGCATCGCCGCGACCGTAGCCAAGGTGGCGGCGCTGGTCGTGGTGATCATCTTCTTCGTCACGTCTGCGGATTCCGGCACCCTGGTGCTGGGACGCCTGTTGGCCTTCGGTCGTCGTCCTCCGGTTCAGCAACGCATCATCTGGGGCATGATGCTGGGCGCAGTGACCTTGATCCTGCTGTTGCTGGGGGGAGATCAGGCGCTCAAGTCCCTGCAGGCTGCCTCGATCGCCGGCGCCTTGCCGTTCACCTTCGTGTTGATCGCCATGATGATCGGGTTGTTGAAATCGCTGCGCGAGGACGGCGAATCGATGATCGAGAACGAAGAGCATATCCGCAAGATGATCGAGAACGAGGTCCGCGACCTCTCTTGAGTTGCCTGTTCCTGACGTGCGCGCCAGACGTATGCGCCTGACGTGTGCATCCGGTGTGCAAGACATGAGGCCTCTGCCCTCTGGGCAGGGGCCTCGTTGTTTCTTGCGTTTAGATGAGAAGGCGAGGTCTCGCTCATCCATGTCAGCGATTTTCCGGCTTTAGGTCAGGGCTGTTTCCTGCTTGGGCTCAGGGCTGTTTCCTCCTTGGGCTCAGGGCTGTTTCCCTGCTCCAGAGCCAGCCTGCGCATGTCACCAAGGTCGCAAGGCAATATCAAACGTACGTATGTTCCAATGCTGGCAGGTCCATCGATTCCGCCAACGGCGCGCAGCATGGGTTTGCGGCTATGCTGTCGACAGTGAAGGGCCCACAGGCTGACACCCACCCGACGGAGCCCCAGCAGCGCCTCACCACGATGTCTTACGATGTAGTCGCGCGACGACGTTTTACAACAACGTCTTACAACAACGTCTTACAACAACAAGGTAGCGGGGGCAGTGACGCCGAGCGCCCCACGTACTGTTCAAGGAGCAACGCCATGCATGATCCCCTAGCGGCTCGACCCGATGAGTCAGGCAAGTCCACTACCGACTCCACCAACGACGTGATTACAGATCCTTCCCACGTGGCAGATGCCTCGCCCGACGCTTCGAGAGCACAGCCAACGACAGGCGACATGAGCGGCATGTCGTGCCTGCGCTCCTCGCGGGAAGTGGACTTCACCGGCCTTGATTCCCTGATGGACATGTTCGAGAACGCCTGTCGCACCCACGCCCAGCGGCCGGCCTTCACTTGCATGGACCGCACCATGAGCTTTGAAGAGCTTGAAACTTCCAGTCGCCAGCTGGCGGACTGGTTCCAGCACGAGACCGATCTCAAGCCGGGCGATCGGGTCGCCATCCAGTTGCCCAATACCTTGATGTTCCCGGTGGTGGCCTTCGCCGTCATTCGTGCGGGGCTGGTGCTGGTCAATACCAATCCGCTGTATACCGAGCGCGAGATGGAGCATCAGTTCAATGACTCCGGCGCACGGGCGCTGGTGGTGCTGGCCAACATGGCCGACAAGGTGGAGCGGGTACGCGAGCGTACCGGCCTTGAGTACGTGCTGGTCTGCGAACTGGGCGACATGCATCCACCGCTCAAGCGCCTGTTGATCAATGCCGTGGTCAAGCACGTCAAGAAGCTGGTGCCGAGTTATCGCTTGCCGGATGCCATCCCGCTGCGACAGGCCATCTCGCAGGGCAAGGCCGAGCGTTGGGAGCGGCCGACACTGGCACTCGATGATGTCGCCGTCCTGCAATACACCGGAGGCACCACAGGCGTCGCCAAGGGGGCGATGCTTACCCATCGCAACCTGCTGGCCAACATGCTGCAGGGCAAGATGGCGCTGACCCAGGGGCTCTCGGCCGGGAATGAGACGCTGGTGGCACCTCTGCCGCTCTATCACATCTATGCCTTCACCATTCATCTGGCCTGCATGCTCAGCGAGGGCAACCATTCACTGCTGATTCCCAATCCGCGGGACATTCCGGGCTTCGTGAAGACGCTGCAAAAGCATGACTTCACCATGTTCGTGGGGCTCAACACCTTGTTCGTGGCGTTGTGCAACAATCCCGGCTTCCAGGCACTGGATTTCTCTAAGCTCAAGATCACCACCTCGGGAGGCGTGGCGCTGACGCGCAAGGCGGCTGAAGAGTGGAAGCGGGTCACCGGTAGTGATATCTCCGAAGGCTACGGCATGACCGAGACCTCGCCGATCGTGTCGTTCAATCCGTTGGACGCCATCCAGCTGGGCACCATCGGGTGTCCGATGCCCTCGACGGAGGTGCGTCTCTACGATGAAGAGGGCGAGCTTGTCGCGATGGGGGAGCCCGGTGAGCTGTGCGTGAAGGGGCCGCAGGTGATGAAGGGATATTGGCAGCGTGAGCAGGCGACCAAGGATAGCTTCACTGCCGATGGCTTCCTGCGCACCGGTGACATCGCGGTCTTCCAGGACGATGGCTATATGCGCATCGTCGATCGCAAGAAGGACATGATCATCGTCTCCGGCTTCAACGTCTATCCCAACGAGGTCGAGGACGTGATCGTGCGGCATCCGGATGTCCTGGAGGCCGCTGCGGTATCGGTTCTTGATGAACGTAGCGGGGAAGCCATCAAGCTGTATGTGGTACTCAAGGACGGTGCGGAGCTTGAGGCGGATGCGCTGAGAGAGTGGTCGCGCAAGGAGCTGGCCAGTTACAAGGTGCCACGCCATGTGGTGTTCATCGATGACCTGCCCAAGACCAATGTCGGCAAGGTGCTGAGGCGCGAGCTGCGCGATTCCCCGCCGGAGGCGACAGCCTGAGAGGAAATGGCGAGAGACTCCTGACGAAACAAGAAGCCCCGCTCGATGAGCGGGGCTTCTTCGTGTCAGTCACTGATCGTACGGCTGGGGTGACTCATGAGTGGCATGTCCTATGTGACATGTCACCTGAGCCATCGGACGAAAGACGTCGCAAGCACTCCTGGTGGCGTCACTGCTTGTGCGGCGCGTTGTAGATCTCCAGATCCAGTTCCTTCTCGGACTTGCCGACGAGGGTGGTGACCATCAGGTCGCCCGCGACGTTGACGGTGGTGCGTGCCATGTCGAGGATGCGGTCGATGCCGGCGATCACGGCGATCGCTTCCAGCGGCAGACCCACCTGGCTGAGCACGATGGAGAGCATGATCAGCCCGGCACCGGGAACGCCCGCCGTGCCGATGGAGGCCAGGGTACCGGTCAGCACGATCATGCCGTAATCCATCACCGACAGCTCGATCCCGGTCATCTGCGCGATGAACAGCGCCACGACACCCTGATAGATGGCGGTACCGTCCATGTTGATGGTGGCGCCTACCGGCAGTACGAAGCCAGATACGCCTTCCGAGACGCCCAGATTCTTCTGGGCACAGCGAATCGAGATCGGCAGGGTGCCGGAGCTTGAGGCCGAGGAGAACGCCACGACCAGCGCATCGACGATGCCACGCAGGTAGCGCATCGGGTTCAGCTTGCCCAGTGTCGCCAACAGGCCGGAGTAGACCACCAGCACATGCACGATGCTCGCCAGATACGCCACGGCGATGACCTTGGCCAGCGGCAGCAGCACATCCATGCCGTAGTTGCCGGAAACATGCGCCATCAGGCCGAAGACCCCGAACGGGGCGAAGGCCATCACGAACTCGGTCAGCTTGTACATCACTTCCGCGAAGCTGTCGAAGACACGCACGACCGGTTCGCCCTTGTCGCCGATCATGATCAGCGAGACGCCGATCCCGATGGCGAAGACGATGATCTGCATGATGTTGCCATTGGCAAGCGCATCAATGGGGTTGCTGGGCACCAGATTCACCAGGATCTGCACCAGAGACGGTGCTTCCTTGGTTTCCATGGCCTTGTCGAAGCTGAATTCGAAACCGGCACCCGGCTGGAAGATGGCAGACGCCAGCATGCCGATGGCAATCGCGAAGGCCGTGGTCAGCAGGTAAAGCGCGATGGTCTTGCCACCGATGCGCCCCATCTTCTGGGGGTCACGCATCGAGGTGATACCGACGACGAGGGTGCTGAATACCAGAGGTACGATCAGCATCTTGATGGCATTGATGAAGATATCGCCCAGCGGCTTGAAGACACTGGCGTTCTCACCCATGAGGGCGCCGGCAAGGATACCCAGCGCCAGGCCACCGAGGATCTTCTGCCATAGCGGCAGGCGGCGCCAGAGATTGGGACGTGAAGTGTCACTCATGTGGTTGTCCTTATTCGAGGTCGCGATCTCGATCGCTCATTGCACACAGGAGAACCCGAGCGCTGCTTGATAGGGGGTGTCGCAAGTTGAGGCACCGTTTTAGTGCGGGAAGATTACCAGTCCACCTGAGTGCTCCCCTTGCATCTTTAGTCGTAATTTTGCGGTCCCATTGCAGGATTCTGCGTTTCCATACCAATCCTGCATAAGCTCATGCCGCGAATCGTTCCACCAAAGATGTAGCGCTCAGGCAGTACTATTCACTGCAATCACCTATCTTTTACGTTAACGTCAACTTTCTAGCGCTGGCTGGACAACCTCGACTACGCTGACAGCAACGAGGCATGACGGAAACCACGTCGCATCGGCGATTGCCGGAGAGCGTATTGCATCGCGAGTCCTCATCGCAGCACTTCTCTCTGCATTCCCGGGGTGGCTCAGCCAGACCATCTGCCTGCTCGCTCTCAAAAGGAGCGGGCGGGGGCCTCAGGCACCTGATCGGTAAAGAGGATGATGCGCATGTCCCATACAAGAACCACCGGCTCCTGCAAGGGCGATGGCTCCACCAGTGAGCCCGCCACTCGTGAACAGGCCCCCGCGGCCGCCTCCACATCGTCTGCGAGTGCAGCCAGGGCCTCAGCCTCGGACGCAGTGAAGACTGACACGATGGCCTCGGGCTCTGAGCCGACCGCACATCCCGAGTTGACATCACTTCCCACTTCCCGGCAGCTGGCGCCTGAAACCGCGAATGTCCTGCATCGCATCGCCTTCATGACCGGTGATGAGCTCTGCATCCCTCTCTTCCAGCGTCTGCGCCAGGATGGCTCGCTGCATGAGGGAGGCGAAGAGGTCAGTCTCACGCGCGAGAAAGCGCTCAGGATCTATCACACCATGCTGTTCATCCGGGTATTGGATGAGCGCATGCTGGCTGCCCAGCGTCAGGGGCGTCTGAGCTTCTATATGCAATGCACGGGTGAGGAAGCCACGGTGATCGGCAGTGCGGCCGCGCTGCAGGATGACGACATGATCATGGCCCAGTATCGCGAGCAGGGCGCATTGGCGTGGCGTGGGTTCAGCTGTGACGAATTCATGAACCAGATGTTCGGCAATGAACGCGACTACGGCAAGGGACGCCAGATGCCGATCCACTACGGCTCGCGTGATCTGAACTACATGACCATCTCATCACCGCTGGCGACCCAGATTCCCCAGGCGACCGGCTACGCCTATGGTCAGAAGCTGGCGGGCAAGGGGCAATGCACCATTACCATCTTCGGAGAGGGTGCCGCGTCGGAAGGGGATTTCCACGCGGCCCTCAACATGGCATCGGTACATCGTGTGCCGTGCATCTTCCTGTGCCGCAACAATGGCTACGCGATTTCCACACCGTCCTGCGAGCAATTCGCCGCAGATGGCATCGCGCCGCGCGCCTTCGGTTATCACATGCAGTGCATCCGCGTGGATGGCAACGATGTGATTGCCGTCTACGAAGCCACCCAGGCGGCGCGCAAGATCGCCGTCGAGACGAATCAGCCGGTATTGATCGAGGCGATGACCTATCGCCTGGCCGCGCATTCCTCCTCTGATGACCCCTCGGGCTATCGCAGCAAGAAGGAAGAGGCCATCTGGCGCGACAAGGACCCCATCCTGCGCATGCGACACTGGCTTGAGGCCCAGGGCTGGTGGAGCGAGGAGGAGGAGAAGGCTACCGGCGATCAACTGCGCCGAGAGGTGCTCGAGTCGATGAAGCGCGCCGAGAAACTGGCTCCGCCTCCGCTGGAGAGTCTGATCACTGATGTCTATGACACGCCGCCCCCCTTGCTGGAAGCGCAGATGGAAGACCTCAAGCAGCATATCCGCAAATACCCGCATGCCTATCCCAAGGGGGCCAGCAGCATGGGGTTCAGTGCCGATGAGATCGAGCAGAGCCGCAAGGCCCATCAGCAGCGTCAGCAGGGAGGCCAGCCGGCATGAGCGATTCGACTCCGACCACTGCCCGTCACGACGTCACTCCCGCATCGGGTGAGACAGCCGGCGCGAGCTCAGGCAAGAAGCAGATGAACATGCTGCAGGCCATCAACAACGCGCTGGACATCGCGATGGCGGCCAATCCACAGGTGGTGCTGTTCGGTGAGGACGTCGGCGTATTCGGCGGTGTCTTCCGTGCCACCAGTCATCTGCAGGACAAGTACGGCCGTGAGCGTTGCTTCAATACGCCCTTGACGGAACAGGGGATCATCGGCTTCGCCAATGGACTGGCGGCGCAGGGCTCGACCCCGGTCGCCGAGATCCAGTTCGCCGACTACATCTTCCCGGCGTTCGACCAGATCGTGAACGAGGCGGCCAAGTTCCGTTACCGCTCCGGGGATCTCTTCAATGTCGGCGGACTGACCATTCGAACTCCCTATGGCGGGGGCATTGCCGGCGGGCTCTACCACTCCCAGTCACCTGAAGCCTATTTTGCGCATACCCCCGGGCTCAAGATCGTGATCCCGCGCAACCCCCATCAGGCGAAAGGTCTGCTGCTGGCGGCGATCCGTGACCCCAATCCCGTGCTGTTCATGGAACCCAAGCGTCTCTATCGCGCTTCCGTGGGCGAGGTGCCGGAAGCGGATTATGAGCTGCCGCTGGGCGTCGCCGAGGTTATCCGTGAAGGCCGTGACATCACGCTTCTGGGCTGGGGAGCCCAGATGGAGGTCATCGAGAAGGCGGCCGCATTGGCCGAACAGGACGGTATCGACTGCGAGGTGATCGACCTGCGCAGCATTCTGCCCTGGGATTTCGAGACCGTATGCCAATCCGTGCTCAAGACGGGTCGCCTGGTGGTCAGTCATGAAGCACCGCTGACGGGAGGTTTCGCCAGCGAGATAGCGGCAACCGTGCAAGAGCGTTGCTTCCTGTATCTGGAAGCGCCCATACGTCGCGTCACCGGTCTGGACACACCGTTCCCGCTGGTGCTCGAGAAGGAGCATCTGCCGGACGAGCTCAAGATATACGAAGCCATCAAGCAGAGCCTGAATTACTGAGCCCGAGTGATTGAGCTCGAATGACTGAGCCTGAATGACTGAGCACGGACCTGGAATTGCTGACGGAGGCTCGATGATGTCGAGACCGCTCATGTCCAGGTGTCGGTTTGTGTTTACGTGATGAGTTGCAGGGAGTGACGTGTGCCATGAATGATTTCATCCTGCCCGATATCGGCGAGGGGATCGTCGAGTGCGAGCTGGTCAAGTGGTTGATCAAGGAAGGCGATGTGATCGAGGAAGATCAGGCGGTCGCCGAGGTAATGACGGACAAGGCATTGGTGGAAATTCCCGCGCCCCACGCAGGTACCGTGGTTCGTCTGTATTGTCGGGAGGGCGAGATTGCCCGGGTGCATGCACCGCTGTTTGCGGTGGATGAGGCGGGTGAGTCGGATGGGAAGGGTGGGGCAGGTGAAGCAGGTGGGGCAGATGGACAAGCAGCGCCGGCTGGCGATCACGCCCCGTCCGGAGCGAAGGCGCCGGGCGCCGACAGCGCGGATCAGACCGCTGGAGAGGCTGTCAGTGAACGACGTTCGCGTGATTTCATCCTCCCGGACATCGGGGAAGGCATCGTCGAATGTGAGGTGGTCACCTGGCATGTGGCCGAGGGCGACAAGGTCGAGGAAGATCAGACGATCGTCGATGTGATGACAGACAAGGCGCTGGTCGAGATCACGGCCTCCGAGCCCGGGCGAATCGTGCGCTTCCATTACGCTCAGGGGGAGAACGCCCGTGTCCATACCCCCTTGTACGCTTATGTGCCAGACAGCGATGACACGGCCGACGAGGCATCCCGCGTGGCGCACGAGGCAGTCACGGAGGCAGGGATGGCGCCGGCTGCAGCACAGAACGCTCCGTCTGCCTGTTCCTCAGGCATGTCCCCGGCCCAGGCGCGCATTCCTGCCACGCCGGCGGTTCGTCGTCTGCTGCGCGAGCATGCGCTGGACATCAGCGCCATTGCGGGCTCTGGTCGCAACGGTCGGGTATTGAAAGAGGATGTGCTCGCCTATCTCGCGCGTGATTCCGCGACAGATAGCCCGACAGCACCCTCTGCAGATCAACGCCATCAGGACGTGGACCCCGCGGCTGCGGGCTCCCCCGATGTGGCGGTGGCCGAGCCGGTGGCGTGCGAGTCGCACGAGCCGCGTGCAGCGCGGCTGGAAGCCAGGCAGGTCCCCCTCAAGGGCGTGGCGGCCGTCATGGCCCGACGCATGGTGCAATCCAGCACCCAGATCCCCCATTTCCATTACGGAGATGAGCTCGATGTGACCGAGCTGCTCGCGCTGCGCGCGCGTCTCAAGTCCCGCGCCGACAAGGAGGGGACTCGCCTGACGCTGATGCCCTTCATCATGAAGGCGATGGCATTGGCGGTGCTTGAAGAGCCGATTCTCAATGCAAGTCTCAGTGACGATGAAAGCCAGGTGCTCTATCACGCAAGCTGCAATATCGGCATGGCTGTCGATGGTGCCGCCGGCCTGATGGTGCCCAACGTCAAGGGCGTTGAACGCCTGAGCATCCTCGAGATCGCGCGCGAGGTAGCCAGACTGACCGAGGCGGCACGCAATGGTCGTGTCCCGCAGGCGGATCTCAAGGGTGGCACGCTGTCGATCTCCAACATTGGTGCTCTGGGAGGTACCTATGCGGCCCCGATCATCAATCAGCCCGAGGTCGCCATCGTGGCCCTCGGTCGTACCCAGCGGCTGCCGCGCTTCGATGTCGACGGCAATGTCTGCGCGCGCGACATCATGACGATCACCTGGGCCGGGGATCACCGCATCATCGATGGCGGTACCATCGCTCGCTTCAGCAATCTGTGGAAGCACTATCTGGAGCATCCCGATGAGATGCTGCTGTCGCTGGCATGACGGGGTTCGCTGAGGGAGGCGCTTGTCCATGAGTGACACGCGCGCTCATGAGCGCCTGCAACAGTTCTATATCCCGGAAGAGCAGTCCATCTACCTGCTCTCGCATCATGATGCCAAGAAGCTCAAGGACTGGGTGGCACTGTGCATTGCCCAGCTCGAGGGGCTGGGCTATCGCGAAATCCATCTGGTGGGCAAGGGGGCTTATGGCTTCGTGTTTGCCGGGTGGCGCCCTGGCGAAGGCACGGTCATTCGAGAGGAGCACGTCTTCAAGTTCACGCGGGTCACCTTGCCTCAGGCGTTGCAGGACCGTCTGGAGGAAGAGGCCTTCATGCTCGACCAGGTCGCGCATCCGTTGATTCCGCGCCTGATCAGTTACCAGCGCGTTCGCCGCCAGTCGATACTGGTCATGGAGCGCGCGCCGGGCATCAATCTCGAGGAGTACTCGCTCAAGCACGGTCGCATGTCACCGCGTCTGGTGATCAGGGTCGCCAGTCAGCTTGCCGGGATTCTCAAGTCGCTGCGTGGGTCATCCGCAAGCCCCGACACGCCCGCGGTGGTGCACGGGGATATCAAGCCGTCCAACCTGGTCTTCGATGCCGAGCGTGAGCAGGTAGCATTGATCGACTGGGGCAGTGCCGTCTTCGCGCAACTCGACGAGCACATGCAATACCTCACGACCAATGTGATGCAGCTGATGTCGGATGATCTGCAGCAGACCAACGCGCGACTGGGCGATGTCTACTTCATCGGCGAGGAACAGCTCAATGGCGCGCTGTCCTCGCCTCGCTTCGATGAGCAAGGCGTGGCCGCGACACTCTATGCACTGGCGTCAGGGCAGTCGTGTCGCTTCGGCGTGCGGGCCATCCCGGCAACCTCGCTGGGACTGCCACGGGAGTTCGCGCGCATGCTGGATGGCATGCTGGCGGAAGACCCGATGCTGCGCATGCAGGCGGGTGACTACTTCCTGCGCGAGATGCCGAGAATGGCTCGTCTGGTCATGCCGGAACTGCCGTCATCGCCGATACCCTCTCTGCTTCCCGTCTGGGTGCGGCCTGCCGCCCGCGACATCGACACCGTCGTCTATACCTCGCGCAAATCCTTTCTGCGGGAAGCCTTCGAGATCGATGGCATGGACAGCGCGCAGGCCAACCTCGAAGACGGCGACCACCCCAATGCGCTGGATGCCGTCAATGACGTCCAGCTGGATCGCTATTACAAGAACTTCATGCAGGGCATGGGAGATACGGAGAAAGCCTTTCTGGCCGCGGTGAGCCGGCTGGGGAAGTATCCGATCGTCGGGGGACTGGCGATCCGCTGGGAGCCGCAGGGCATCTTCGTGGACACGGCGCTGCACCTGCATGACCCCTCGCTCAAGGCCGCCTTCGTGGTAGCGGTCAACAACATGGTGGCGCTGGCGCGTGCCATCTATCGACAGGGTGTGTTCAAGGCCTGTCTGTTCAATGCGCGTGATACCTTGCACCTGGAGCGCGACGACCCCGAGGACGCCTTCACACTGCCGCGAGCCTCCCCTCGGCGTGAGGCACTCCGCTTTCCCTATGAAGTCAGCGCCGTTCCGGAGCTGGAGGACGAATCACGAGTGCACTCCTATTTCGAGGATGGCCCGGATCCCGAGGAGTTTCTGGCCCTGCCGGAACAGATCATGAACGCGCTGTCGGAACTCAATCAGATCCATCACACCGGAATGCTGATCTTCGAGGCATTGCCGCATCATCTCAAGATCCACAGTTATTACCGTCTGCTCGACCCCGGGCGTGAAGCCGATTTCGCGCATCTTCTGGATGTCATCCTGGCCGCCGTACCACTGATTTCCGGACTGGGGGTGTCGGGCTTCATGAAGATGCCCTACAAGAACACCAAGCACTTTGACCACGTCGAAGCGCAGCCCGAGCGCTTCTACCCGCGTGACCCTCGGGTCGACATGACGACTCGGCAGGATCCAGCAGGGCAGGCCAGATAGCAGCGTGACACTGGAGAGAAGCGAGAAGCGAGAAGCGAGGAAAGAGAAGCGAGGAAAGAGAAGCGACTTGTCTTGCCGCTATCCAGCAGAAAAATGCCCCACTCAGGTTTCAAGCCTGGGCGGGGCGTTTGTCATTTCAGTCTGCGCGTCAGACCACGTTACGGTTTGGCGCAAGGATAATCTGTGATGAGTCATCGGAACGCTGCTGCAGCTTCAATCCTTCATCTGGCGCGGCCGTGTCATCGCCTGCGGCGACAGCAGTGCTTCAAGGCGCGCCTCATCCAGCAGGCCTTCCTCGCGCACCAGCTCCAATACGCTGCGACCGCTGACCAGGGCTTCCTTGGCGATGCGGGTCGCGTTGTCATAGCCGATGTAGGGGTTGAGGGCGGTGATCAGGCCGATGGAGTTGTTGACCAGCTCCGCACAACGATCCCGATTGGCCGTGATGCCGATCACGCAGCGATTCTTGAGCATGGTCATGGCTCGGCTCAGCTGGCGGATGGAATCCAGCAGCTTGTAGGCGATCAGCGGCTCCATCACGTTGAGCTGCAACTGGCCGGCTTCCGCCGCCATGGTCAGCGCGGTGTCGTTGCCGATCACGTCAAAGGCGACCTGATTGACGGCTTCCGGAATCACCGGATTGACCTTGCCCGGCATGATCGAGCTGCCCGGCTGCTGAGGCGGCAGGTTGATCTCGTTGAAGCCGGTGCGCGGGCCGGAAGACAGCAGACGCAGGTCATTGCAGATCTTGGACAGCTTGACCGCAAGGCGCTTGAGCATGCCGTGGAACAGCACGAAGGCCCCCATGTCGCTGGTCGCTTCGACCAGGTCCGACGCCGGACGGAAGTCGATGCCGGAACGACGTGCCAATGCCTCGATGGCCAGGGCGCTGTAGCGCGGATCGGCGTTGATGCCGGTGCCGATCGCCGTGCCCCCCAGATTGACTTCCTTGAGCAGCTCGTTGAGGTTGGCGATGCGCTCGACATCTTCGCGCAGGGTGTTGGCGAAGGCGCGGAATTCCTGGCCCAGCGTCATCGGCACCGCATCCTGAAGCTGGGTGCGCCCCATCTTGACGACATCATCGAATTCCAGTGCCTTGCTGGCAAAGGCATTGGCCAGTTCGCTCAGCGCATCCACCAGCATCGAGTGGCTGCGCAGCAGGCCGACACGAATGGCCGTCGGATAGGCGTCATTCGTGGACTGCGCCATGTTGACGTGATTGTTGGGGTGCAGGTGCTGGTAATCCCCTTTCGGATAGCCAAGATATTCCAGCCCGAGGTTGGCGATCACCTCGTTGGCATTCATGTTGGTCGAGGTGCCGGCACCCCCCTGGATCATGTCGACCACGAACTGATCGTGATGATCGCCATTCATCAAGCGTGCACAGGCATGCTGGATGGCATCGTGCTCACGTGTCTCGAGATAGCCCAGCGCGTGATTGGCTTCCGCGGCAGCGGCCTTGACCAATGCCAGGCCTTCCACCAGTCGCGGGAAGTGGGACAGCGGCACGCCGGACAGATGGAAGTTGTTGAGTGCACGCTGGGTCTGGACACCGTAATAGGCCTCTGTCGGGACCGGCTCGCGTCCCAGTAGATCCTTCTCGAGGCGGAAACCGTTTGCCAATGCCTCCTGCTCTGCATGGCTGAGGTCGGGCTGTGAGGATGGCATGGCGTTCTGAGCGGTTTCCGAGGCACTGTTCACTTGGGCGGAACTCCTGGCTGAAGTACACTGTTGCGCTTGAAGCGCGGTGAGGTGGACAAGGGTAACCAGCAGGATGCCCCGACGACCAATGCCTATCGCCGCTGCCGTATACGTCAAATGCATACGACGAAGGTAGTGATTCTCCCCCGTGAAGCTCACTGCCAGAGACAAGGCGCTACATGACCGGTTTTCACGCATATTGCCGGCATGATCGATATCGATGGGAGTTCGGGTGAACCTGGAAACAAAATGGCTGGAAGATTTCGTCGCGTTGTCCAACACGCGCAGCTTCTCCACCTCGGCTCGCCTCAGACATGTGACCCAACCAGCCTTCAGCCGTCGAATTCGCGCGTTGGAGCAGGCCGTGGGCACCACGCTGGTGGATCGTTCGACCACGCCTGTCAGCCTGACGCCGGAAGGGCAGTTGTTCCTGGTGACCGCGCGCAACCTGACCGAGCAGTTGTCCGAATGTCTGGCCCATCTACGGGGGCTTGGGATGGCCAACGAGACGCTGGACATCGCGGCGGCACACTCGCTGGCGCTGGCGTTCTTCCCCAAGTGGATCTCGCGCCTTCAGCAAGGGCTGGGGGAGTTGCCGACGCGGCTCTCCGCCATGAATGTCGGCGATGCCATCCATGCCCTGCGTGAGGGCAACTGCGATCTGATGCTGGCGTATTACGACCCTTACGCCAGCATGCAGCTGGATGCAGAGGCATTCCCCTCCTTCTCGGTGGCCAAGGTCAACATGCTGCCGGTCTGCGTGCCGCTGGAGAACGGCGAACCACGCTTCCCGCTGACCGGCCAGAGCGAAACCAGTCAGGACGCGATTCCCTTGCTCTCCTATACACAGGGAGCGTTCCTGGGGCGCAGCGTGAAGATGTTGCTCAAGAATGATCCATTGCGGCTTCGTCTGCGCACCGTCTATGAAATGGCGATGGCGGAGGGTCTCAAGGGCATGGCGTTGCAGGGAGTGGGCATGGCGTGGATTCCGGACTTCTGCATCCGGGATGAGCTGGAAAGTGGCAAGCTGGTGAGAGCCGGCAATGACGCCTGGGATATTCCGCTGGAGATTCGTCTCTATCGTTGCTCACTGGTTCACAAGCCGGGGATCGACAAGCTGTGGAAGCAGCTGATGAATCTGCCGCGAGATTTCCTTCAGGCCTGACAGGCCACACCCAGACACGACAACGGCAGGCCATTGGCCTGCCGTTGTCGTGTCTGGCAAAGCTGTCTCTATCGGCGAGTCAGAAACTGCTTTGCCCCGCATGCAAGCCCAGAAAGTTCTGGATGATGAAGAAGTGGTCTTCGAACAAGGTGTCAGGCTCCAGATCCGCAAGTGCCACCCAGCGAGCCTGCTCTTCGCTGTCCTTGCCACTGCTGCGCAGTTTCGGTAACTGCTGCTCCGGGCGCAGTGCGAAATAGAAGGCCTCTGCCAGCGTGCGACCGCGCCAGCTGCGATGAGGCTCATCGAACAGACGCTGCCCACGCAGCGAGCCGCGCAGGACGGGCTCTGGCACCTTGAGCCGCACGCGTTCTCTCAATTCGCGCAGGCAGGCGTCCAGCAGGCGCTCCTGCGACTGGACGAAGCCCCCGGGCAGGGCGTAAAGCCCCTTGCCAGGCGCCGCGCGTCGGGTGGTCAGCAGGATATGCCCTGATTGCACGACAACCGCATTGACCGTGATGAACAGGGGAGGATAGGGCGCGTCACTCCATGCCGCGCGATACTGCTCGAGCAGTCGCCGCTCCTCGACCAGACCCTGCCATGCCGTTTCCTCCAGAAAGCCGCGCAGATGTTGCGCGACGCTGCCGGGCAGCAACTCCAGTCCCTCGTTGTCCAGCCAGTCCTCGACTCTGGCCCGCTCGCTGAAGATCACATCGCGGATATGGCTCGCCACCATGCCCTCGTGGTAAGGCCCTGCCACGGATTCCCACTGCGGGAACAGACTCAGATAATAGCTGGAGCGTGCATTGTCATTGCCGTGGGTGGCCCCGATCAAGGCGATGCGTGGCATGCGATTGGCCTGCGGGCGTGCGATGTCACGCACCTTGCGCTGCACATCCCGCACCCAGACATCGTCGTTGTAGAGAGCATCCAGCAGCGGCACGATTTCCAGTCGGGCATTGGCATCTTCCCCGAAACAGCTGCGAATCATGCGGGTGCGTTCATCGAAGGTGAAAGGGTTGCGCAAGGAACGCGCCTGCCAGGCAGACCCCACCAGGACGATGACCTGGCGTGCACGACGCAGGGCCTCCTCCATGATCGCGACATGACCATGGTGAACGGGTTGGAAGCGGCCGATGAAGACGAGACAGTCATACTGACAGGCGTTGTCTGCCGAGCCCTCGGAGCAGAGCTGAGACGGTGCACGCATGGCGGGCATGAGAGACGATGAGGGCATGAAACGCTCCATGGAATTCTGAAGACTGCATCTGGGTGGCAGGTCGTGCGTCCCCGATAGCCTATCAGATAACGCGCATACGCTGAGCATGGCCTGGCAGTGTGCGATCTGTCTGCGTCTGCAAGCATCTTTTATTATACCGTTACCCTGTATCTCCGCACAGATATCAATCCTACCCACAACACTGTCATCGACGAGGTGGGAGAGGCGAAAGACGAGAGAAACGAGAGAGGCAATAGAAAGCGGAGAGAAGGCGAGGCATCACGCAGACTGGCTACCCCCCGCAAGGCATGCCTTGCAGGGGGCAGCCGGTATCGCCATGACCCGCGGTGCGTCACGAGATATCGGGAGTACAGGCTCAGGAAGCCTTGGCGGTCAGCACGTCGGTGATCCACTCGACGACCTGCTCACCGTTGGCATTGACGCAGACGTCGACCAGCGGTGTCTGGGACCATTGATTGCCGAGGAACTCGCGTCCTTGCGGCGCGAACAGGGTCTGGCCTTCCGCCAGCCCTTCGACTTCGACGCTCAGGTGGCCACGCTCGACGGTGAACATCTCCGGCTTCATCAGCCAGGCCAGGGCACAGCTGTCGTGCGGACAGCAGCCATCGATGCCACGAGCTTCCTGGTAGAAGGCCTTGTAGAACTGATAGCTGCCGGACAGCACCTCGCCCAGGGCACCTTGCGCGACACGGATGCGCTCGACATGTGCCGGGGACAGCACGCAGCGGTGAGTGGCATCCAGGCCGACCATGGTCAGCGGCCAGCCTGCCGTGAGCACCTTGGAGGCGGCATGCGGGTCGTTGAAGATATTGGCTTCCGCGACCGGAGAGACGTTGCCGCCTTCACGGATGGAGCCACCCATCACGACCACCTGCTTGACCTTGGTGATGATGCTCGGGTCCAGTTGCAGGGCGGTTGCCAGGTTGCCCAGCGGGCCTACCGCGACGAGGGTTATCTCGCCCGGACGCGCATTGACCTGCTCGACGATGAACTGCGGTGCACTGATGGGCAGCGCCTTGCCCTTGGGCTCCGGGATATCCATGTTGCCAAGGCCGTTGGCGCCGTGGATGTGCGCCGGTGCGGGGAACTTGTCCTTGACCAGCGGTTGGGCAGCACCCTGTGCGACCGGGATATTCTGGCCCGCCAGCTCCCCCAGCAACAACGCATTGGACGTGGCGGTCTCGATGGTGACGTTGCCGAAGGTGGTCGTCATGCCGAGGAATTCGATGTCCGGATGTGCCAGGCAGATGGCGATGGCCTGGGCGTCATCAACGCCCGGGTCGGTATCAAAGATGATGGGAGTCTTCATGATGTCCTCTTGCCGATAAAGCCATGAACCGGTGCCATCGGCACCTCAATCAGCGTGCCGTGGCCTGAGCCTCACCCTCAGGAAAGGCTCAGACCTGTCCGGTTCAAGGGGGGTGATCGTTCAGTTGCTCAATGCGTCCAGGGGGGGCCACTCCGCCAGGGCGTCAGCGACATCGCTGCTGCCCGGAATGCTGGGAGCGGCGCCTTCACGACTGACACAGAGTGCGGAGGCCGTGCTGGCGCGACGCAGACTGTCTTCGATGTTCATGCCATCGATCTGGCTGGCCAGGTAATAGCCGATGAAGGTATCGCCGGCAGCGGTGGTATCCACCGCCTTCACGCGATGGGCAGGCAGCTGGATGCGCTGCTCGCCCAGCTGATAGCAGACGCCTTCGCTGCCCAGAGTCAGCACCACCTCGGTGGCGGGCAGGCGCTCATGCAGGGCATTGAGCAGCGTGTCGACCGGTGCGCTTTCTTCCAGCTCGACCAGTTGCGCCGCTTCGCCACGGTTCAAGAACAGCACCTGGCAATGCTCCAGCGGGAGATCCAGCACTTCAGCACCCATCGGCGCCGGGTTGAAGGCGATCTTCATGCCCTTGGCATGCGCCATCTCGATGACCTTGCCAAGCGCATTGCACTCGTTCTGAAGCAGCAGCCAATCGCCCTGGGTGACTCCGGAGAACAGCTCGGAGAGGTGTTCGTCGGTGAAGCCATGATTGGCACCAGGGTAAAGGATGATGCTGTTCTCGGCGTGATCATCCACCTGAATGATGGCGTGACCGCTGGCGCTGGCGCTCAGTTCGACCTGAGACGTGATGACACCGGCGCTCTCCAATGGCTCAAGTGCCCAGCGGTCGGCATTGCCGAGACGTCCCCAGTGGGTGACATCTCCGCCTGCGCGTGCCAGAGCGAGGGACTGGTTGGCCCCCTTGCCGCCCAATACCTGACGGAAGGAGTGACTCGCCAGAGTTTCACCGGGGCGAACCAGATGAGGGACCCGGTAGACGTGATCGATATTGATGGAACCGTAGTTGTAAAGCATGCAGCCTCCTTGGGGGCGAGCATCCTAGCAAAGCCTTGGCCGCCTGTCCGCAGTCCTGACACCAAGGTCTGACCTTTTGGACATGTTTGAGCGTTGAAGCGCGAAGTCCACCTATAGGCAAGAGAAGGCGCATACTCGATTCACTTATGGAGGAATCAGGAAATCCGCCAATGCCGGGAATTCAACGTACCCCCATCACCATCAAGAAATGGGTCTGGCGCGCGCTGTTTACCAGTACCATGATCCCGTTGCTGCTGGTAGAGACGGCGCTGGTAGCGGTGTACTTCCTGTCCAACGACGAGATACGTGATGCCAACCTGAATTACCTTCAGGCGCAGTCGAGCAGTGAGTTGAATCTGGCCATGCTGCGCGAGGCCAAGAGCCTCAATCGTCAGCTGGAACATATACAGGATCTCTCCACCGGCATGGCGGCACAGGCCCGCATGATTCGACTCGACAGTGCTTCTCCCGTCAGGGCGGAGCAAGCGGCTCGGCATGGATTCGAGCGCAGTGGCGCCTGGGCCAGCCAGAGGGATGAAGGGGATCAGGCCAGTGGCTTCCATGCCGTGCTGCCTGATATCGAGATCGATGTGCCACTGGCATTGCGAATGACGGCCGTGGACCCCCTGATGCGCAATATCGTCTCGACCCATCCCGCGGTCATCCAGACCTTCGTGACGCTGGCGAACTGCTATGTGCGAATCTATCCCTATGTGGATCTCGTCGAGTTGTTGCCCCCCGATCACGATTGCCGAGACTTCTCCTTCTTCTACCTGGCCGCACCGGCCATGAATCCCGAGCGCCACACCGTCTGGACGGATCTCTATCAGGACCCCGCCGCCAATGGCTGGATGACGTCTGCCGTCACGCCTTTTTACGACGGTGACGAATTTCTCGGTGTGGTAGGCATCGACATGACCCTGGATGTCATCGTCAACCAGATTCTGGCCATGGAACTGCCCTGGAGCGGCTTCGCGATGCTCTACGATGCCAAGGGGCGCTCACTGGCGGTGCCGTCGAGGGGCGAATCTTTGCTCTCTCTGGCACCGGTCGAGCAGCCGGACGTCAGCATTATCCAGGAGGAGGACGTGCTGCGGCCGGCGCAGATGGAGCTGTCCAGGCATCCCGTCTTCGCCACCCTGTCCGAGCAGATCCTCGGGCAGCGTCGTGGCTCTGCAAGCGTCTTGGTGAATGGTGAGCCCTTCAAGGTGGCCTGGGAGCGTCTGAGCAGCAATGACTGGATCATGTTGAGCATGGTGGAGGAGTCGGCCGTCTTCTCGCGTACCGCCGAGATCGGGCGCAATTTTCAACTGGTCGGCATGGCGCTGGTGGGCGGCCTGATTCTCTTCTATCTGAGCTTCTTCCTGCTGATGAGCTGGCGCACCCACCACATCAGTCGCCATCTGTCCGTGCCGCTGGCAGAGCTCAGGGATCGCCTGCATCGTATCGGCATGGGGGCGGAGATCGAGTCTCCTGGGCAATGCGGTATCGTCGAGCTGGATGATGCCCATAATACGGCGGAAGAGATGTACCGACGTCTGCGCCAGACCCAGCAGGAACTCCAGGCCAGTGAGCGGCGCTTGCTCGACTCCCTGGAAGCCAGTGGCGACAGTCTGTGGGAGATGGATATTCCCGGGCGCATCATCCACATTCACCCCAATCTGTGGCGGATGCTGGGAGCGACAGGGCGTGAGCCGCTGGTGATGCGCGAGCTGGACTTTGATCGGCTGATCCATCCTGATGACCTGGAAGCCGTACATGTCCTGCGTCACCGCGTGTTCACCACCTTCGGCGATACCTTCGAATGTCAGTACCGCATGCGCGCCCCGGGAGAGGAGGATCTGCGGCACATCGAAAGCATGGGCTGCAATGCGCATTCTGATCTAACGGTTGAACCGGGCATCGAGCCGCAAGGCGGCGAGGGCCATGCGGCATCGTCGGCGAGTCGGCATGACGAGGATCAGGCGGCGGATGCCATTGATTGGGTATTGCTCATCTCGCGCGGGCGGGTAGTGACGTGGGATGCCGAAGGCCACCCCGTCAAGGCCGCTGGCATGCATATCCGTATCGACAGATCTTCATTTGCCAGCCACCTGCGCTGAGCGAACTCAAGAGTGATCTCAGGCTAGCTGCCATCGATGTCGCGTCACTCCTCTTGAATGACGCGGCAATCCCGGCACCAGAAGGGGCCAGATGCCTTGCGCATCTGGCCCCTTCTGGTGTCTATCCATGCCTCTGCCAGCGGGCGGGCATCGGAGTGCAGCCCCCTCGTCCATGTCTCAGACGTTTTCGCCGAGATAGGCCTCGATATTGGCAAGACTCAGATCCAGTATGTTCTGACGCGCTTCACGACTGATCCAGGCATTGTGGGGCGTGACGATGAGGTTCCATCCGGCCTCAGACGCCGTGCGGCCGTCAGCCAGCGCTGTCAGCAGGGCATGGCCTTCCCGGGGCGGTTCCTCCGGCAGGCTGTCGACGGCCAGTCCACCGAGGTGCCCACGCTTCAAGGCGGCAAGTGCAGCCTCTTCATCGATGATGCCACCGCGTGCACAGTTGATGAGCAGGGCACCGGGCTTCAGCAACGCCAGGGCCTGCTCGTCGATCAGATGGTGTGTCTCAGGCGTCAGTGGGCAGTGCAGGCTGATGACGTCCGCTTCAGGCAGGAGGTGTTTCAGGCTCGGTCGTTGAGACGTCGACTCACTGCCCGGGCGCGCGGCGAAGGTGACGCGCATGTCGAATGCCTCTGCCAACCTGCCCACGGCAGTCCCCAGCTCTCCCTTGCCGACGATCACCAGATGCTTGCCGGCCAGCTGCAGGGTGGGGCGGCCCATCAGGCAGAAGGTATTGCTGCGCTGCCATTCACCTCTCGCGACATCTCCCTGGTAGCCAGGCAGTTGTCCGGCCAGTGCCAGCATCAACATCCAGGTGTGCTGTGCGACAGAGGCGGTGCCATAGGCTGCGACGTTCATGACGCGTATGCCTTGCGCCCTTGCCGCTTCCATGTCGATGTTGTTGGTGCCGGTGGCCATGACGGCGATCAGCTTCAATGCCGGCAGGGCCTCCAGATGCTGCGCCTCCAGGCGTACCTTGTTGACCAGCACGATCTCGGCACCCTCCAGACGCTCCACGACCTGCTCGGGCAACGTGGCATCATGGCAGACCAGCCCATTGACCCGGTCCTTCAGGCGGCTGAAGTCAAGGCCGTCGCCAAGTGATGCCATGTCGAGCATCACGGCCTGCGGGCCAGCATCAGCACCAGCGGAAGCAGTAGGGGGAGTTGCAGATGCGAGTTGGGGATCAGACATCGGTGTCCTCATGACGTGAGACGGCCGGGTGGCAGTGAATGAGGCCTGACCCTGGCCGGGCATGACGGCGCATTGCCGGGAATCTATCGAGGTGTTGCCCCGCAAGGGGCCGAGCACGCTATAATGTGGCCCTTTCGCTTTGACTTGAAAGACGTTCAACTGGCCTTATTGTACGCGTTCCGAAGCCGTGCTTGAGATGTCACTCATATTGATGTCTCCGGCACGTCTGATGCAAGGGCGCCGCAAGGCATAACATTGTCATGGTCCGCGACTCGCATTCTTGCGCTCGGGACCAGTATCGTCAGGAAAAAACCATGCCGATCTATGAATACCACTGCAAGGCCTGTGGCCATCGGATGGACAAGTTGCAGAAGATCAGCGCCGCGCCGCTGACGGAATGTCCGGAATGCAAGACGGACCAGCTGGAAAAGCCGGTTTCCGTCTGGCGGGCAGTGGCTGGTACGAAACGGATTTCAAGTCCGGCAGCAAGAAGAATCTGGCCGGAGGTGGCGATAGCTCGTCCTGATGTCTCCCGTCATCAGGCCAGCTGTCATGCCTGCCATCCATGTGCAAGGTCATGCATGAGTGGCAGGCATCTCCAGCGTCAGGCCCTCTGAGACAGACGCGCACCAGTGCGTCGATCACGAATTTGAGCAACAAGGAATCAACATGCGCAGCCACTATTGCGGCAAACTGAACGAGACCCTGATCGATCAGGATGTCACTCTGTGCGGGTGGGTGCACCGCCGTCGCGACCACGGTGGCGTCATCTTCCTCGACATGCGCGACCGTGACGGTATCGCCCAGATCGTCGTCGATCCGGACACCGTCGATGCCTTCGCCACTGCAGACAAGGCGCGCAGCGAGTATGTCCTGCGCATCAAGGGCCGTATTCGCATGCGCCCGGAAGGCACCCAGAACCCGAACATGCCGACAGGCATGATCGAAGTGCTGGCCAAGGATGTCGAAGTGCTCAACACCGCACAGACGCCGCCGTTCCAGCTGGACGACCACAACAAGGTCGGTGAGGAAGTTCGCCTCAAGTATCGTTATGTCGACCTGCGTCGTCCGGACATGATCGACAAGCTGCGCCTGCGTTCACGCATCACCCACAGCGTACGTGCCCAGCTGGAAGCCCTGGGCTTCCTCGACATCGAAACCCCGATTCTCACGCGTGCCACGCCGGAAGGGGCACGTGACTATCTGGTGCCGAGCCGCACCTATGCCGGCAGCTTCTTCGCGCTGCCGCAGTCTCCGCAGCTGTTCAAGCAGCTGTTGATGGTCGCCGGTGTCGATCGTTACTACCAGATCGCCAAGTGCTTCCGTGACGAGGATCTGCGCGCCGATCGTCAGCCGGAATTCACCCAGATCGACCTCGAGGCCAGCTTCGTCGACGAGAAGGACATCATGGGCATGACCGAGACCATGATCCGTGGTCTCTACAAGGAAGTGCTGGATGTCGAGCTGGGCGACTTCCCGACCATGCCGTATTCCGAAGCCATGCAGCGCTTCGGTTCCGACAAGCCGGACCTGCGCATCCCGCTGGAGCTGGTCGATGTCGATGACCTGATGAGCGGTGTGGACTTCAAGGTCTTCTCCGGCCCGGCCAAGGATGACAAGGGCCGTGTCGCCGCGCTGCGTGTGCCGGGCGGTGCCAGTCTGTCACGCAAGGAAATCGACGCCTACACCAAGTTCGTCGGCATCTACGGTGCCAAGGGTTTGGCGTGGATCAAGGTCAACGAGCGTGCCAAGGGCATCGAGGGTCTGCAGTCGCCGATCGTCAAGTTCATGGAAGACGTCGTGGATGACGTGCTGGACCGCTGTGGCGCCGTCGATGGCGACATCGTGTTCTTCGGTGCCGACAAGGCCAACATCGTGGCCGAGGCCATCGGTGCGCTGCGCGTCAAGCTGGGCGAAGACCTCAACCTCTACACCCGCGAATGGGCACCGCTGTGGGTCGTCGACTTCCCGATGTTCGAAGCCGATGCCAATGGCCGCCTGAGCGCGCTGCACCACCCGTTCACCGCGCCGTCCTGCACCCCGGAAGAACTCAAGGCCGATCCGGAAGCGGCACTGTCTCGCGCCTATGACATGGTCATCAACGGCACTGAGCTGGGTGGCGGTTCCATTCGTATCCACGACCAGGCCATGCAGCGTACCGTGTTTGAAGTGCTGGGCATCGGCGAGGAGGAAGCGGAAGAGAAGTTCGGCTTCCTGCTCGACGCGCTCAAGTTCGGCGCGCCGCCCCATGGTGGTCTGGCCTTCGGTCTCGACCGTCTGGTCATGCTGATGACCGGCGCCAAGACCATTCGTGAAGTCATCGCCTTCCCGAAGACCCAGAGCGCTGGCTGCATGATGACCGACGCCCCGGGGGAAGTCAGCGGTGAGCAGCTCAAGGAGCTGAACATCCGTCTGCGTCAGAAGGTCAAGGTTGAAGAGGAAGGCGGTCAGGCCTGATCCAGGCGAATGACCCCGGGGTGATCAACCTCTCCTGACAGGCGCCATCAGCGCCCGGGAGAGGGGGAGTCCCGCGCAAGCGGGCAAGTGACCCCCGGCAAGGCGGTGTGAGACTGTTACCTGCAGATGATGCAGGCAATGACAGTGTCGCACCGCCTTTTTTGTGGCATTGTGGCTGGTTATATACACAGTAAGCAGGAAAGACGACAGGGATGGAGAGGCAATGAGTGTGAGACGTGAGGCGGTGGCATGATCATTCTTGGCATTGATCCGGGGTCACGCCTGACCGGTTACGGCGTACTGGACGTCTCGGCGGCTCAGCCCCGCTATGTGGACAGTGGCTGCATCCGCATGTCCCAGGTCAGCCTCGACCAGCGGTTGGCGCAGATCTACGCCGGTATCAGTGAAGTGATTGCCATGCATCGCCCGGCGGAGTTCGCCATCGAGCAGGTCTTCATGTCCAAGAATGCCGACTCCGCGCTCAAGCTCGGTCAGGCACGTGGGGCAGCCATCGTGTGTGCGGCGAACCACGGCCTGCCGGTATCAGAGTATGGGCCGCGACAGATCAAGCAGGCTGTCACGGGATCGGGTGCAGCAGACAAGGCGCAGGTCCAGCATATGGTGACCCATACGCTCAAGCTCTCTGCAACGCCTCAGGCGGATGCCGCGGATGCTCTGGCCATCGCGCTGACACATTGCTTTGCACGCATGCGACTGACCCCGAGCAGCGCGCAGCTGGAGGCGTTGGGCCTGGGGGCGGGTGCAGGGCGCAAGAGTACCCGCGCACGACGCAGCAGTAGCTGGCGTGACTTTGAACCGGGCAAATGAGGTGTCTGCCGGTCACGTAGGGTCTGAAGAGTGTCTGGTCAGGGGCTGAAGAGAGTGGGGAGTAGACTCCGGCGTGTGCCGAAGACGGCCTCTACAGGCGAGAAGTGACAAGCCCGCTTGCGCCAGATACGCTATCGTTATCAATAAATTCCAATTTTTCAGTCACTTGTAGGCTTGTTTTCACGATGTCAGGCAGCATCTTGCGTTCTGCTGGCATCCGCATGCTGCCTGCATCTGGCCTCATGGCAACAAGTGACTGTCAGATTCATGCGACAAAATCGTCGTGACACTCGGACATGCCGCCTGCACGTTATCTTTGGTAGGCTTGCCCGCATCGCAACAACCCGTGCCGCCTGACACCTGATGTGATGAGCAGGCGGCACTGAAGACTCAAGGACAGCCCGAAACATGATTGGACGTCTGACCGGGCGTTTGCTCGAAAAGCAGCCGCCTCATCTGGTACTCGATGTACAAGGTGTGGGCTATGAACTTGAAGCCTCCATGAATACCTTGCTGGGTCTGCCGGCTGTCGGGGAGGACTGTCAGCTGTTCACCCATCTGGTCGTGCGTGAAGACGCCCAGTTGCTCTATGGCTTCGGCAAGGAGCCGGAGCGTCGTCTGTTCCGGGAATTGATCAAGATTTCCGGGGTCGGGCCGCGCTTGGCGCTGGCGATTCTCTCGGGAATGGAGCAGGCCGATTTCATTCGCTGCGTGCACGACGAAGACAGTCGGGCACTGACTCGCTTGCCCGGCGTCGGCAAGAAGACGGCGGACCGCCTGATCATCGAGATGCGCGACCGGCTCAAGCATTGGACGATTCCGCAGGACGATGGTCTGTCGGAAATGGCGCGCGCTTCGCAGCCACAGCCGCCGGTTACCCATCCCCTGGCCGACGCCGAAGCCGCTCTGGTCGCGCTGGGCTACAAGCCGGTCGAGGCGGCCAAGATGCTCTCGGGACTCGAGACAGGTGCCTCCACGGAAGCCCTCATCAAGGCGGCGTTGGCCCGCAAGATGGCCAGCTAGCGCACGTGTCTCGTGCCTGATAGCGTGAATGACAGAATAGGCACGATCTGATTGGATTTATTGACTAGGGAATGGCCGGCGACTGGGGTAGAAAGTGCGCGCTTGATTGCATTGGCGCAAGATCATTTCACTGCCTCGGTCTCACCGCCTCTCGCCACATGATTCATGTCTGCAGCATGAGTCATCAGGAGCTGAGCAAGCATCATGATGGAGTCGGATCGACTGATCTCCGCGGCCACGCATGATCCGGAAGAACGGATCGATCGCGCCAATCGGCCGCGAACGTTGAATGAGTATATCGGTCAGCCGATCGTGCGCGAGCAGATGGAAATCTTCATCAGTGCCGCTCGCGGTCGTGGCGATAGCCTGGATCACACCCTGGTATTCGGGCCCCCGGGACTTGGCAAGACCACTCTGGCACACATCATTGCCAGTGAGATGAGCGTGGACATCAAGTCGACGTCCGGACCGGTTCTGGAGCGGGCAGGTGACCTGGCCGCCATGCTGACGAATCTTCAGGAAGGCGATGTACTGTTCATCGACGAGATCCATCGCCTGTCACCGGCGGTCGAGGAAGTGCTGTATCCGGCGATGGAGGATTATCAGCTGGATATCATGATCGGTGAGGGCCCGGCTGCCCGCTCGATCAAGCTGGAACTGCCACGATTCACTCTGGTGGGGGCGACGACCCGGGCTGGTCTGTTGACCGCGCCCCTGCGAGATCGCTTCGGAATCGTTCAGCGCCTCGAGTTCTACGATATCGAGTCGCTGACCGGTATCGTCTCGCGCAGTGCGAAGCTGTCAGGCATGGAAGTGGAGATGGATGGCGCGCGCGAGATCGCACGACGCTCGCGAGGGACGCCGCGTATCGCCAATCGGCTGCTGCGGCGGGTGCGTGACTTTACCGAGGTGCGCGGCGATGGCCGTCTGACGCTGGATGTCGCGGACAAGGCGCTCAACATGCTCAATGTGGATAGCCACGGGCTGGATCATATGGATCGCCGGTTGCTGCTGTCGATGATCGAGAAGTTCGATGGCGGGCCCGTCGGTGTGGATTCGCTGGCGGCCGCCATCGGCGAGGAGCGCGATACCATCGAAGATGTGCTGGAGCCCTATCTGATTCAGCAGGGCTTCATGATGCGAACGGCGCGTGGGCGCGTGGTGACCAGTTCCGCCTATCAGCATTTCGGCATCACACCGCGTGAGACCCAGGCGCGTCTGACGCCGGGTGGGCAGGAGGACGCATGATGTCGTCTCTGCAGACATCCAGACCCGGCGAGGAAACGTTGACTGAGCAGACGGGCGATTTTCATCATGCGGTGCGGGTCTATATCGAGGATACCGATGCGGGTGGCATCGTCTATTACGTCAATTACCTGCGCTTCATGGAGCGCGCACGCAGTGAATGGCTGCGCGCACGTGGCTATTCCCAGCAGACACTTCTGGAGCGCGGTATCCAGCTTGTCGTGCACAGTGTGGCCAGTCGCTATCATCGTCCTGCGAGACTGGATGATCTGCTTCAAGTCACGGCAACGGCAGGTGAATTGCGTGGCGCGCGCCTTGTCTTTCATCAACAGGTGATGAAGGACGGGGTGATGTTGAGTGATGCCGAGGTGGTGATTGCCTGTGTCGATGCCAGCACATTGCGTCCGCGTCGATGGCCAGTGGAATTGCTGAACGCTCTTGAGGTCTGAGTCACCGATACCAGATTGACCGAGAGTCGCCGTGGTCAAGGCGTGAACGAGTGAGACGCCGTTGCAGCCATCCTTCTGGTCGGATGTCAGGCGACGGAGTCGGACGAATGTTAAGGGTGTCGCCTCACCGGCGGCACTGACTGAACCAAGTAAAAGAGGGATTTCCGTGGAAGATTCGATGTCGATCATTTCGCTGTTCGCGAATGCCAGCCTGGTGGTGCAATCCGTCATGTTGCTGCTGTTGGCGGCTTCCATCGCCTCCTGGGTAGTGATCTTCCAGCGGGGGATGGCATTGTCACGAGCGAAACAGGCGTATACCGCCTTTGAAAAGCGTTTCTGGTCCGGAGTGGATCTTAATCACCTCTACCGTGAATTGCCCAATGAAGAAGAGGCGACGCCGGGTGCTGCAGGCGTCTTCCGTGCAGGCTTTCGTGAGTACAGTCGTCTCAAGCCCAAGTCCAGCAATGCCGATGCGGTGATGGACGGCGTTCAGCGCAGCATGCGTGTCACGCTGTCACGCGAGGAAGAACGTCTCAATATCCATCTTCCGTTCCTTGCCACCGTCAGCTCCGTAAGCCCCTATGTGGGTCTGTTCGGGACGGTGTGGGGCATCATGGGCTCTTTCCAGGCACTGGGGACTGCACAGCAGGCCACTCTGACCACTGTCGCTCCCTGGATTGCAGAAGCGCTGGTCGCCACCGCCATGGGGCTTTTTGCCGCGATTCCGGCAGTCATCTTCTATAACCGTCTGGCCAGCCGTGCCGATCAGCTGCTGGGCCGTTATGAAGACTTCGCCGAAGAGCTTCACTCCATTCTGCATCGCAATCTGCACGGCCGTGGCAGCAACGACGCCTGAAAGGAGAGTCGAGCATGAAAGGACCTTACAGCCGGGGGCACAAGCGCAAGCTGTCCTCTGAAATCAATGTGGTGCCCTTCATCGATGTCATGCTGGTGCTGCTGGTCATCTTCATGATCACCGCGCCGATGATGACCCAGGGGGTACAGGTCGAACTGCCCAAGGTCACCTCCAAGCCCATCGACAATCCTGATGACGTGACACCGCTGATCGTCTCGCTGGATGACAGCGGCAACTACTACATCGATCTGGGCTCTGATCAGGACAAGCGGACTCCCGTCGCCCTGGATGACCTGGGCAGCAAGGTGGCCGCCATCGTGTCGGAAAAGCCCAAGACACCCGTGCTGGTCAAAGGCGCCAAGACAGCGCCATATGGTGATGTGATGGGGCTGATGAGCACTCTGCAGGGGGCGGGCGTTCCCAATGTCGGGCTGATTTCAGAACCGCCGAACGAGGGCTGATGGATGAGTCAGCCGGAAATCGAAAAGCGGGCAGGCTATGGATTACCCGTCGTGCTGGCCGTGGGTCTGCATGTGGTCATCCTGGTACTGACCCTGGTGAGCTGGCCTGAGTCCGAGCCGGATCAGAGCAGCACGACCATCGTCAACGCGACGCTGGTCAGCACCGAAACGACGACCAATCAGCCCCAACAGGCCAAGGCCAGCAAGGCGCGGGACGCCGCCGAAGAGGCCGATGAGCGTCAGAGCGCCAAGGAGGAGGCCTCCCGGGAAGCGGAGCGCGCTGCAGAACAGCAGAAGAGTGCTGCGCGCGAGAAAGCCGCGCAGCTCAAGGCAGAGCAGGCCAAGGCAGAGCAGGCCAAGGCTGCCGAGCAGGAGAAGGCGGCACAGGCCAAGGCGGCTGAGCAGTTGAAGGCGGAACAGAAAGCGGCTGCCGAGGCGGCAGACAAGGCCAAGGCAGATGCAGCGCGTCGGGCGGAAGAAGCCAAGGCGATTGCGCTTGAGCGCAAGAAGGCTGAAGCTGAAAAACAGGCCAAGGCAGACGCCTTGAAGAAGGCGGAAGCCGAAAAGGCGGCCAAGGCCAAGGCGGAAGCGGAGAAGGCTGCCAAGGAAAAGGCAGCCGAGGAAGCGCGCAAGAAAGCCGAGGCGGAAAAAGCCGCGAAGGCCAAGGCAGAGGCTGAAAAGGCGGCCAAGGCCAAGGCGCAGGCTGAAAAGGAAAAGGCAGCCAAGGCAGCCGCCGAGAAAGCAGCGAAGGAAAAGGCGGCCAAGGAAAAGGCAGCGGAAGAGGCTCGCAAGAAGGCAGCCGCGGAGGCCGCGCGCCAGAAAGCGCTTGCCGAGAAGGCAGCACAGGCATCTGCCGGGTCACTGGATAGTCTGATCGACAGCGAAAGTGACGCCATCAGTGGGGCCAAGCAGGCCGCACAGGCGGCCAATGGCTTTGAGAGTCTGCTCAAGAAGTATGTCGGGCAGAACTGGAATCGGCCTTCAGGTACCGTACCCGGCATGACGGTGACGCTGCGCGTCTCATTGCTGCCGACAGGGGAACTTGTTTCGGCTGCGGTCAGCAAGAGCAGTGGCAATGCCGCCTTCGATCGCTCGGCGATTCAGGCGATACAGAAAGCAGCACCGTTTACCGAGATGCAGGACCTGCCGGCTTCAGCCAAGAGCCAGTTCCGCAACTTCAATCTGTACTTCAATCCAGAGGACCTGGGCCGATGAGACGAGTGACTACATGGATGATGGCAGCCGCCATGCTGGTCGTGACCAGCATGGCGCGAGCGGACCTGACCATCGAGATCACCAAGGGCAATGACAGCGCGACGCCGATCGCCGTGGTGCCGTTCGAGAACCTGACGGGGGGAAGTCTCCCTCAGGATCTGGCCCGTATCATCTCGGATGATCTGGCGCGCAGCGGCCAATTCGAGCCGATCAAGCGTGACAACCTGATCGCGCTGCCGGGGACTACCCAGGATGTCTTCGTCAATGACTGGAAGCGTCTCGGCGCCAGCTATCTGGTGGTCGGGCAGGTCAAGAATGCGAGCAGCGGTGGCTACAGCATTCAATACGAGCTGATGGATGTGCTCGGGAACAAGCGCATGCTGGGAGAAGTCATCACAGGCAGTGATGGCCAGTTGCGTTCGCGCGCCCATTACATGAGTGATGAAATATTTGAGGAAATCACTGGAATTCGCGGTGCTTTCTCGACAAAAATCGCCTACATTACCGCCAATGGCGTGGGTGACAACATTCGTTTCGCACTGTATGTTGCCGACTCGGATGGCCATGGTAGTCAGGAGATTCTTGCATCCGATGAACCGATCATGTCTCCTGCATGGTCGCCGGATGGAAAGAAACTGGCGTACGTGAGTTTCGAATCAGAACGGCCTGCGATTTATGTTCAGGAGCTGGGAAGTGGTCGTCGTGCCAAACTGACCGGTTTCCGTGGCATCAATGGTGCTCCGGCCTGGTCTCCGGATGGCCGCAAGTTGGCGATGGCATTGTCAAAGGATGGTCAGCCCGAGATTTATGTGATGGATATCGCGTCACGCAAATTCCAACGTCTGACCAACAATCCTGCGATCGATACCGAGCCGGACTGGCTGCCGGATGGCAGTGGCATGGTCTTCACGTCTGATCGTGCCGGCTCGCCGCAGATCTATCGTCTTGATCTTTCCGGTGGTACTGAACGCGTGACGTTTACCGGAAACTACAATTCCCGTGGGCGTGTGTCGCCCGATGGGGAAACCCTGTTCATGATCAATCGCTCCGGCAACGGTTATCAGGTTGCCAAGCAGGATCTGAAGAGTGGTCGAGTGACATCCCTCACGGATACTCAGTGGGATGAATCTCCAAGTGTTGCACCGAATGGCACTATGGTGATATATGCCACTCAGCAAGGAACCCGTGGGGTCCTGGGCGAGGTCTCGGCAGATGGAAGAGCACAATTTTCCCTGCCGTCACCACAAGGCGAAGTGCGTGAACCTGCGTGGTCGCCGTTCCTGAACTAAACCACTAGAATGCATCCGAGTCACAAAGAAAGGCTTGGCATTCGTTTTCATTAGAGCAAGGAGTTTTACAATGCAGTTCACCCCGTATGCAAAAGGTCTGTTGGTTGCCCTGTCCCTGAGCGTCATGGCCGGTTGTTCCAGCAGCGGTGGCGCCCAGGACGGCGACATGGATTCAGCCAACAGCGGTGCCAACACTGCCGGCATGAACTCTGGTGCCAACACCAACGGCAACCAGATGAGCAACGCTTCCATGCCTGACGTGCGTACCATCTACTTCGCATTCGACAAGGACACCATCCGTCCTGAATTCGAAAGCGTCCTGATGGGCCACGCCCAGTACCTGAAAGCCAACACCAGCGCCAATGTCGTTCTGGAAGGCCACGCTGATGAGCGCGGTACTCGTGAATACAACCTGGGTCTGGGCGAGCGTCGTGCCAAGTCTGTCGCACGCTTCCTGACCGTTCAGGGTGTGTCTCCGTCCCAGATCGAGATCGTCTCCTACGGTGAAGAGCGTCCGGCCGTTCAAGGTCACGGCGAATCTTCCTATGCCAAGAACCGTCGTGTGGTCTTCGACTACTGAGTTCGGCAATCTCTCTGAGGTCCCTGCGGGATAACAGAGACGCTTGAAACTTGTGTTGAGCAGGCCTGAGTCGCAAGGGCAACCTTGAGGCTCGGGCCTTCTCGCACGGCAACATGATGATTCGGCGGAGCCGACAGCATGAAAGACAGCCTGAAATGGTTGTGCGGTGTGGGAGCCCTGGCGCTTCCGTTGTCAGTTGCAGCCGCACCCGCAGTGGAAGACCTTACCGTACAGTCCAACTCGCTTTATCAGCAGGCCAACACTCGCTTGAGTGGTGGCGGCACCCTGACCCTTCTCAACCAGCTTGATGAGCAGGCCCAGGAAATTGCGCGGCTGCGCGGGCGTGTCGATGAACTGGAATATCAGTTCAAGCGACTCACCGAGATGTCGCAGCAACGTTACCTGGATCTGGAGCAACGTGTTTCGGGAACAAGTCCAGCCGGTGAGAACGGTCAGGAGGTCGATGCGCAGACCGCAGCCGCGGTCAGTGGTGGTGCGGGCAGCAATGCCAGCAGCGCCAATGCCTCCAGTGGAGGGGATGCCCAGAAGGATTACGAGAACGCCTTTGCCAAGGTGCAGTCGCGTGATTTCGACGGAGCGATCGATGCCTTTGAATCCTTTGTGGTGGATCACGGGGATTCCAATCTCGCGGCCAATGCCCATTATTGGTTGGGGGAATTGTATTCCGCGAAGAATCAACTGGATGCTTCTGCCCAGGCCTTTGATACTGTCATCAGTGAGTTCTCGCAATCCAGCAAGGTGCCGGATGCGATGTACAAGCTGGGACTCGTCAAGGCGCGGCAGGGCAAGGCGCAGGAAAGTCGCAAGTTGCTCGAGGAACTGGTTCGCCAGTACCCCGACAGCAAGGCCGGCGGAATGGCCAAGGATTTCCTCGCCTCTGGCGCATGACGCCAGATGATGATGACAAAGCCCGCACTTGTTGACTGACAAGGCGGGCTTTGTGCGTTCTGACATGCGCCCGCATGTCATCGATACACCTCAGGCCTTGCCCTTCGGGTCAGCCTCTCGGCAAGGCCAGCGTTCAGGACGGGATATCCTCATGGCGGAATGCAAGATCGATTATCAGGCACCAGCGGATCTGCTGAAAGGGCGAATCATTCTCGTGACTGGTGCAGGCTCGGGCATCGGTCGTGAAGCAGCCATTGACTATGCCAGGCATGGCGCGACCGTCATCTTGCTGGGGCGCACCATTGCCAAGCTCGAGGAAGTCTATGACGAGATCGAAGCATTGGGGGCTCCTCAGCCAGCGATCTACCCGCTGAACTTCGAAGGGGCCACGCTCAAGGATTACCAGCAGATGGCGGAAACGCTCGACAAGGAATTCGGGCGACTCGATGGGGTGCTGCACAATGCCAGTCTGCTGGGCAAGATCACTCCGTTCGAGCAGTATGATCCGGCGTTGTGGGAGCAGGTCATGCAGGTCAACATCAATGGGCCTATCTGGATGTTGCAGGCGCTGCTGCCACTGCTGAAAGCGTCTCGGGATGCGTCCGTGGTGCTGACGAGTTCCAGTGTCGGCCGCAAGGGGCGTGCTTTCTGGGGGGCCTACAGTGTCTCGAAGTTCGCCACCGAAGGCTTTTCACAGCTCTTGGCACAGGAACTCGAGAATACCAGTCAGGTCCGCGTGAATACCCTCAATCCCGGTGGGACTCGAACGTCGATGCGCAAGTCGGCCTTCCCGGCGGAAGACCCGGATACCCTGCGTACGCCAGCCGACATCATGCCAAGCTACCTGTGGCTGATCGGTCCGGAGAGTCGTGGCCGCACCGGCGAGATGTTCGATGCCCAGCCGCCCAGGACGTGAGATGTCCGAGCGGGTGACAGTGACGAGCACTTGATGGTGAGAAGTTGTCACTGACAGGATTGCCTGCAATGAAAACGCCGACGGCCATGGCCGTCGGCGTTTTCATTGGCAGGGCGTCAGGGTATCGCGCGCCGCGTCAGCGCAGTTCCGCTGCGCGCAGAGCGGCATTGATGACTTCTTCCGAGGTGTCGAACCACACATCGGCAGGCCAGGCGTCCACATCATCCCCGTCGCGGACGTAGCCATAGCGCACGGCGACCGCCAGCATGCCCGCCGCGCGCGCCGCCTGCATGTCGCGATCATGATCCCCGAGATACCAGCATCGTGACGGTTCGACGCCGAGGAGGCGGGCCGCCTCCCACAATGGCTCAGGATGGGGCTTCTTGACGGGCAGGTCATTGGCGCACAGCAGACAGCCCGGAGTGAGCGCCAGGGACTCGATCAGCGGCTCGGCGAACTGACGCGGCTTGTTGGTCACGATCCCCCAGGGCAGGCCGTTGCGCTGACAGATCTCGATCAGGGCGTCATAGCCCGGGAACAGCTCGCTGTGGGCCGCGACATCACGGGCATAGAAGTCCAGCAGGCGTGTACGCTCCTCGGCATGCGAGGGATGATCGATGTCGTGACCCAGCGCCAGTCTCACCAGGGCGCTTCCGCCATGCGAGACCTCGGCGCGAATCACCTCATAGCTCAGTTCCGGCAAGGCATGATGGCTACGCAGCTCGTTGGTCGCACGCGCCAGGTCCGGCGCAGTGTCCACCAGGGTGCCATCGAGATCGAAGATCAGCGCAGCGGGACGGGGCAGTGCGGCCGGCAGACTCATGCGAGTTCGTCTTCCGTCGGGCGGCGCGTATGCATCAGATAGTTGACGCTGAGGTCGGCGGTGTTGAGGCGATATTTCCGGGTCAGCGGGTTGTAGGTCATGCCGGTGGAACCCTCCATCTTGAGGCCCGCTTCACGCGTCCAGCGGCCAAGCTCAGCCGGGCGGATGAACTTGCGGTACTCATGCGTGCCGCGTGGCAGCATCTGCAGCAAGTACTCGGCACCGATGATCGCGAAGGCGTACGCCTTGGGATTGCGATTGATGGTCGAGAAGAACACCTTGCCTCCCGGCTTGACCAGTCGCGCGCAGGCGTTGATCACCGAGGAAGGGTCAGGAACATGCTCGAGCATCTCGAGACAGGTCACGACATCGAACTGTCCCGCCATTTCCTCGGCGGCAGCTTCTGCGGTGGTCTGGCGATAATCGACTTCCACACCGGATTCCAGCTGATGCAGGCGTGCCACTGACAGCGGAGCTTCGCCCATGTCGATCCCGGTCACGGTGGCGCCACGGTGTGCCATGGCCTCGGACAGGATGCCGCCGCCACAACCGACATCGATGACTCGCTTGCCCGCGAGTCCGGCATGGGTGTCGATGTAATCGACGCGCAGCGGGTTGATGTCGTGGAGTGGCTTGAACTCGCTGTCGCGGTCCCACCAGCGGCTGGCGAGCGCGGAGAATTTGGCGATTTCGCTGGCATCGACGTTGCCCAGATGATCCGGGGCAGTGGAATCTTGCTTGGCGTCGCTATGGCTCATGATCGGATCCTTACCGTTACGGAAGTGCATCGCAAGCATGCACGCCCCTGTACAGACGCGTCACCCTCGGGCACGATTCCTCCATTCTAATCCGCCTGTCGTCGCGGGTCAGCGGTAACTGCAAAAAACTCGTCATGACGGGAACTTGCAGATGGCCTCAGCCATTATCGCGCCGCGGTGTTCTCCAGTGCGAACCCCTTTGTCCGTGAGCCTACAGGGAAGTGTCATGAGCCTGATTCCAATTCGCTGGCTGACCCAGTCAGACAATGCCACCGGTAGCGACGAAGATGCCTTGCCGCGACTGGCACTGCTGGATCAACGTCTGCTGCCGGGCGAGACCCGAGAGATCGAACTGCGGGATGCAGACGGCGTGGCTCGCGCCATTGCCGACATGGTAGTGCGTGGTGCACCGGCCATCGGCATCGCGGCCGCCTATGGTGTGGCACTGGAGGCGGTTCGCGCCGCACATGAGGGCGGGGCATGGGGGGCGCGTCTGGAAGCGGCCTGCGAGGTTCTGGCGGCTTCTCGGCCGACGGCGGTCAATCTGTTCTGGGCGCTGGATCGCATGCGTACGGTGATCGCTGCGCACGCCACGCGTGAGCTTGCCCCCCACGAGGCACTGTTGCGGGAAGCCGTGCGCATTCATGAGCAGGATCTCGAGGACAATCTGCGCATGGCGGAATTCGGTGCGCAGGTGATTGCCGCGTCCCTGCCGGCCGACACCCCCCACTGTGAGGTGATGACCCACTGCAATACCGGTGCGCTGGCGACTGGGGGGCACGGTACCGCCCTGGGCGTGATTCGCACGGCGTATGCTCAGGGGCTGATCAGCCGCGTCCATGTCAACGAGACGCGCCCCTGGTGGCAGGGGGCTCGACTGACCGCCTGGGAACTGGTGCAGGAAAAGATTCCCGCCCGACTGGCCGTGGAGGGGGCCGCCTCGCTGATCATGCAATCCAGGGACGGCGATGACGATGTGCGCTGGTTGATCGTCGGTGCGGACCGCATCGCGGCCAACGGCGACACGGCCAACAAGATCGGCACCTTCTCCCTGGCGGTCCAGGCGCGTGCCCATGGCGTCAAGGTGATGGTGGTGGCGCCCCTTGCCACCTTCGATGCCAGTCTGGACAGTGGGGCCGCCATCCCCATCGAGACTCGCGATGCCGATGAACTGCGTCAGGCAGGAAATCGCAGGATCGCTCCCGATGAGATCGAGGTCTTCAATCCGGTCTTCGATGTCACACCGCATGAGTATATTGATGCCATCGTCACCGAGCATGGTGTGGTAGAGTCGCCCGATAGCGACAGTGTGGGCGCCCTGTTGGGGCGCGCCCAGCGTCGCTGAGAAGGCACCCTGTCCGCGGAGCGAAGGCTTCGCGTGGACTGGCCCGTCATGGACGTCTCAGACAGCCGATCTGACGGGCCAGTGTGGAAAATCTGCGGTCAATTCGCACTTTTTTGCCAAACTGGCATAATCCCTGCCTAGATTTCAGGACGGTCGCCATCTCGTCCGGGCGGCAGTAACTCGGTAGAGTCGTCACGATCTGCCATGACATAGACACAAGGAAGACGCTTCATGATACGCAAGGCTGTATTGCCTGTTGCAGGTCTCGGAACTCGTTGCCTGCCGGCCTCCAAGGCCATCCCCAAGGAAATGATCACCATCGTCGACAAGCCGGTGATCCAGTATGTGGTGGAAGAAGCGGTTGCGGCGGGTATCAAGGAAATCGTCCTGGTCACCCATTCCAGCAAGAATGCCATCGAGAACCACTTCGACAAGCACTTCGAGCTCGAGACGACTCTGGAAGCCAAGGGCAAGTTCGAGCTGCTCGAGGAACTTCGTCACATCATTCCGGATGACGTCAAGATCATCAGCGTGCGTCAGCCGGAACCGCTGGGTCTGGGCCATGCGGTGCTGTGTGCCAAGCCAATCGTCGGAGACGAGCCTTTCCTGGTGATGTTGCCGGACGTGCTGGTCGACGGCGAAGGTCTCGAGAAGAATGACCTGGCGCGGATGATGGAGGCCTATGAAGCCACCAATGCCGCCCAGATCATGGTCGAGAACGTGCCCCAGGAGATGGCCTACAAGTACGGTATCGTCGCCATCGATGGCGAGACGCCGGAAGCGGGCAAGTCCGCGATGATCAGCGGGATGGTCGAGAAGCCGGCACCGGGCACCGAACCCTCCACTCTGGCGGTGATCGGTCGTTACCTGCTGCCGGGTCGCATCTTCGAGTTGCTCGAGAATACCCCGCCGGGTGCCGGTGGCGAGATCCAGCTGACCGATGCCATCGATACCCTGCGCGATGACAAGGCGGTCGCCGCCTATCGCATGGCCGGTGATACTTATGACTGCGGCCATCAGCTGGGCTATCTGGAAGCCACCATTTCCTTCGCCAAGCGTCACCCGAAATTCGGGGAAGGCTTCCGCGAGCTGATGACCCGCTATCAGGAGAAATGAGCCATGCAGGTGCTGGTGCACGGAAGCGAACTGGCGGCTGCCACGGCCAGTGCCGCCTTGGCGAGTGTCGGCCACAATGTCTGGTGGTGGCCGCATGAAGACATGGACTGGGAGTCACTGGACCGGGTCGACTGGCTGAACAGTGAGCCGGGCCTGCGAGAGCGGCTGGACCGCCACGTCGAACGTGGCGATCTGACGCTGGTGAAGGGGCTTGGTTCACTGCGTCGCATCGATGTGCACTGGGTGGCCGTCTCGCCGGATCAACGTGAGGGGGCTCTGGCGCGTATCGAGCAGGTCGTCGCGACACTCGCGGAGCCGACGGTGCTGGTCAACAATTCGACCTTCCCTGTCGGGACCACCGAGCGTTTCGAGGCGCTGCTGTCGCGGGATGATCAATATGCGGTGGCCTTGCCGGACATGCTGGAAGAGGGGCGCTCACTGGCGACCTTCGAGCGCCCCGCGCGCTGGTTGCTGGGCAGCGAGTCCGAGGTCGCGACACGTCGCGTCCAGGAGCTTCTGCGCGCCTTCAATCGTCGGGAAGATGTCTTCCAGATCATGCCGCGCCGCGCCGCCGAGCTGACCAAGCTGGCCATCAATGGCATGTTGGCGACCCGGATCAGTTACATGAACGAAGTCGCCGGGCTTGCGGATTCCCTCGAGGTGGACGTCGAGTACGTGCGCCAGGGCATGGGCGCCGATCCGCGCATCGGCTTCGGCTATCTGTATCCGGGCTGTGGCTTCGGTGGTCCCAACTTCTCGCGCGACCTGATGCGTCTGGCCGATGTCCAGCATGAGACCGGACGTGAATCGCTGCTGCTCGAGCATGTTCTCGACATCAACGAGGCCAAGAAGGAGACGCTGTTCCGTAAGCTGTGGCAGCACTTCGATGGCGAGCTGCGCGGTCGCACCATCGCCATCTGGGGGGCGGCGTTCAAACCGGGCACGGCGCGTATCGACCATGCGCCGGTGTTGACGCTGCTCGAGGCGTTGTGGGCTCAGGGCGTGCGCGTTCGTGTGCATGATCCGGCGGCGCTGTCCGCGTTGGGCGAGGCCTGTGGCGCACACCCCTTGCTGGAGCTGGTCGATGGCAACATGTACGACGCCCTTGAAGGGGCGGACGCCCTGATGCTGGTCACGGAATGGAAGTGTTACTGGAATCCGGACTGGCAGCGTCTCAAGCGTGAGCTGGGCGCGAAGCTGGTGCTGGACGGTCGCAATATCTATGACCCCAGCTACGTGGCCAGCCAGGGGCTGACCTACCGAGGCATCGGGCGTCGCGCGACGCCGTGACACCGTCTCGGCACCTGACGAATGTGCATGACATTCGCCTGGCATGAAAAAGGCCCCATCCGGCAACGGATGGGGCCTTTTCCTTGGTCACTCCTGTGGCTCATCAGGCCCAGGGCTCAAGCACGAACTTGCCGACATGGGTCTTCTCGAGGAAGGCCTTCTGGGCCTTGGCGATATCCTTCAGCGGGAAGCTCGCCGCGATCAAGGGGCGAATCTCCCCGCGCTCCACGTAGCGCACGAGATTGGGGAAGGTCGCCTTGCACCAGGCGGTGGTGCCCAGCAGGCGGAGATTCTTGAGGTACAGATCACGCAGGTCCAGGGTGACCATGGGCCCGGCGATGGCGCCGGTGGTCACCAGCCGGCCTCCACGTGACAACAGCTTGAGCATCACCGGGAAGTCATCGCCGGCGACATTGTCGACCACCAGATCGACGGATTCCTGCCCGAGTTCGGCGACCAGGTCCGCATGGCGATCAAACAGTCTGTCGACCCCCAGCGTGCGCAGGGCCTCATGCTTGGAAGCGCCTGCCACTGCATAGACGATGGCGCCACGTCGCTTGGCCAGTTGCAGGGTGGCGGAGCCCACGCCGCCCGACGCGCCGGTGACCAGTACGCGTTCGCCGGACGTGAGCTCGGCCTGTTCCAGCATGTTCTCCGCTGTGCCATAGGCGCAGGGCAGTGAGCCCAGTTCCACGTCGCTCCAGTCACATTCGACCGGGAAGACGTCACTGGCCCGGATACTGACGAATTGCGCGAAGGCGCCATCGAAGTCAGAGCCCATCCATTCGTTTTCCAGTGACTCCCAGCCTGCACTGCGCATGCAGGCCCGCACCAGTACGCGCTTGCCGAGCAGCGCTGTGTCGGCACCTTCGCCGAGCGCGACCACTTCACCGCAGCAGTCGGTTCCCTGGATCAGGGGGAAGGGCGTCTCGCCTTTCCAGCCACCTTCAGGCGGGACCGGCTTGTCGATTGTCGTCTCGCCAGGCGAGGTGTCGTGCTGGCTGCTGGCCTGGTTCGTGGCCGTGGTGATGCTGGAGGAATACCAGCCAAGGCGCGTATTGATCTCGGTATTGTTCATGCCAGCCGCCAGTACCTTGATCAGCACTTCCCCCTTGTCTGGCACAGGGACAGGCCGCTCTTGCGCCTCGAGGCGTTCATAGCCGCCGTGGCCGGTGGTCACGATGGCGAGCATGGTGTCGGGTAACGAGGAGGTGATATCGGATGGCATGACGTTCCCTCTGAGGATGACGGAAGAGTAGAGTGAATGTTCTACCTTGCAGGCTAGCAAATGGCGAGGCGGCATGTCATCTGCAAGCGCGCTTCGTAAAGGATCATCAGGCGATAGGGGAGCCAGAAACCAAAAGACCCCGCCGATTGGCGGGGTCTTTCCTTGCACCATCCTCTCACTCGAACGTCACTGTCAGGTCATATCATCCATGACGTCTGATGTGAGAGTGAAGTGAAGGTGCCATCACTCATGCCGGGTGTCTCAGGCTGCGAAGTTCTGTGCAGCGAAGTCCCAGTTGATGATGTTCCAGATGCTTTCCAGATACTTCGGACGCGCGTTGCGGTAGTCGACGTAGTAGGCGTGTTCCCAGACGTCGACGGTCAGCAGCGGGGTCTGGCCTGCCTTGGCGATCGGGGTGTCTGCGTCGTCAGTGTTGACGATTTCCAGCTCGCCCTGAGCGTTCTTGACCAGCCAGGTCCAACCGGAACCGAAGTTGCCGGCAGCGGAAGTGTTGAAGGCTTCCTTGAAGTCAGCGACGGAGCCCCACTTGGCCACGATGGCATCTGCCAGCGGGCCTGTCGGCTCGCCACCACCGTTCGGAGACAGGCAGTGCCAGTAGAAGGTGTGGTTCCACACCTGAGCTGCCTGGTTGAACAGGCCGCCCTGAGCGCTCTGGATGATGTCTTCCAGAGACTTCTCTGCGTCCGCAGTGCCTTCGACCATGCTGTTGAGCTTGGTGACGTAGGCCTGGTGATGCTTGCCGTAATGGTACTCAAGGGTCTCGGCGGAGATGGTCGGCTCGAGTGCGTTCTTTTCGTACGGCAGTGCCGGGAGTTCAAATGCCATGGGGGATAAGCTCCTTTTCCTCACCAATAGAATCTTGCTCTGACTTCGTTGGGGCAGGCATGAAGGCTTTCAAGCCTCCTTCAGTGTTCTCTTCGACGTCAGGCGACGAGGAGACAATCGCCAGGGATCCATTCAGCCAGCACATGATGGAAAATGTGCAATTAGCGTGAAAAACCTTGTGAATCCAGATAGCTACGAAGCCAGAGGCTGCGAGAGTCGCAGTGCTTTGCACTATAGCACTCGTGTTCCTGCAGGCCAACGCCGCCGGGACCTGCTGGCGGGAAAGCACCGAAGGATGTCGGTGAGCGATGTCAGGCATCGCGGGCGACGTCGCCGTCTGGCGGTAAGGTACAGTGCGGTTACATGAGAGGGACCGCGGGCCGTGCTGCCGGGGAACCTGATGAGATGGCCGGGGTCTGCTGTTAGACTCGGCAGAGCCGGCAACTTAAAAACCGGCCAGTCAATCAGCGGGATACGGGCGTTTTCCCTCCAGGTGTCGCATGAGGCTCGGGCCTTGCCGCGGATGATGCCGACGCCTGTCGCTGGAACCTTGAGTCGATGTGCCAGTCATGGAGCCAGTATGCGGCAGGACACTACGGAACCTTCGATGGACAATTCCCGGGATGAATCACTGATAGCACGGCGTGATGAAGCGCTGGCCCGTCATCCTGATGCAGCCCCGCCCCCGCGTCGTTGGCCGCTGTGGGTGTGCGTGCTGGCACTGGGAGGAGTGGTCGCCTGGCAGCAATGGCAATTGCAGCAGCTTCAGGACATGCGAGGCCAGCAGAGTGATCAGCTGAGTCGTCAGGTCTCGGGACTCAAGGGCGATGTCGAGAACGACGCCCGGCTGCTGGGGGATGTGGATGAGCGGCTTGCCCAGCTCACCACGCGGGTGGACGAGTCGCTGAGTGCGCGCATCGACGGCCTCACGCAGACCGATGAATCCCTTGCCGACAGCCTCGCTGAACAGCAGGCCGCCTGGCGGGAGCGTCTTGCCGCGCTCTCGGACACGCTGACGGCATCGCAGGACGCGCAGGCGAGTCGTCTCGCAGCGCTTGCCGAGTCCACCGAGGCCCAGCTCGAGGGACTACGCCAGGCGGGTGACAACCGCACCACCTTGCTGAGTGCCTTGCAGGGCTCCGTCAGTGCCCTTGAGTCCTTGAGCCGGGATGGGCGTGCGACGCTCAAGGCACGCCTCGACGCACAGGCTGACACCCTGGCCCATCTCGAGACCGAGCTCAAGGCAGTCGAGCAAGCGCAGCAGCAGTCGCTGCCCCGACTCGAGCAACGCCTGAGCGATCAGTCCAGCCGCCTGGATCAGCAGGCCGCGCAGCTTGAGCGTCTCGCCTCGCAGTGGGACGCCCTCAGGCAAGCGCAGGATGAGGCGACGACAGAGGATCGCCAGGCAAGCTCGCAGGCGCTGACGGCCTTCAAGCAGTCCCAGCAGGAGGCGTTGGACGCGTTGCGTCGCAAGCTCGAGCAGCAGCAGGCGTCCCTGACGGGGCTGGTGGACGCCCGGCTCGCGCCGTTGAGCAAGACCCAGACGTCGCTGTCTTCCCAGCTGGGGGAGCTGCGACGCCAGCAGACGGCGCTCAGCGCCGGGCTGGAAGCCCTGGGTGAGGCGTCCACGCAGGATGAGCAGCTGCGCTCCCTGGATGCCAGCCGTCGGCAGTTGAGTGGCCGCGTGGCGTCCATGTTGAGTCAGCTGTCCCGGTTGGAGCAGCGAGTCGCGCGCCTGGAGCGCTGAGCAGTGATGGAATCCTGGAGGGTCACGTACCCGTGAAGGACACGAACCTCCCCGAACCGGCCTGCGGCAGATGACATATGGTCAGTAACAGTGATGGACAGTACTCGCATGAGTACCTAACAAGGGACGTGCAATGAGTGGCGACAAGAATGGGAGAGCGGGTTCGCTCGAGCCTCGAGGCAAGGTGTTGAGCAACGACGCTGCACGCCGCTATCTGCGCTGGAGCAAGCCGCTGGTCCTGTGCACCGGCCTGCTGCTGGCACCACAGGCATTGGCGCTGGATGCCGCGGTGAAAGGGCTGAAAGGCGCCGCTGCCACCAACGTGGTCAATTATCTGGCGGGGCTGACGTTGGAGGAGGATGTCCCGGCCGAGCGCTACGAGGACGAGATCATCCGGCGCATCCAGGAAGCGCTGCAGGCCTTCGGTTACTACGATGCCCAGATCACTCTCCGCTATCCCGAGAAGGGGTTGCTGGGGGGCGATGATGTGGTGGTGACGGTGGATGCCGGTGAGCCGGTCACCATCGAGACACTGGAGCTGCGACTCGAGGGCGACGCCGCGCGCGACAAGGTCATGAAGCAGGCGCTGGCCGATGCCAACCTCGAGGAAGGCGATGTGCTGCGTCACTCACGCTACGACAGCCTCAAGTCGACTCTGGCGTCGCTCAGTCTCGAGCGCGGCTATTTCGATACCTCCTTCTCCCAGCAGCGCATCGAGGTGCGCCCCTGGTTGCACTCGGCACGCATCTATCTGGTCATGCAGAGCGGTCAGCGTTACCGCTTCGGCGATATCACCTATCTCAACAGCCAGATAGAGCTGGATCGCGTCAAGGCCATGCAGCCGTTCCAGACGGGGGATTATTACGAAGCCGGCAAGCTGACCCAGTTCAACCAGCGGCTGAGTGAGGCAGGCTGGTTCCGCTCGGCCGCCATCAAGCCACAGCTCAATCCGGGCGCCGAACTCAAGACCACCAGCCCTGACAGCAAGATCAAGACGCGCAATGTCAAGACAGCCTATGCCGAGGCACAGGGGTATGAGGGGTCATGGCTTGCCGATGTCGAGCGGACTGACGTCGAGCAAGACAGTCAAAAAGGCAGTGAGAAAGACCGTGACACAGAGACGAATCGTCGTGCTGGCGCGTCCTCACGATCAGCCTCGTCGGTGCCTCCCGGGCAGGCGACCTTGGCCGCCGGCGGTGCTGCGAGTGAAGCGGGTACTGATCAAGCCTCCGGCAGCGACACGCCGGTACTGACTGGCGATGCGCTGGAGGCGGCGGTCAAGACGGCCAACGGTCCCATCATTCCCGTGGATATCAGCCTGATTCCCGCCGACCGCCACAAGTTCGAGACGGGCATCGGTTACGCCACGGATGTCGGGCCACGCCTGCAGTTCAGCTGGGAGATGCCGTGGGTCAATCGCTATGGCCATAGCATGACCAACAGCCTGTTCCTCTCCTCACCGGAGCAGACCTTCGAGGGTGAATACCGCATGCCATTGGCTGACCCGCTCAAGGACAGCTATGTGCTGGAGTACGGGGTGGCCATCGTCGACGACGATGATGAGACCAGCAATGAAACGACAGTGCGTTTCGGGCGTGAGTGGAAATTCGACAATGGCTGGCAGCAGAAGATTTACCTGGGCGCGAGCTATGACGACTTCACCATCGCCTCAGATACTGGTCAGGTGTTTCTGCTGTATCCGGGGGTCAGCTGGACGCGGACACGAACTCGTCCCAAGGCCTTCCCCATGTGGGGGGATCGTCAGAAGCTGACGGTAGAGTACGGCAATCAGATCTGGGGATCTGATGAAAACTTCGTGTGGACCCAGTTCGATACCAACTGGATCCGCTCCATCGGCAACAATCACCGTTTCGTGGCGCGTGCCGGTATCGGTAATCTCGACACCGATAACTTCCACGGCATGCCCAACTCCAAGCGCTTCTATGCTGGCGGCGACAGCAGTGTTCGCGGTTACTCCTACGAGAGCCTCTCGCCGGAAGATGATGACGGGGATGATGAAGGCGGGAGTTCCCTGCTGACCAGCAGTCTGGAATATGACTACCGCCTGACCGGTGACTGGTGGGGCGCGGCCTTCTATGACGCTGGCAACGCCTTCGATGGCTGGGATGCCCTGGAGCTCAAGACGGCGGCGGGCATGGGGATTCGCTGGATCTCCCCAGTGGGCCCGATTCGCCTCGATATCGCTCATCCCTTCGATGACGATGACAACGATTATCGCATTCACTTCTCGATCGGGCCGGAGTTCTGATCCGCAGGTCTGATCCGCAGGTCTGATCAGGGGGCGAGACGGAGTGCCTCCTGAAGCCGGGAAGTGTGATCGCTGTATGGACGCGTGATCGGCTCTCAAGCGCAGCAAGCGCCTGTTCAGCTCAATCAGCTGGGTGGGTGAGCTGATAAAAGATATGGAGATGTTGGAATTGTCTAATCCCTATGTACGTCGGGGCGGCCTGATCATCCGGTTGCTGATATGGCTGCTCGTGTTCCTGATCGGGCTGACGATGCTGCTGGTCGGGGGCGTGTTGTCCCCGTGGGGCACAGGGCTCGTGCTCGATCAGGCACGCTCACGTGGCTTCATCGATTATTCGCAGGCCTCAGGTTCACCGCTGGAAGCGCTGTCGCTCAAGGACGTCTCGCTGGACCTGCCGGGGCTGGCCGTCAACGCCGACTCCCTGTCGCTGGCCTGGGGGGAAGACTGTCTGCTCCAGGGCAAGCTGTGTCTCGAGTCGCTTGAGTCCAGCGGGCTCGCTATCACCCTGAGTGATAGCGGTGCCAGCGAGGAGCCTGAGCCAGAGAGCGGTGAGAGTCTCAACCTGCCCATCGTGGTGCCGATTCCCATCGAGGTGCGCAAGGTCGCCATTGATGACTTCGCCCTGTCGCTGGCGGATGGCAGTCGCGTCACCTTCGATCACTTCCATACCTCGGCCGCGCTATCGGTGAGTACGCTGACGCTGGGCGAGACACGCCTGATCACCAGTCGTTTCATTCCGGCTGATGCCGTCGCGGCTCAAGCGACGTCTGACACTGTGGGTCTCGAGGGGGTGAGCCTCACGCCTGAGGCGCAGCAAGCGGCGAGCGCAGTGGTCAACGCTCAGAGGGTGGCGCCTCAAGCCGAGACCGCCGCCAGGGCCATCTCGAACAAGGCCATCACGGATGATGCCGCAGAGCCGGCTGGCAAGACTGCAGACAAGACCTCAGATGAGACAGCGCAGGCCGGGCGCATCGCCTTGCCGGAGGTCTATATTCCGCTGACCATCGAGGTCCCTGATCTGGCCATTGAAGACTTTGCGCTCAAAGGGCCGAGCCCGTATGAGGTCAGCCGTCTGTCGCTGGCGCTCAAGGCGGAAGGGCATGACATCACGCTCTCGCGTCTCGAGGTCGACTCGCGTGACATGAATGCCGATCTCGTGGCGCAGGTCACGCTCAAGGACGAGTATCCCCTGAGCGCCACGCTCAATGCCGAGACCCTGATCGACCCCGTGCGTCATGAAAGGCTGCGCCTGTCGCTTGAGGGCTCGCTGGCGGATCTTGAGGCCTCTCTCAAGGCCGACGGACCACTGGCCGCCGAGCTTGTGGCTAGCGCGGATGTGCTGGACAGTGATCTGCCCTTCGAGGCGCGTCTGAGCGCCGAGCGGATCACCTGGCCCCTTGCCGCCGCCAGTGACGCAGCGGGTGATACTGCTCTTGCGCCTCAGAAAGAGGCCCAGACTGCGCATCAGAACAACGCAGCCAAGCACATCGCCAAGAGCCAGTCTGCCTCCTTCACGCCTGACTATCTCGTCGAGAATCTGGCACTGGTCGCCAAGGGCTCACTGTCAGGCTATACGACCACGCTGGATGCCATCATCGAGGGCCGTGACATTCCGCGTGCCACCGTGTCATTGGCAGGCGACGGCGATCTCGAGCATTACCGTTGGCAGCCGCTCAAGATCGCGCTCAAGCGGGGCTCCGCGACGACCCGCGGTGAGATCCAGTGGAAGGAAGGACTCCGGGTCGTGGCCCAGCTGGCGCTCGACAAGCTGCATCCCGAGGATCTGCTGCCGGCCCCGACCGGTGGCGGGCAGAAAGCCGTGCGCGGTGAGCTGAGCGGCAATCTCGCGGCCAGCTTCCATCAGCCACTGCAAGGCCCGTGGGCCGTCGATGTCAGCAAGCTGGATATCCATGGCACCTTGCTCGAGCGGCCGCTCACGCTGACCGGCAAGCTTTCAGGCAATGCCGACATGCAGTGGAACGTCGACGCGCTGGAGCTGCGCCAGGGGCAGAACCGCCTGAGCGCCAACGGCAAGATTGCCAAGACCATCACGCTTGCCGCCAATATCGATTTCCCGGCGCTCTCGACCCTGATGCCGGATGTCGCGGGTGAGCTCAAGGGCAAGATCGATGCCACGGGCACCCTCGACAAGCCGCGACTGGCGAGCAACTTCACGGGACGACGCCTGCAGATCGGGGAGAATCGTATCTCCGACATGGCGCTGTCTGCCGGGGTCGATGCCCGCAAGCGTGGTGTGGATGACCCGGCACTGGATATCGCCCTCAATGCCGACGGCGTTCGGGCTGGCGGCCAGCAGATCGCGACGGTCGCGCTGACGCTGGGGGGCTTCCTGAGCGATCACACCTTGCAGTTCGATACCGAGATGGCCGGCGAGATGCCATTGTCCCGTCTGGGACTGACCCTCAAGGGCGGGCTCGACAAGGCGCGTGAGCATTATCGTGGGGCGTTGTCTCCGCTGACGGCGAATACCGACTTCGGGGACTTCAACTTCGACACGCCGGCACGCTTCGATGCCAATCTCGCCAAGGGCAGCGTGCTGGTGCAGCCATTCTGTCTGAGTCGGGAACAGGGGGGGCAGATCTGTGTCGCCGAGCCCTTGAGTGCGGGCAATGACGGCCAGGCCGTGGTGACGCTCGAGGGGATTCCCCTGGACATGGCCCAGAGCGCCATGCCGGAGAGCTGGACCATCGGTGGTGCCACGGGCGGCAAGATCACGGCAAGCTGGAAGCAGGGTGGCCAACGCTGGAATGCGGATGCGGAGCTGGCAGGCAAGTTGACACTGGCCGGGGAAGACGCCGATGGCAATGCCTGGTCGCTGCCGGAAACCACCTTGCAACTGGCGTTGGAGGCCACGCCCGAGAAGGCTGATCTCGATACCCAGATTCGCCTCGACAGTGCTGGCGGCATCGGGCTCACCGTGTCGGTCCTCGACCCGGCGGGCGCAGGTCAGCTGGATGGCTCGCTGGCCATCCGCGACATCGATCTCTCACCGTATCGTCCGCTGGTGGCGGGCATGACTCAGCTGGAGGGCAAGCTGGCGGGTGACGTCAAGGTCGGCGGCAATCTGAGCCTGCCGTCGCTGACCGGCCCGATCGCGCTGACCGGCGTCAAGGTACAGGGTGAGGGGCTGCCGGTGTCGCTGTCGGATGCCCAGTTCACCGTCGACTTCGATGGCAACAGTGCCGATATCGAAGGGTATCTGGTGGGCAATGATGCGCGCTGGGGTATCGATGGCGAGGCGGCCTGGCCGACCCTGGATGACTGGACGGCGGCAGTGAATCTCGACGGTGCGAAGAATCCGCTCGAGCTCAATATCGCCGGGATCGGGCGCATGCGTGTCGCACCGGATCTCGAGATCAATGCCAGCCCCACGCTGCTCAAACTGCGAGGTGACGTCAATGTGCCGTGGACACGCATCGAAGTGGATCAGGTGCCGCCGTCTGCCGTGTCACCCTCCAGTGACACCATCATCATCGAGCGCCCCAGTGATGAGGACACCTCCAACCCGGCTGAGCTGGCGGATGGCAGCGATACCGCCAAGGCGCTCAATGAGGCCGGCATGGCGCTGGATGTGAGGATCGGTATCCATATCGGGCCAGATGCTCGTCTGGAGGCGATGGGGCTCAAGACCAGGCTCAGAGGCGATCTCGATGTGCGTCAGTCCAAGGGCGGCGTGCAGGTCTTCGGTGAGGTCAATCTCGTCGACGGGACCTACAAGAGCTTCGGGCAGGACCTGCAGATCAGCAAGGGGCAGGTATTGCTGGCCGGTCCGCCCTCGAGTCCGCGTCTGAATATCGAGGCGATCCGTGATCCTGACAACACCGAGGACGACGTGACCGCAGGGGTGCGTGTGACGGGGCTTGCCTCCTCACCCAGCATCGAGATCTTCTCGGACCCGACGATGGATGAGTCATCGGCACTGAGCTATCTGCTGCGCGGCGAAGGCCTGGACAGTGATACCAGCAGTGACAGTGCGGTCACGTCCGCCTTGATCGGCATGTCGCTGGCGCAAAGTGGCCAGGTGGTCGGACAGATCGGGGAAACCTTCGGCGTGAGGGATCTGAGTCTGGACAGTTCCGGCAGCGGGGATGACAGCCAGGTGGTGGTCAGCGGCTATATCGCCCCGGATCTGAAGCTCAGTTACGGCGTCGGGCTGTTCTCGCCGATCGCGGAGCTGACGCTGCGCTACAAGCTGTTCCGCAATCTGTATGCCGAAGCGGTGTCCGGTACGGCGCAGGCCGTGGATCTGCTCTACAGCTTCTCATTGGGTCGCAGTGAACTGGCGCCCAGAGTCGGCAAGGACAGATGACACGCCAGGCCAATTGATTGCCACAGATTCAGCCCCCATCGATAGCGTCGGTGGGGGTTGTTTCGTTTTGCAGGGCGTTTCGCAGGGCGCGTCTTATAGGGCTTGCAGGGCTTATGCCAGAGATCGTGCGCGTCAGCACCAGGCGCTGATGGTCAGCGTCATGCAGTGCAGCAACGCTTGATCTTCTTGCCGCTGCCACAGGGGCACAGGTTGTTGCGCCCTGGCGTCAATGTCTGCCACTCGGCATCACCGTCGACATAACGCCAGTGATGACCATCATGATGAAATCGGCTAAGTTCCTGCAATCGTTGGAACTTTCCCTGCTCGAAGAAGGAGGCGTGAAAGCGTACCATGCCGGTATCGGCATCTTGTCCGCTGTCCAGAATCTCCAACGCCAGCCATTGCGGGCCAGCACCTTCCAGGTCGGCGCGTGCTGGGCAATGTGCCGCGTCCCAGCTGTCGATGAGGAAGTCGCTCAGCGAGAGGCAGAAGGCACTGTAGCGGGCGCGCATCAATTGCTCAGGGCGTTCGGCGCGGGTGATGTCCGCATGAATCGGCTGACAGCAATCGACGTAGCGTCGTGCCTCAGCGGTGTTGGGCTGGCAGGGGCAGATCTTGAGGGGCAGAGATGACATCATTGAACCTATACACGATTGCACGACGCGACACAGGAGAGAGTCCGCCATGTGGAAGACGCAAGACAAGCAGGCCATTCCCTCGGCAGAAGATGCCTTGCCGGGGCGCGAACAGCCGCTGCAGATAACGGGTACCCATCACGTCAATGGGCGCTCGATTGTACCTCCCTATCCCCAGGGATGTGAGGAGATCGTGCTGGGACTGGGATGTTTCTGGGGCGCGGAGCGTCTGTTCTGGCAGCTGCCGGGCGTCGTGGTGACGGCCGTCGGGTATGCTGGCGGCCATACGCCGAACCCCACCTACGAGGAGACCTGTACCGGCAAGACCGGACACACCGAAGTGGTACGTGTGGTGTTCGATCCGACGGTCATCGGTCTGCCGGAAATCCTGCGTGCCAGCTTCGAAGCGCACGATCCGACGCAAGGCATGCGTCAGGGCAATGACATCGGTAGCCAGTATCGCAGTGCGATCTACTACGTCGATGACGCGCAGCGTGAGATCGTCGAGAAGAGCCTGGCGGATTATCAGCAGGCGCTCAATCAGTCCGGTCTGGGACGGATCACCACCGAGGTCGCTCCGCTCGAGACATTCTATTACGCGGAAGATTTCCATCAGCAGTATCTTGCCAAGAATCCGGGCGGCTATTGTGGCCTGAAGGGCACGGGGATCAGCTGCCCGATCGGCTAGCTGGCGGGCGGCGAGCGCATGTACGGTCTGCCCTGATTGCGCTGCCCTGAAGAAACGCGAAAGCCTCATGGTGACCGTCAGCACGACGCCAGCCATGAGGCTTTCTGGTTGCTGGGCCCGCCTGCTGGTTGATGGCCGATCGCCCGGTCTCAGTCCGTCGTGGGGGAGGCCTCATCCTGGCTGCGTGAGCGACTCACCAACAGCCATGCCAGTGCCACGAGCGGCAAGGCGCCACCGATCGCCATGATGCCATTCCAGCCGAGATGGGCGTAGATCAGACTGGTCAGCGCCGAGCCGATCGCACCGCCGACGAAGATGCTGGTCATGTAGATGGCATTCAGGCGGCCACGGCTCTCGGGGTCGAGGGAATAGATGGCGCGCTGGCCGAGGACCATGTTGGTCTGTACTGCGAAATCGAGCAGCAATCCCGTCACGGCCAGTGCAACGACCTGTAGAGTCATCGGCATCAGCCCCGTCGCGAAGCTGGCACTGGCGAGTACCAGGGCGCCTACGGTGGCAATCGAGGTGTGGCCTGCATCTGCCAGGCGTCCGCTGATCGGGGCGGCGACAGCTCCCAACACCCCCACCAGGGCGAACAGCGCGACCTGCGTCTGCGAAAAGCCGTGTTCGTTGACCAGCTCGAGCGGTACGGCACTCCAGTAGAGACTGAATGCCGCGAACATCAGCCCCTGGTAGAGGGAGCGACGACGCAGTACCGGTTCATCACGCAGCAACTTGCCGAGGGTCTTGAGCAGCGCGGGATAGCTTGAGGTATGGCGTGGCTGGCGGCTGGGGACCACCCGCCATACCACGCCCCCGACCAGCAGCATCAAGGCGGCACCGACGAAGAAGATGCAGCGCCAGCCGAAGTGATCCGCCAGCAGGCTGGAGGCGGGCCGTGCCAGCAGGATGCCCAGCAGCAATCCGCTCATGATGTTGCCGACCACGCGGCCACGGCTGTGTTCCGCAGACAGGTGAGCCGCCAGCGGGATCAGGATCTGCACCGAGACCGAGCTGACACCGATCAGCAATGACCAGAGCAGAAACGAGGAGGGAGCATCCGCCAGCCCCGCCAGTACCAGGCTCGCCGCCGAGATCAGGATCGTGGTGATCAACAGCCGCCGGTTTTCCAGCAGATCGCCCAGCGGTACCAGAAACAGCAGGCCAAGCGCATATCCTCCCTGGGTCAGCGCCACGATGAGACTGGCGCTGCTTTCTGACAGTCCGATGTCGCCCGCGATCATGTTGATGATCGGCTGCGAGTAATAGACATTGGCGACGATCGCGCCGCAGCAGAAGGCAAACAGCATCACCAGGGCGCTGCTGATGCCGTCGCTGGGGGGCGAGGAAGAGGTGTCGGAGGGAGTCATGCGTGATTGCCCCGTGTCATGAATGAAATCCATCACTGTCACGGGGAAGGTGAATCCCCATGGCCGCGTCGAAATAACAGCTCTGACATGCGGTCAAGGGGACGCGACCATAAGGGCTGGATGGCGCAACTCTGGATTCCAGTCGGTCATGGCGTCAGTCAGCACCGATGTCACCGGGCAGGCGGCCTGACCTTCTGCTTGAGGCGATGCCGCCTGTCGTCTCGGCTTCAGCGATACCGCTGGCGATCCTGTTCAGCTTCGGCGAAGCGGTCGATCCACTGTACCAGCGCGCCGTCACCCGCCACATTGCAGGCCGTGCCGAAGCTGTCCTGCGCCAGATAGAGCGCCATCATCAGGCCGACGGCGGCAGCATCGAACCCCAGCAGACTCTGGAGCACTCCGACCGATGTCATCGCGGCGCCGCCAGGCGAGCCCGGCGCGGCGATGATGGTAACCCCGAGTGCGGCAATGAACGGCAACAACGACATCAGGTCGGGCTGCGGCAATGCCGGCGTCACCAGGATGACACCGATGGCGCAGATGGTCAGCGTGATGGCGCTGCCACACATGTGGATCGTGGCAAGCAGCGGAATGGCAAAGCTCGAGACCGAGGGCGAGATATGATTCAGACGCGTCTGGCGCACGGTCACGGGGATCGTCGCGGCGGATGACATGGTGCCGGCGGCAGTGAAGTAGGCCGGCAACATGTTGCGTAGCGCCACCAGCGGTGCACGGCCGGTACTCATGCCACTGGCGAGGTAGAGAAGACTCAGCCACAGCCAGTGCAGGGTCAGCGCGAGAATCAGGATCATGCCGAAGCTTTTCAGCGTGTTGGCCACCGTGCCGGCGATGGTCATCTCGCAGAACAGGCCGGCGATATAGAAGGGCAGTGCCGGTATCAGTGCCTTGGCGATGAACCGCTCGACGATGTCACGACCCCCGTCGGCAAGATTGCGCAGGCCATCATGGCCGGTGGCGGAGATACCGATCCCGAACAGGAAAGCCGTGACCAGGGCGGTGCTGATATCGGTCAAGGGGGGGATGTCCAGCGCGAAATAAGGTTGGAGCACCATCGGGTGACTGGCGGGCATCTGGGTGTGGCTCACGATATGTGGCACCAGTTCGAGACCCACCACCGCCGACATCAATCCGGCCAGCGTGGTAGAGGCATATGCCAGCACCATGGTCAGTGCCAGCAGCCGCCCGGAGGAGCGCTCGAGACGTGCGATGCCGCTCATGATGAAGAACAGGATGATCAACGGGATGGCATACTCCAGCAGCTCGCCGAACAGCACCTTGAAGGTGAGCAGGCTGCGCACGAGGATGTCCGGGGCCCATTGACCCAGCAGTACACCGGCGACGATGCCGAGTACCAGACGAAAAATGAGGTTCATTATCAGACCAATAGCCTAGGTATCAGGCGCGCAGTCTACCATCCTCATGGCATCGCGACAGTGCAATCCTTCTTCTCTCTATATACCGTTATCTTGTCTGTGTTTCCTTTTACAGAAATGACGGCGTCTTCGGGCCGGAAGACGTCTGTGAATCTGACCTGCGAAGGTCTCCGCGTGCTCGCCCCACGATACAGGGCAGCAGTCACGCGGCAGGTGCTCGAACGAGGCGGCAGGCAACGTCAGTTACAGCGTTTCCTGCTGAACACTGTGACGCTGACGGGAGTGTGACAATGCTGACCAATCCGTGAGCTGGCGCGTGATTCTGCGTGCCAGCCAGGACGACAGGCGACCGCGCCGCCACTCGATGAAGCCGACATGCCCGCCGCGTTCGCTCAACTCGATCCGCACCGCTTCAGAGGGCTGCGGAAACCGCGAGAACAGATCACGAGGCATGAAGGGATCGTCCAGCGACTGCAATATCAGGGTCGGTAGCTCGATGTCTCGCAACAGCCGGCCGGCCGAGGCGCGGGAGTAGTAGTCACTGGCCGAGGAAAACCCATGCAAGGGCGCCGTGACTTCGTTGTCATAGGCCCAGAAGCTGTTCAACTGCGTCAGCTGGTGCGCACCGATGGAGATGGGCAGCGGCCCGTTGGCCAGCTTGGCGGCCACCTTGGCTTTCATGCTCTTGAGCAGATGTCGCTGATAGAGTCGCGAGCTGCCCTGATTCAACACGTCGGAGCTTGCCGCGAGATCCAGTGGTGCGCTGATCGCGATCGCCCCGGCGAGGTCCAGCCCATCTCCGCCTTGTTCCGCCACCAGCTTGAGCAGCATGTTGGCTCCGAGAGATACGCCACAGGCCACCTTGAGGGCATGAGGGTAACGCCTGCCCATCTCCCCCAGAACCCAGTAGGCATCCGCCGTGTCACCACTGTGGTAGGCCCGCGGCAGTCGGTTGGGCGATTGCCCGCACCCCCGGAAATGCATCAGCACGGGCCGCCACCCCAGACGCGCTGCCGCATTGAGCAGATCCCGAGCGTAGGGTGACTCCAGATTGCCTTCCAGGCCATGGAACAGCACGAACAGCGGGGCGTCATCGGACAGTTCAACTTCCCGTTCGCGACGGCTGTTGCCATCACTGGTCACCCAGGAGAGTTCGACGAAATCACCGTCCGGCAGGTTGAGTATCTCGGTGCGGCGAGACAGCGGGGCGCGGGGCAGCAGGCGGGGCAGCAAGGTCTGGACATGGCGATTGCGCAACCCCAGAGCGGGCCGGAACTCGGAGGTGAAGATCGAATGAGGCATGACGCTGACTCCAGAGACAGGAAATCCCGAGCAGGGGCATCGCGCGCCACATGCCAGGATTTCCTGACTTCCATTCAGTGATTCTTTACGTCTGATACCAGGGCTGGCTGCATCATTTCATTATCCATCGGTCACTGCTAGTTGCACTGCAGCATGATGCGCCGTCGTCGGTCAGGTCACTGCGCTGCTCACAATCCGGTGTCGGGGCTGCGCGTCAGGTTCTCGGCGCCATCGGCGGTGATGACCAGATTGTCCTCGATTCTGACACCGCCATGAGGTGCCAGGGCGTCTACCAGTGACCAGTTGATCGCCTTGCCCCGTGCATCGCTGCGCAGTGGCTCGAGAAGCATGGGAATGATGTAGCAACCCGGCTCGATGGTGATGGCCATGCCGGTCTCGAGTACGCGGGTCAGGCGCAGCATCGGGTGACCTTCCGGAGGGTGACGCACCTCACCGCTGGTGTGATCCGGAATTCGACCCGCGACATCATGCACCTGTAGCCCCAGCAGGTGCCCGAGACCATGCGGACAGAAGGCGGCGGTGATGCCTTGTGCGACCTGCTCCTCGGCAGGCAGGGAAACCACGCCCAGTTCACGCAGCAGCTCCCCCAGCTCGCGATGCATTTCCAGGTGAAGCTCGACGTAATCGACCCCGGGCGCCAGTCTGGCGATCAGGCGCTTCTGGAGTGCCTCCACGCCCTCGATCAGTGAGCGGTAAAGGGGCAGCGCGTCATCACCCGCCCAGCTGCGGGTGATATCGGAGGCATAGCCGTGCACGCTGGCACCGGCATCCACCAGCAGGCTGCGGCGGGAATCAGGCGTCTGTAGGCCATAGTGCTGGTAATGCAGTACCGCGGCATGTTCGTTGAGGCCGACGATATTGCCGTAGGGCACATCGGATTCGCGTTGGCGGGACGCGCCGAGATATGCCAGCTGGATATCAAGTTCCGCACCGCCCTCCATGAAGGTCCGCCGGGCAGCCAGGTGGCCACGGGCAGCGCGCAGGCTGGCCTCTCTCAGACAGGCGATCTCGAATTCGCTCTTGCAGACGCGCCCCTCGTCCAGCTGACGGACAAGCCCGAGCGGATTGGGCAGCGCCTCAAGCTCGCTGACCACCTCCGGCTGAAGCTCGGCGATCTCACCCACCAGAGCCACGCGGCCCTCGGGACGCTTCGGCAGTGTCGGCTTGCCTAGATGCACGATCTCGAAGCACGCAGCCCAGGGGGCGATGTCAGGTGTCGGCAACGTGGGCGACAGGTGCCAGAAATCATCAGGGGCATACAGATAGAGCGTTGGACGCTCACCCGGACGAACCAGCAGCCAGCTATCGCTCAGGCCTGCCATCGGCACCCAGTGAAGGAAGTGAGCATGGGACTTGAAGCTGGCATCCTGGTCATCGGCGAAATGCCGTTTCGGCTTGCCGCTATGCAGCACGATGGCGTCCAGATCATGCTGTTGCATGGCAAGCTCATAGCGCGCCTGCAGCGCCGCCAGATGCGCGCGATGTGCCTCGGCATGGGTCAGTGCGGGGTCATTCAGGCGAGGTTCGAACATCTGTCTTCCTTATGTCAATGTGGTTCAGAGCTGCGCTGTCGCCGGTGAGTCCTTCAGGTCAGTCCGCCGGACTCCGGTGGCTTGCCAAGCCGCGACCATAGCTCACTGACGCTGGCGTGACGTGGCTCTCGCGGGCGATAGAGTCGAATATGCAGTGGCAGATCCCAGCGTTCATCTCCGGCGCGCACCAGCTGCCCGCTGGCCATCTCCGCGGCCGCCAGACGCTGTGGCAACCAGCCGATGCCGTAGCCCTGCAGCACCAGTGCCTTGATGTTGGCTGCCTGGATGTTCTCGTTCATGGTCACCAGGTGTGCCTGGACGGGCACCTGAGCCAGGTGAGCCGTCAATGAGGTCGCGATGACGGCGCGAGGGTGAGGGCTGATGAACGGCAAGGGATTGCGACGCGTGCCCGGCAGGGGGTGAAGCGGGCTGCCATCCGCCTGGGGCGCACATAGCGGGATGAAGCACTCCTCACCGACCACCAGGTATTGGTAGCTGTCCAGTTCAAAGCCGAGATCCACACGTGCCTGAGGCCAGTAACACATGGCCAGATCACACTCGCCGCGATCCAGACCATGAAAGTAATCCGCCGCCAGCCAGCCCGTCGCACGCAGATAGGGAAACACCTGCTCCCGCAGCTGGCGCTGATCCAGCCATTCGGGCAGGAAATGTGATACCAGCGATTGCGGCGCACCGAGCGAGATCTTGCTGGCCTGCTGCTGGGCCATGTCCTGCAGACGTTCACGCGTGATGCGTACCCGCTCGGTAATCTGCTCGCACAGCTGGAGAAACTCATCCCCGGCAGGGGTGAGTGACAGTGGCAAGGTCTGACGATTGATCAATGTGGTGCCCATCTCCTCTTCCAGCAGTTTGATACGGCGAGAAAAGGTGGGCTGAGAGACATTCTGTGCATCGGCTGCCCGTGAAAAGTGACGGGTCTGAGCCAGAACGATGAAGTCTTCGAGCCAGCGTATTTCCATGGATTCGGTGTGCCTCGTCGGCCTGTCAACAGGCCATGTCAGGAGGTCGGGCGCACATCTCTGCGGACGTGTCACACCAGGGTATCTTGCGGGGAGGTCAATGGCGCCATGCCCGGCAGCGTTCATCGTGACGATTCGCTACCGGGCGGATTGACCCCTTGGTCAATATCGGATCTGCGAGATGTTGCCCTAGACCGAGAGTGGGATGCAATCGTCGATCCGTCGATGTCGACCCGAAAGTCCACGCCAGGCATGTCATCAGACGGCAAGGCAGTCGGCTTGCGCCGGCTGCCTTGGACATCGCCATCCGTGCCCCGAGGGCCGGGCCCTGAGGCACGGGGCGACTCACCACGGAGTGGCATCTGGGCAGGTGTCCTGCTCAGTCGATTCTGCCTTCCTCGACGGCATGGCAGGCCACCTGACCACCCTCGATGGCGATCAAGCGCGGGATCTCCCGACGGCAGCGTTCATTGGCATGCGGGCAGCGGCCATGGAAGACGCAGCCCGATGGCAGATTCACCGGGGTCGGCACCTCACCCTCCAGGCGGATGTGATTGGGCTTGTCATCATGCAGGCGCGGTATCGCCGACATCAGTGCCTGGGTGTAGGGGTGTCTGGGACGAGCGAACAGCGAGCGAGTGTCCGCCAGCTCACACAGGGTCCCCAGGTACATCACGGCGACACGTGTCCCGAAGTGCTCTACCACGGCAAGATCGTGGGTGATGAACAGGTAGGTCAGATCCCGCTGTTCCTGCGCATCCATCATCAGATTGAGCACCTGAGCCTGAATCGAGACATCCAGTGCCGAGATCGGCTCATCGGCGACGATGAACTCGGGGTCCACCGCCAGTGCGCGGGCAATCGAGATGCGCTGGCGCTGGCCACCGGAGAACTCGTGGGCATAGCGCTTGCCCCAATCCGGGTCGATCCCCACCGAGCGCATCACTTCCTCGATCTTGTCTCGGATCTCACCATCCTTCAGTGTCGGCTGGTGGAAGCGCAGCGGCTCCTCCAGCGTCTGCTGGATGGTCATGCGGGGATTGAGCGACGCATAGGGGTTCTGGAAGATCATCTGCATGCGACGGCGATAGGGCAGCAGGTCCCTGGGTGCCATGTCATCGATACGTGTCCCGTCGAACCGTATCTCCCCGCCACTGGGCTTGAGCAGCCCCATCACGGTACGTGCGACCGTCGACTTGCCACAGCCGGACTCGCCGACGACACACAACGCTTCGCCACGCTTGACGTCGAGAGTGACGCCATTGATGGCATGCACGTACTCCTGCTTGCGCCGCAGGCGTCCCTTCTCGAAGGTCAGCTGTTCGAGGAAGTCACCGGACAGCGAGAAGCGTTTCTCGAGATCGCGGATCTCGACCAGGGTGTCGCCGAGCGCGGCACTTGTCCCGCTGGCGAGACGCTCCTCTGGTGTGAGAATGGCCTGACTCATGCGTTCACCTCCGTTCGGGGAGCCTGGGAGGCATCGGTGACGATCGGGGTCCACGACTCTCCTTTTACCATCGCCTGCACCATGTGACAGGCCACCTTGCAATTGCCGGATGCCACGAAGGCGGGCACCTGCTCATGACAGACATCCGCCGCGAAATCACAGCGCGGATTGAAGGCGCAGCCAGCCGGAATCTTGGTCAGCGTGGGCATCGAGCCGCGAATCTGATTCAGGCGACTACCGGGCGTGGCCATCTGGGGCAGGGCGTTGATCAGCCCCTGGGTATAGGGGTGCTGAGCATCATTGATGATCTCGCGGGTCGGGCCCTGCTCGATCACGCGGCCGGCATACATCACCAGGGTGCGCTGGGTCACCTGGCTGACGACACCCAGGTCGTGGGTGATCAGGATCAGCCCGACATTGTGCTTCTCGCACAGCAGCAACAGCAGCTCCATGATCTCGGCCTGGATGGTCACATCCAGTGCGGTGGTCGGCTCATCGGCGACGATGATGTCCGGGTCCAGCAGCAACGCGATGGCGATGATGATGCGCTGACGCATGCCACCGGACAGCTCGTGCGGGTACTGATCAAGACGCTTTTCCGGTGAGGGAATGAAGACCTGATTGAGCTTGTGCAGGGCGATGGCGCGCGCATCCTTGCTGGAGATGCGGCGGTGCGCCTTCAAGCACTCGATCATCTGTTCGCCGATGGTCAGCACCGGATTCAGCGTCATCATCGGGTCCTGGAAGATCATCGAGATGCGATTGCCGCGAATCGATTGCATCGCCTTGGGCTTCATGGTGTTGAGCACTTCGCCATCGAATTTGATCTCGCCGCCGGCGATGTAGCCGGGCTTGGCGATCAGATTCAGGATGGTGAAGGCGGCGACCGACTTGCCGGCCCCCGACTCACCCACGATGCCCAGGCGTTCGCCACGTTCCAGCGTGAAACTGACGTCGCGCAGGGCGCGGACCTCGCCGCCTCGCATGGCGAAGCGGACATCGAGGTGGTTGACTTCAAGTAATGCCATTGTCTTGATTCCTCGCGGCTTCAGCCCTTGTAGAGGCGGGGGTTCATCACGTCACGCAGCCAGTCGCCCAGCAGATTGATCACCAGTACCAGCAGAATCAGCACGCCACCGGGAATCAGCGTGATCCACCAGCTGCCTGACTGCAGATAGTCGAAGCCGGATTTGATCAGTGAGCCCAGTGACGGCTGGGTTTCCGGCATGCCGAGGCCGAGGAAGGACAGCGCCGCCTCCGAGATGATCGCGTTGGCGATCTGCACGGTGGAGATGACGAAGATCGGCGACAGGGTATTGGGCAGAATGTGGCGGAACATGATGCGGCGGGAGCGGAAGCCCATCACCCGTGCGGCATCGACATATTCCTTGCTCTTCTCCGCCAGCACGGACGCCCTGACGGTGCGCGCATACTGGGGCCATTCCGCCAGCCCGATGATCAGGATCAGCAGGATCAGCGCATAGTCCGAGAAGGCGGCGCCACCGAAGGTCGCCTTGATGATGGCACCCACCACGATGGCCACCATCAGGGTCGAGAACGACAGCTGGATATCCGCCATGCGCATCAGGAAGGCATCGACACGTCCCCCCAGATAGCCCGCCAGCAGCCCGAAGGTCACGCCGAGCAACGCCTGCAGAATCACGGCACCGAAGCCGATCAGCAGCGACACGCGCGTGCCGTACAGAATGGTGGAGAGCAGATCCCGCCCCTGGGCATCGGTGCCCAGCAGGAAGGCCGGATCACCTCCCGCCATCCACGCCGGCGGAAGCTCCGAGTTCATGATGTCGATGGTGGCCAGGTCATAGGGGTCCGCCGGGGCGATCCATGGGGCGAGAAAGGCCCCGAGCACCATGGCGATGAAGACCAGCAGGCAGGCCTGGGCCATCCAGTCACGCTTGAAGCTGTAGACCAGATAGGACTCACGGAAGCGCTGCCAGCGTCCGGGGACCGCGATGGAGCTGGTCTTCGGAGTGACGGGCGTATGGGTCTCGGAAGTGGAATGGCTCATGCCGATTTCCCCGCAAGCTTGACGGTGGGGTTGACCAGACCGTAGATCAGGTCGACGAGCGTATTGGTGATCACGAAGATCACGCCGACCATCATCAGGTAGGCCACGATCAGCGGAATGTCGGAGCGGGTGATGGCCTCGAGGAACATCAGGCCCATGCCCGGCCACTGGAAGACGGTCTCGGTCAGGATGGTGTAGGCCACCATGGTGCCGATCTGTACACCGCCGACGGTGATCACCGGCAGCATGGTGTTCTTCAGTGCGTGCAGGAAGTAGATGCGCTTGAGGCCGATCCCCTTGGCACGCGCGAACTTGATGTAGTCCGACTGCAGGACCTCCATCATCTCGGCGCGAATCAGGCGGATGAACAGCGGCAGCATGATCGAGGCCAGCGAGATGGCCGGCAGTACCAGATGCCAGAGGCCATCGGCGGTGAAGAAGCCGCTGGACCAGGGGCCTGCCACATGGACCAGCTCACCCCGCCCGTAGGAAGGCATGCCGCCATCGGTGGAGAGCATGCCGTTCAGCACACTGCCCCAGGGGGTATCACCGGGGAACCAGTCCACCGTGACGCCGATCGCGAACAGCTGGATCAACACGATGGCGGTCAGGAACACCGGCACCGAGATCCCGATGATCGAGGTGCCCATGAACAGGCGTGACAGCCAGTTGCGTGGGCGGATCGCCGCGAACACGCCGATGGGGGCAGAGAGCAGGATGATGATCAGGCTCGAGGCCATCACCAGTTCCAGCGTGGCGGGCAGGTGCTTGAGTATCACCTCGGTCGCTGGCTGCTTGTAGAAATACGAGGTGCCGAGATCCCCTTGCAGGGCATTGCCGGCAAAACGCAGATATTGGGTGATGAAGGGGTCGTTGAGCCCCATTTCATCGCGCATGACTTCACGCTGGGCTTCTGACACGGCCTGGCCGGTCATCTCGCGCAGCGGGTCGCCCAGGTTGTCCTGAATGGCGAAGCTGATGATGCTGATCACGAACATGACCAGTACGGCGTGCATCAGGCGTTTGATCAGAAAGGCAATCATGGATCGCCACCTTCCTCGTGAACATCACGGTCTCGCGCGCGGCGGCCTGGTCTGGCTGGCCAATCGCGCTGGGTGTCAGGAGTCCCGCCTGTCGCTGGCCTGTCATCGGGCACAGGCTCCCCAACCCATCACCGAGAGGCGATGACCAAGGGGAAGGAACAAGCGGGGGTAAGTCGTCGCCTTCAGCCAAGCAGGGCAACCAGAGAGCTCACGTTGCCTGTCTCCGGTTGCCTGACTTGCCTGTCGCGAGGGGTGCGTGGCCAGGAACATGGCACTGGACGATGCAAGACGGTCCAGTGCCTGTCGCTCACTCACGGCGTGGGATCAGTCCTGGTCGATGACCAGATCACCCAGGTACGGGAAGTTCATCACGTTGAGGACCGGCTCGATGTTGACGCCATCACGCGCGCCCCAGGCAAGGTTCTGCCAGTGCAGCGGCACGAAGCCGGCATCGTCGTAGACGGCTTTCTCGGCAGCCTGCAACATCTTGGCGCGCTTCTCGGTGTCGGTCTCCAGGTTGGCCTCGGTGACCATCTTGTCGACGTCCGGGTTGCAGTAGTTGCCGGAATTGTACTGACCGACACCGCTGTCGGCATCCGGGCAGAAGGTCAGGAATTCGAAGAAGTTGGCGCTGTCTTCGGTATCCGAGTGCCAGCCGATCATCATCATGTCGGCCGCACGTGCATCATATTCCGGCCAGTATTGGGCCTTGGGCAGGGTCTTGAGATCTACCGTGATGTTGATCTTGGCCAGCATCGAGGCGACGGCCTGAGCGATCTTGGCGTCGTTCACATAGCGGTTGTTGGGCGCCATCATGCTGATCTTGAAGCCATCTTCGTAACCGGCTTCCTTCATCAGCTCCTTGGCCTTGGCCACGTCATAGCGCGGTGTCAGCTCAGGATTGTGGCCCTGATAACCATCCGGCGACATCTGGGCAGCGGGGGTCGCGAAGCCCTTCATCAGCTTCTGGGCGATACCTTCCTGATTGATGGCGTAGTTGACCGCCTGGCGGACACGCTTGTCCTTGAAGGCTTCGACACGTTCCTGGTTCATCTGGAAGGTGATGATGCGGGTGCCGCCCATCTCGACCAGGTGCACGCCATCCTGCTTGCGGATGCGTTCCAGGTCGGTCGGCGGTACCGGCGCGATGAAGTCCATGTCGCCGGAGAGCAGCGCCGCGACACGGGTGGCGTTTTCCTTGATCGGCGTCAGCACGATGTCGTCGACATTGCCCGGGGATTCGGTATCCCAGTAATCCTCGAAGCGCTCGAAGCTGATCTTCACGCCCTGCTGACGGTCAGTGACCTTGTAGGGGCCGGTACCGGACTCGTTGCGTGAGGCGAAGGTGTTGGCGGCCTTGGCGATCTCATCCTTGGCCTTGCCGTCTTCGGTCTCGCCGGAATAGAACTTGCTGTCCATCGGGAAGATGTAGGTGGCGGCATTCAGCACCAGCGGGAAAGGCTTGTCGGTCACCAGATCCACGGTGTAGTCATCCACTGCCTTGACGTCAGTGAACGGTGCGAAGATGGCCTTGAAGTCAGCACTCTTCTTGAGGCGCTCGATGGTCCAGACCACATCCTTGGCGGAGAAATCATTGCCGGAATGGAACTTGACGCCTTCGCGCAGATGGAAGCGCATGGTGTTGTCATCGACACGCTCCCAGCTCTTGGCCAGACGGCCATCGAAGCCCAGATCCTTGTTCCAGCGAATCAGCGGGTCATAGACCATGTGCGACAGCTGCAGAGTGCCGCCGGAGAGTTGCTCGTGGATATCGAGCGTGACCGGGTCTGCGTCGTAGGCCATGCGCAAGGTGACATCTTCGGCCAGGGCTGGTGTCGCCATGGCCAATGTCGCGCTGCCGATCAGCGCGCACAGGGTCTTCTTTTGGAAGAGGGACTGGAAGGCATTCTGACGGGTCATGAGCTTCCCTTTGCTTGTGATGTTTGGTTGTTCTTGTGGCTCTCTTCGCATTGTCTCCCTCAGGGCGACACGCAAGGATGCGCTTTCACAGTAGTGAGACACGCCGCACAGAGACAATCGAAATGTTGACTAGCCAGATTCAGGCCGTGAATAGCGGTGTCGACAAAAGCGCAACACACACGTTGCTGGTGCATCACGAGGCAAGGGCGTCTTGCATGGCGTCGGTTGACGATGGCAAGTGTCGTTCAGGACGGTTGGTTTAGTCTCTTGCCTGCGTCACGTGGGGAGAGCGTGAGTGGTGATGGCATTCCGACAAAGGGAATTGAAGAGATATTCTTATTCAATTCAATGGCTTGATGGCGATATGCATCCTGGCTCATCGAAAGGCGGCAAGAGAGCCACGCCATCGTGCCCTCCCGCGAGTCGGGCAAACGATGGAGCCTGTCTTGCGGAGATGGCAGCGGGGAAATTCTTGACGAGGCGGTGTTCCCGGACGAGGAATCCGAGATTGCCTGGAAGGAAACGATGAGATGCACCGTTCTGGTGCGAGGCTTGATTCGCGACTAAGGTCTAGTCGTTGTGCGCAATTTCGCGGGCGTCATACACCCGAAATCAACGCTGCAACGTGACACGCCTCCCGAAAGGAAGGCGTGTGGTGGCGCACCGCTGGCGAGCCGAGAAGCCTCAGGCGTGGAGGCAGAGCCGGGTGCGCCTGCTCACTTACTCATTTCACTTACTCATTGCTGCCGGCGACAGGCGTCAGGCGGTCAACCCGATAGAGGTTCGGCACCTGGGAGAGACCGCTGATGGTGCACTCCAGGTTGTTGACGCGACCATCCGAGAGGCCATAGACCCAACCATGGATCTGCAGATTCTGACCGCGCTCCCAGGCACGCTGGAGAATCTTGGTACGCGCCAGGTTCTGTACCTGAGAACGCGCATTCAGCTCACACATGCGGTCGACCTGTTCGTCCAGCGGCAAGTCCTTGAGCTCGGCGTGATGCAGGTTGTAGAGCTCGCGCAGACTGTGCAGCCAGTAGTCCACCATGCCGTTGTCCCCGCCGGTGATGGCAGCGCGTACACCACCACAACCGTAATGGCCGACGATCATGATGTGCTCGACCTTGAGGACATCCACGGCGTACTGGATCACTGACAACGCATTCATGTCGTTGTAGTGAATCAGGTTGGCGACGTTGCGGTGAACGAAGACTTCACCCGGCGGGAGGTCGATGATCTGGTTGGCGGGGACGCGTGAGTCGGAACAGCCGATCCACAGATAGTCCGGATTCTGCTGGTCGGAGAGTCGCTTGAAGAAGTCAGGATCACGCTCGGTCATGGACTCGGCCCAGACCTTGTTCTGCTCCAACAGCTTTTCAATATTGCTCATGGCGAGGGGACCACTTATCAGGATGACGGGGCAGGGGAAGATGTTGTACAGACATGCTTGCCGCCGCCAGGCCCTCTGCAATGCAATACGTCAACATCGCAGGCCATCGTGAGCGGCGCATGTTGTAACTTTTGTCTAACATCATTGGTATTTTTACCGCGCGATGACCTGCAGGGTCAACCAGCAGTCACGATGGCGGATGACCGCAGCCCACGTCATGGGGCTGCCGAGGGGCATGACTCCTGATACCATGTGGCCAATTCATCAAGGAGATTCCCGTGTCCGATCAGACCCAACAGCCTGTGACAGGCCAGTTTGACTTCGACCTGTTCGTCATTGGCGCCGGTTCCGGCGGTGTGCGTGCAGCGCGTACTGCCGCAGCCACCGGTGCACGCGTTGCCGTCGCGGAAGATCGCTATCTCGGCGGCACCTGCGTCAACGTGGGTTGCGTGCCGAAGAAGCTCTACTCCTATGCGGCTCACTACCATGATTCCTTCAAGGACAGCGCAGGTTTCGGTTGGAACATCGGCGAGGCTCCCCGGTTTGACTGGGCCACTCTGCGAGATCGCAAGACCGCCGAGATCACGCGCCTGAACGGCATCTACCGCAACATGCTCAACAACTCCGGCACCACGCTGATCGACGGCCGTGCCACGATCGCCGATGCCAACACCGTCGAAGTCAACGGCAAGCGCTATACCGCCGCGAAGATTCTGGTGGCTACCGGTGGCTGGCCTTTCCTGCCGGACTTCCCGGGCCGTGAGCATGCGCTGGATTCCAACCGCATCTTCGATCTCGAGCAGTTCCCCAAGCGCTTCTTCGTCATTGGCGGCGGCTACATCGCCGTCGAGTTCGCCAGCATCTTCAATGGCCTGGGGGCCGAGGCGCATCTGAGCTATCGCGGCGAGCTGTTCCTGCGGGGCTTTGACGATGAAGTGCGCGCCTTCACGCGCGACGAGATGGCCAAGAAGGGCGTCAACCTGCACTTCAACACCACCGTGCAGTCCATCGACAAGCAGGGCGATGTCTATCAGGTCAGCCTCAGCGATGGCCAGGTGCTGGAAGTCGACTGCATTCTCGCCGCGACCGGTCGCAAGCCGAACATCGATGGTCTCGGGCTCGAGAATGTCGATGTCGAGCTGAATGCCGACGGTACCGTGCGCGTCAATGAGCGCTTCGAGACCACCACGCCTTCCATCCTGGCACTCGGTGACATCACCGGCGGGCCGGAACTCACGCCGGTCGCGCTGGAAGAGGCCATGCATCTGGTTCGCGCACACTTCGGTGATGGCGTGGTCGGTGGCCTGGATTACGACACCATCGCGACGGCCGTGTTCTGTCACCCCAACATCGGCACCGTCGGCCTCAGCGAGGAAGCGGCGCGCGAGAAGTTCGACAGCATCCGTGTCTACACCGCCGATTTCCGCCCGATGAAGCACACGCTGTCCGGCAGTGACGAGCGCAGTCTGATGAAGCTGATCGTCGATGATGCAACCGACAAGGTCGTCGGCGTCCACATGGTGGGGGATGAGGCAGGCGAGATCATGCAGGGCATCGGCATTGCCGTACGTGCTGGCTTGACCAAGACCGACTTCGACTTGACGGTCGGTATCCACCCGACCGCTGCCGAAGAATTCGTGACCATGCGCAGCGTGACCCGCACTTGACGCCCCATGCAGGCGACGGTGAGGAAGCTCTGGGCTATTCCATGGGCAGCGTTACCATTCGTTGACACTCGTCAGCGATCGCCAGCTTGAAAAAACGCCTCGCGGCATCACCGCGGGGCGTTTTTTGTGCGCGAAGGGCGCTTGACCAGTGAATTTCTTGTCTGCCAGTTCAGGTCACCACATGATCTTGCCAGCGTATACACCTTTCGTAGCATAAAGCTTTTCCGTTACGTACCAGAGACATCAGCTATGCTAATCTCATCTCAGCGTCGAGCATCTACAAGTTGCTGAAATATCAACCTTGTCATGCAATGCGGTGATCAGGTTGTCTCCTTCGCAGTGTTCAGCCGGGATGCAAGACGGCAACACCAATAACAAGCCAGCAAAGGGAGTTTCAAGATGACCATGATCAAGAAGTCGTTGACAGCGGCGGTCGCGACCGCAGGTCTTGGCCTGATGGGGATCTCCGGTGGCGCCAGCGCCGCGGAGCAGACCTTCGTGACCATCGGCACCGGCGGTGTCACCGGCGTCTACTATCCGGCCGGTGGTGCCATCTGCCGCCTCGTGAATCGTGGCAAGGCGGAACACGGCATTCGTTGCAGCGTCGAGTCCACGGGTGGTTCAGGCTACAACCTGAACAGCATTCGTACCGGTGAGCTGGACATGGGCGTCGCTCAGTCAGATGCCCACTACAACGCCTATGAAGGCGAAGGTGACTTCGCGGACTTCGGCCCCAACAAGGAACTGCGCTCCCTGTTCTCCCTGCACCCGGAACCGTTCACCGTCGTTGCCCGCAAGGACAGTGGCGTGACCGAGTTCGATCAGCTGGAAGGCAAGCGCATGAACATCGGCAACCCGGGTTCCGGTCAGCGCTCCACCATTGACACCCTGCTGTCTTCCCAGGACAAGGACACCAGCGTCTACTCGGTGGCATCCGAGCTCAAGGCTTCTGAGATGTCCTCCGCGCTGTGCGACAACAAGATCGACGGCTACGTCTATGTCGTGGGTCACCCGTCCGGTTCCATCAAGGAAGCCACCACCACCTGTGACGCGACTCTGGTCAACGTCACCGGCGACGCGGTCACCAAGCTGGTCGACGAGAAGCCGTACTTCTCGGTCGCCACCATCCCGGGCGGCATGTATCGCGGCAACGATGACGACGTCACCACCTTCGGGGTGCGCGCCACCATCGTGTCCAGCACCGAAGTGGAAGATCGTGTCGCCTACGAGGTGGTCAAGGCCGTGTTCGACAACTTCGATCAGTTCCAGCGTCTGCACCCGGCCTTCCAGGTGCTGAACAAGGAAGAGATGGTCAGTGCATCGCTGACAGCTCCGCTGCACGATGGCGCCAAGCAGTACTACAAGGAAGCGGGCCTGCTGAGCGAGTGATGCGGTTGACTCGCTTGCCTGTCGCAGGCTGATCAGGCTTCACCACGGAGACCGCACATGTTGCGGTCTCCGTGCTTGTGCAGGAACCGTTGTGCAGGAACCGTTGTAGAGACCTCACCTTCGTGACTCGTCGTCCTCATGAGTCTCAGCTCCTGCATGGCCAATGGATGGCTGCCGCCGGCGGGTCTGGTGATGCAGCAAGGCGCATGACTCATCCCGTCGGTCTGAGCGGTGAGCAGGTGGGGAAGGTGGTACCCCGAGCGTCGCTCGGCGCTGAGTCAGGAAATATCGTCCTGATTCAGCCAATTAATGGAAACATCCGTCAGGCCGGACATACTGAAGATGTAACCTGCTTGATAAGCATGTGGCTGTGCAGCGTCATCCTGGGTCGGGAACATGGCGGGTAGACGTAGATGCCGTTTCCTGATGATGCCTGCCAGTCATCGCCTGACTCGCGTTGATCGGATCATAAAAAATGACCAAAACTCAATCTTCACCGCCGTCCTCTGCGCCTGGCGCCGAGACGGATCATGATGCAGAAGTGCAGAAGATGCTCGAATCGGAGGTCGGCGGGCGTCATCCGGAAGGCTTCGTGGGGCGCCATTTCATGTGGCTGATCCCGCTTGCCTGGTCTCTTTTCCAGCTCTATCACGCCTCGCCCTTGTCGCTGCTGAACTCCGACACCGCGCGAGCCGTCCATCTCTGCTTCGCCATCTCGCTGGCGTTCGTGGCCTATCCCGCTTACAAGGGCGCGCCCGCCAATCGTATTCCTCTGTATGACTGGGCGTTGGCGATATTCGCCGTGGCAGGCGTGGCCTACGTGCTCATCTTCAGTGACGAACTGGCGCGACGAGCGGGTGCCTATACCACGACGGACCTCGTGTTCTCGGGCATCGGCCTCCTGTTGCTGCTGGAAGCGACCCGTCGCGCGCTCGGGCCGCCGCTTGCGGTCGTCGCCACCGTCTTCCTGCTCTACAGTCTGTTTGGCGCCTACATGCCCGATGTCATCGCGCATGCCGGGGCCAGTCTCAACAAGCTTCTGGGGCATCAGTGGCTGACCACGGAAGGGGTCTTCGGTGTCGCGCTGGGTGTCTCCACCGACTTCGTCTTCCTGTTCGTGCTGTTCGGCGCCTTGCTTGAACGCGCCGGTGCCGGCAACTACTTCATCCGCATGGCCTTCTCGATGCTCGGTCACATGCGTGGCGGACCGGCCAAGGCTGCCGTGGTGGCGTCTGGCCTGTCGGGGATCATTTCCGGCTCTTCCATCGCCAACGTCGTGACCACCGGGACCTTCACCATCCCGTTGATGAAGAAGGTCGGCTTCCCTGGCACCAAGGCAGGCGCCGTCGAGGTGGCAGCCTCCACCAACGGCCAGCTGACACCCCCGATCATGGGCGCTGCCGCCTTCCTGATGGTGGAATATGTCGGCATCCCCTATCTGGATGTCATCAAGCATGCCTTGTTGCCTGCACTGATCTCCTATATCGCGCTGATCTACATCGTGCACCTGGAAGCGTGCAAGGCCGGCATGGAAGGCCTCAAGCGGACGCACAAGACCAGCCTGATGGCTTCGATGCTGACCTTCCTGACCGTCTTCATAGGCATGGGCGTGCTCACGCTGGTGGTCTATTACGGTATCGGCTGGATCAAGGGTCTGGCGGGTGATGGTGCGGTCTATATCGTGCTGCCGCTGCTGCTGGCGTCCTATGTCGGCCTGATCGCCTATTCCGCCTGCTTCCCTCCGCTGGAGGAAGGGGACATCGATGAATTGCCGCCGGTGGGTCCGACGGTCAAGGTCGGTCTCTATTTCCTGCTGCCGGTCGTGGTGCTGGTGTGGTGTCTGACCGTCGAGCGCATGTCGCCGGGGCTTTCCGCCTTCTGGGCGGTGCTGTTCATGATTTTCATCACCGTGACCCAGCGCCCATTGGTCGCGATCTTCCGCAAGGAAGGCAATCTGGGGGGGGCAACCCAGCGTGGCGGTGAGGACCTGTTCCATGGTCTGGTCATCGGTGCCAAGAACATGATCGGGATCGGTGTCGCCACGGCGGCGGCCGGTATCGTGGTCGGTACCGTGACCCTGACCGGGCTCGGGCTCAAGATGACGGCATTCGTCGAGTTCATCTCGGCAGGCAACCTGATGCTGATCCTGATCTTCACTGCCGTGATCAGTCTGATTCTGGGCATGGGGCTTCCCACCACGGCCAACTACATCGTGGTCTCCACGCTGATGGCGCCGGTCATCGTCAATCTGGGTGCCGAGAACGGCCTGATCGTGCCGCTGATCGCCGTGCACCTGTTCGTGTTCTACTTCGGGATACTGGCAGATGACACGCCACCGGTGGGTCTGGCCGCCTTCGCGGCGGCGGCCATCGCCAAGTCAGACCCGATCAAGACCGGTATCCAAGGCTTCACCTATGACATCCGCACCGCGATCCTGCCCTTCATGTTCATCTTCAACACCAACCTGTTGCTGATGAACATCGATAGCTACTGGCATCTGGCGATCACCATCGCCTCAGCGGTCGCGGCGATGCTGGTCTTCGCGGCGGCCACGCAAGGTTATTGGCTGACGCGTACCCGCTGGTACGAGACCATCGGTCTTCTGCTGATCACCTTCACGTTGTTCCGTCCGGGCTATTGGTGGGACATGGTCTATCCGCCAGTCACCATGGCGGCTCCGCAGCAGATCGAGACCCTGATGGAGGAGGCGCCGGTCGACAGCAAGCTGCCGATTCATGTGTCAGGCATCAATCTGGATGGCGATGAGGTCTCCAAGACCGTGCTGCTGCCGGTGTCGGATGCCGACAGTGGCGAAGCGCGCCTGAGCGATGTCGGTCTGACGCTGGATATCAGCGACAAGCAGGTGCTGGTCAGCATGGTGGAATACGGTAGCGTGGCACAGCAGGCCGGTATCGATTTCGATTTCACCATCGATGGCATCCAGCAGACCGCTGAACGTCCGCCGAAGGAAATCGCGATGCTGCCAGCCATCGTGCTGTTGTGGTTGATCGGCTGGTTGCAGGTGCGCCGTCGCCGTCGCGAAAGTGTCACTGCCTGATGTTTCGGGGTCTGGACGATCGAGACCCGTGACATTGTGCACCCGCCAATGAAAAACCGCCCCTGACATCGTCAGGGGCGGTTTTTTTCATCTGTCCTTCCGCAGCGCTCCTGGCGACGCGGTTGTCTGACGATCTGGCGGCAGGGGATGTCTGGCAAATGAAATCTGGCAAATGAAAAGTGGAGAGAGTCCAGTGGCTGCGTGCTCATGACTGCACGAGATGCTCGGCAGGAAGGCCGGCAACATGGCCGTGACGAACAGCAGATGAGAGTGCGGCCAGCAGAGCCGGGGACAGATTATGCGCCTGCGTTGCGTGACCTGTCAGCACCCTGTGCGTGAAATCGAGCGCCAAATTGAAACATCCTCGACATATTCAGCGTGATAGCTTCAAAGGGCACACCCCAACGGAAGGCATGTCGCCAATGGTAAGAGTCGAGAAGCAGTCCCGTCGTCTGTACGTCCTCGATACCAACGTGCTGATACACGACCCCTCCGCCATCTTCCAGTTTGACGAGCACGATGTCGTCATTCCGATGACGGTGCTGGAGGAGCTGGACAAGCACAAGAATGGCCACAAGGAAATTGCCCACACTGCTCGCCAGATCAGTCGCACCCTGTCTGATCTCACCGCCGACATCACACCACAGGAGATTCTGCGCGGTATTCCACTGCCGGGCTCGTTGAATGGCGCCGGCAATCTTCATTTTCTCTCCGGTAGCATCGATCAGAGCGAGGCAAGCGCCGACAACCGCATTCTTGCCGAGACACGCAGTCTCGCGGCGCGCAGTCAGGATGCATCCGTCATCCTGGTGACCAAGGACATCAATCTGCGCATCAAGGCAGCGGCACTGGGCATGGCCGTCGAGGACTATCTGACGGATCGCGCCTTCAGTGACAGCGATGCCATGATCGAGGGCGTGAAGCTCTATCACGAGGCTGGGCCTGACGGTCAGGGCGTATGGGATGACCTGCAGGTGGATGTCACCGTCAGTCGCGAGAATCATCGCACCTTCTACACCCTCGCCGGCCAGATGCCCAAGGACTGGTATCCGGGAATGTTGATCGCGGATTGTGATCGTGGTGCCAGCTTCGAGGCCATCGTGCGCGAGCTGGACAATGATCACGCCTGCCTTGAGGTATTGCAGGATTTCCGCAACGAGCGTAGCGCCTGGGGCGTCAATGCCCATGACAGTCGCCAGAATTTCGCGCTCAATCTGTTGATGGATGAGAGCGTCGACATGGTCTCGATTGCCGGGAGTGCCGGGACAGGCAAGACCTACATGACCCTGGCGGCGGCATTTGAGCAGACTCTGGAGAAGAAACGCTTCGAACGTATCATCTTCACGCGCGCGCCGATCGCCATGGGGGAAGAGATCGGCTTTCTCCCCGGGACCGAGGAAGAGAAGATGTCGCCGTGGATGGGCGCCTTCCACGACAACATGGACAATCTGCTGCGCAAGGAAGGCGAGGGCACCAGCGCGTGGAACGAGGAGGCCACCCGTGCCTGGATTGGCAACCGTGTCCAGATTCGCTCGCCGTCCTTCATGCGGGGGCGAACCCTCAGCGACACCTTCCTGATCATCGATGAGGCCCAGAACCTGACACCGAAACAATTGAAAGGGCTGTTGACCCGGGCTGGTGCCAACACCAAGGTCGTGCTGCTGGGCAATGTCGGGCAGATCGATACGCCCTATCTGACGGCCAATACCTGTGGTCTCGCGGTGGCAGTGCAACGCTTCGCCAATTGGCCGCATGCCGGTCACGTCACGCTCAAGTGTGTCGAGCGTTCGCGTCTGGCACTGGTGGCGGAAGAACTGCTGTAGATTTCTCGACAGCGGTGAGCATGGTATGACGTAAGTCCTGAGGTGCGGGAACGCGCGATTCTCCAAACGAAACGCCACCCTTGAGGGTGGCGTCTTTCATTGGTGTGAGTGTTGCAGCAACCTCAGCAGACGTTGCAGGAACATCAACACACAAAGGGAGGAAGCGGCGCGAAGGCCAGGCGCTCCTTGAGCAACTTGTTTTCATGCGTGATCTGGCTCAGCTGTGCCTCCAGACGAGATTGTTCCGCCATGGACTGCTCCAGCTGAGAGCGCAGATCCTTGAGCTCCACATCGCGCTGCTGTCGTAGCGTGGTTTCCTCGAAGCGACGACGTTCCTCTTCCTGAAGCAACTTCCGCTGCTCCGCCGTCTGGGCATCCAGACGTTCCACGCGCTTCTCGAGCTGCTCGTGGCGGCGGCGATGCTGCTTGTCCAGCTCCTGCTTCTCCAGGCGCGCATCATCGAGCAGCTTCATCAGACGCGTCTCACTGGCCTCGTGACGAGACTCTTCCTGCGCCAGGCGCTCCTTGAATTCGCTTTCCTGTTGCTGCACCAGCTGCTGATGGCGCTCATGGTCATGCTCGCGTGTCCGCTCGAGTGCGGTGACATCTTCCTGGGCAAGCGTCAGGCGCTTCTCGAGCTTCTCCTGCAATTGCTGCCATTGTTCGCGCTCACTGGTCAAGGTCGCCAGTGTCTGCACGCGCTCCTCGAGACGCGCCTGTACTCCCGCCAGTTGCTCCGTGAGTGCACTGAGCCGCTGCTCCGCATCCTCTGCGCGTCGCTGTGACTGTGCCTCGGCCTCACGGGCTGCCTCGGCCTGGCGGTCAGCTTCCTGCCGATAGTGCGCCAGGCTCTCGTTGGCCAGAGACTGGGCTTCACTCCATACCGTGGCCAGTGTCTCCGTCAGACTATCCGGCATCGCCTGGGTCAGAGGCTCATCACGTTTCTCGGCGCGACGTTGGCGCCATTCGCGCAGATGATCGCTGATGGTGGTGAAGCTGCCGGTCCCCAGCACTTCCCGAATCTTCTGCACGCTGGGCGCTTCACCACGTGCCATCAAGGATTCTATCGCTCGTTGTACATCCTCGTACTGGACGCCAATGCGCGCCATGGGAATCTCCGTCCGTATTCTGAAGTTGATGCTCAGCGGCCATTACGCCACGAAGTGACGTTCACTACCACTCCATTGGTCAGGATTCTGCGTGATATGCACAAGAAATCTTCCCTGTGCTCTCGCGGGCTCCCCTTTAGGCAGACTTCTGGCCGCTTAGCGTCATTGTAGCGACTCGTCTGCTTGGAATAAAGATAATTACATATTACGTAATACGTAATTTACGTTACCCTTGGGGGTCATAATTCATGATTACGCGCCTTATCTTGAATTATCATGGCCGTAACGTCACAATCAGCCCCCAGGCAACGCGACAGGAGTCGAGACAGTGGAGAAGGGCGCACACGGTGGCATGACCGCGTTGATCGGGCGCCTTGAGGGCGAGCTGGCCAATACCACCAGCACTGCAGCCGTCACGCAGAGTGGCGACGCTGCACTCATCAAGGCGCAGACGGACATTGAAGCCGTGGCGGCGTGGCTCAATGAATATCGCCACAGCCCGCAGACCCTGCGCGCCTATCGCAAGGAAGCAGAGCGTCTGCTTCTGTGGCTCAGGGCGGAAGGTGAGCAGGGGAGAGACGCCGCCCTGGCAAGTCTGGATCGTGAGCGGCTCGAGCACTTCGAGGCCTTTCTGGCCAATCCTCAGCCAGCGGAGGTCTGGGTTGGCAGTGTGCGTGCCCGCAGGCACCCCGAGTGGCGGCCCTTTCGCGGGCCGCTGGCTCCGGCCAGCCGCCGCCAGAGTCTGGTGATCCTGCAGGGGCTTTATGCCTGGTTGATCGAGGCCGGTTATCTAGCGCGCAATCCTTTCCGGCTGATGCGTGACAAGCGGCGCATGGACAATCGCACGCTGCGCATCGAGCGCTATCTCGAGCGTCCGCTATGGGATTGGTTGTGGGGGCGTATCGAGGCGCGCTGTGATGAGGTGCGTTGTCACGTACCGACAGCCGGCAGTGCCTCCCTCGAGCGCGAGGTGTCGCGGGAGCGATTCATCGCGGAGCGCCAGCGGTTTCTGTTCGCGTTTGCCTACCTGATGGCGCCGCGTATCGCCGAGATGGCCGCCGCCAGAATGGGGGATATCATCAAGCGGGAAGGCCAGTGGTGGTGGCGAGTGATAGGCAAGGGTGCCAAGCTGGCCGAGATTCCGCTGCCGCCCCCGATGCTCGAGGCCCTGGTGCGCTGGCGACGCCTGCGTGGACTGAGTGACTTGCCACAGGCACTGCCCGCTGATGATTCACTGCCTCTGCTCGCGCGGTTGGATGGCACGACCCCTCTGGGCGACAATCAGCTCTACCGGTTGATCAAGCAGACGTTTACCCAGGCCGCCCACGACATGCGCCAGCGAACGGAGCGCCCCGGCGACGCCAGCGAGCTGATGGCACGCACGCTCGACCAGGCAAGCCCGCACTGGCTGCGTCACACCGCCATTACCCACCAGGCACAGGCCGGGGTAGAGCTGCGTTTCCTGTCTCGCTCCGCCAGACACTCACGGCTGGATACCACCTCTCGCTACCTGCATGCCGAAGACGGCGAGTGGCAGCAGCAGATGGCAAGGCACTCGCTGGCGACGACGACGGCTACCCCTGAGGAGGAGGCGTGACTGCTGGCATGGCGCCAGGCTTCACGCCTCCCGTGCGTCCGTCGGAGTCAGGCGTTATCATGGCCGACAGCATATTTTCAGACACTCTTCAGTGACATCATCGGGAGTCAGCATGAGCGACGCGCAACAAGCGCAGGCGGAACTGGTCGAGGAATTCAGCTTCTTCGACAATTGGATGGACCGCTATCAGTACATCATCGACATGGGCAAGGCGCTGCCGGAGTACCCGGAAGAGTTGAAGGGGCCTGAGACCAAGATCGACGGCTGCCAGTCCAACGTCTGGATTCATCCTGACGTACGTGGTGAAGGCAGCGAGCAGCGTCTGCACTTCCAGGCCACCTCGGATGCGGCCATCGTGGCAGGCCTGATCGCCGTGGTGCTGCGCATCTACAACGACCGGACGCCGCAGGAAATCGTCGCCACTCAGCCGACCTTCCTCGCTGAGCTCGGCCTCGACAAGCACCTTTCGCCGACACGCTCCAATGGCCTGCATGCAATGCTCAAGCGCATCTACGGTGTTGCCGAGCTGCACGCCAACGCCTGACGCCTGGCGAGAAAAGAGGCCTGACGATAACCAAGACGCCCGCCATGCCGATCGAGATGTCTCGAGAGGCCTGGCGGGCGTCTTTGTCATTGCGATGACGCGCTGACTGGACCCAGCGGGAGGTTCGCAGTGTCGTCACAGGCTCAGCGGTGCTCCTTGACCTCTAGTACATGCGTCATGGCCTGTTGCTGACCATCCCAGACGTAGCGCAGGTGGGGGCCCTGAATGGGGATGCTGACCGCCGGTGGACGCAGGATGGCCGCGCATTCGGCATCGGGCTCAACCTTGGCATGGCGGACGCTGGGGTAGAGCAGACCATGACTGCCGGTATCTCTCATCTTCGCCGCGAAAGCCTGGCCGGCCGGGTAGCTGGCCGTGTCCGGCTGGCATAGCTCTGCGTATCCCTGGCGAATGTCGTGCAAGGGTTGCGTCACGCGATTGACGTAACTGCGCATCGTCATTTCCTGGCTGGGTTGCGCGGTATCGGCCAGAAAGCGTGCCATATGAAAGCGGGTTTCGCTGATGGCGGTGTCCAGGCTACTGGCGCAGTAGTAGACGCCGAAGCTGCCATCGGTGAAACGTGATGCGCGCCCGATGTGAGTGAAGGCCGCCATCACCGGTGTGGAGCCCGGCCCGCTGATGCGATCCTCGGGTGCGACACGGTTCAGATCGCCGGCCTCCTCGCGCAGACGATCATTGGTCAGCGCCTCGATGGCGAAGGCCATCTCCAGCTCATCAGGCTCGAGAATATCCTCGAACACCGAGATGGGCGGGAAGGCGCTGGAGATGACGCGCCAAGCGTTCTGCCAGTCAGGCAGTGTCAGGGCAGGTTGGGGCAGGGCGCTCATGCTCATCCACGCACTCCGTCGAGATAACGACGGGTGTCGGCCAGTGATACCACCTGCCCGGCCAGCATGTAGTCGAGCGCGCTCTGCCCATTGAAGGGAGCGGCGCGATTGGGGCGGCGCACCCATTCATGGGTCATTTCAGGCGTGTTGCTGAACAGGATGCGCAACGCCTTGTGAATCCCCATCACGTAGGAGATACGCTCCAGGGTGTCATTGGGCAGGCGGACTTCCGGCAGCTTGCGGTACTTGTGATAGGTGGTGGTGCCGATGCCGCCGAGCAGCACGCGTTGATCGGCAGCGCTGCATTGCCATTTCTCCATGATGTTGAAGAAGGACTTGAGGGCAACGCGACCCGCGCTGGGGCTGGTCGGGGACACACGATCGATGGCGGTTGCGGTGGACATGGCGCTCTCCTGCTGACTGACGATGGCATCGCACATGACGCCTTTCACATGTGAAGTATATCATGACTTAACTTCACATGCGCAAATCAGCTCGCAGGAGCGTGCGACACCATCAGGGCGTGGGGCCTGAGTCGCGGTCATTGCCCGCGCAGCAGTCTGACGATGGCTCCTTGCGTGGCGGCACGGGGTCCACTCCTCCGGGGCCACCGAGGGGATGACAGCGTGACAGGCGTCTGACTGTCAGCCAGCACCCCTTGAGCGGCCCATGCACCTTGATGGCCTCGAGGCCATAACTGGAGCAGCTGGGATAGAAGCGACAACGCGGCCCCAGCAGCGGGCTGAGCACCAGCTGATAGCCGCGCAGCAGGCCGGTGAGCAGGCGCGTCATGCCAGCCGTCACCGCGCGCGACAGCGAGCCGCGAGCAGGGCGGGAATCGGGGTCTCGTTGACCTGACTCAGGCGTTGCCATACAGCGTGTCGGGATCAATGATCGGTGCATCGGTGATCTCTGCGCCTTCGGCGTCAAGGCGCCAGTAGAAGCAGCTCTTGCGTCCGGTATGGCAGGCAGGGCCGGTCTGATCGACCTTGACCAGCAGGGTGTCACCGTCGCAGTCAAGGTGGGTGCTGACCAGATGCTGCTGCTGACCGGAGCTTTCGCCCTTGCGCCACAGCTTGCTGCGCGAGCGCGAGAAGTAGCACACGCGCCCAGTGGTCAGCGTCTCGCGCAATGCCTCGGCATTCATCCACGCCATCATCAGTATCTCGCCGCTGTCATGCTGCTGGGCGATGGCAGGAATCAACCCGTCGCCATTCCACGGTAGGGCAGCCATCAGGGTGTCCAGCGCGACCTTCTCGCCGACCTGTGCATTTTCCAGCGACTTGAGCAGTCCATCCTGTGCCATTGAATCCATATCCTTGCAGAAGCTGTATCGAAGGCTGGCCCCGTCGCAACGTTCACTGCGCAGGTTGCAGCGTTTCTGTCCGGAGGCCAGATCTCAAGAAGTCTCAGTGTAACAAGCCGCGATTCAGCGGCGCAGACCGCCACGGGCGCTACGCCAGATCAGCGAGACCAGATAGGCGATCCCCGCCACCAGTACGATGGTGGCACCGGCAGGCAGATCGAACTGCCAGGAAAGCGCCAGACCACCGGTGGTGAAGGCCATGGCCGCCAGACTCGCGATCACGATCATCATGCCCAGTGAGCGCGCATGATGGCCGGCCAGCGCGGCTGGCAGTGACAGCAATGCCAGCACCATGATCAGCCCGACGGCCTGCAGCAACAACACCACGGTGATGGCGACCAGTACCAGCAACAGCAGATAGAGCGTCTTGACCGGCACTCCTCGCAGGCGAGCGAACTCTTCATCGAAGATCACGGCCGTCAGTGGACGGTGCACGACCAGCAGCACCAGTGCCAGCCCACCCACCATCCAGGCCAGGGTGCCGATGGCGTCCGCGGGCACCAGCAGCAGATTGCCGAACAGATAGCTCATCAGATCGACCTTGTAACCCGGTGTCTGACTGATGAAGAGGATGCCGGTGGCCATGCCGATGGCCCACAGCGCACCGATGACGGTGTCTTCCTGATCAAACCCCTTGAGGCTGATATAGCCGATCAGCAATGCCGCGAGGATGGCACTGATGAACGCACCGACGAGCGGGCTGGCCCCCATGAAGTAGGCGATCCCCATGCCGGCAAGCACCGTGTGGGCGATGCCGCCTGCCAGATAGCCGATGCGGCGTACCACGACATAGGGGCCGACCAGGCCCGCCGCGAGGCTTGCCAACAGGCCGGCGAAGAGGGCGTTCTGAAGAAAGTCCTGGCTGCCCAGGGCGGTGATGAAATTCATGTGTTGTAAGCCTAGAGCGCGGGGCAGGCGCCGTGAAAGAAATGAAACCCGCCAGGCAGCCTGTCACGGGCCGCCGTATCAATGATGGTGATGAATCATCTGGACGTGTTCACCGTAGAGCCGCTCGATCGATTCGGCGGTCAGGGTCTCGGTGTCATGGACGATCATCTTGCGGTTGAGGCAGGCCACCCGATCGACATAATCACTGATGAAGCCGAGATCATGACTGATCACCACGACGCTCATGCGATTGGCCAGCCGATTGAACAGCTCGAACAATGAACGCTCACCATCGCTGTCGACACTCGCGGTGGGCTCATCCAGCAGCAGCAATTGCGGCTCGGCCGCCAGTGCCCGGGCTATCAGGACACGCTGCAGCTGACCGCCGGAGAGGGCATCGATATGCCGGCGGCGCAGATGGCTGATACCGACTTCCTCCAGTACCGCACCGATCGCCTCACGATCCGCGCGTGGCCAGGGGCCCCATTGACGCTTGCGTCCCTGGCGCCCCATCAGCACGACGTCTTCCACGCGGATCGGAAAGCGCTTCACGAAATTGGCGAACTGTGGCACATAGCCGATATGGCGTGCGGCAGATTGGGGAGTGCGCCCCAGCACGCGGACACACCCAGCTGCCGGCTTGTGAAGGCCAAGCACCAGCTTGAGCAAGGTGCTCTTGCCGCCTCCATTGGGGCCGATCAGCCCCACGATCTCGCGGGCGCCGACCTGGAAGTCGACATCGTCGAGAATGACCTGCTCACCATAACGAAAGGTCACGCCGCGAATATCGATGGCATCCGGCGCATCCGCCGGTACCGGGCGAAATACCGGACCGACACTGCGCCCGGTGGCTGGTGCATCCGGATGGCTGTCCGGGCGCCGGCGCGCGACGGAGATGGGGCTGGCCATGACGAGAGGTACCTCTTTGCAACGCAGACGGGCGCGTGAGCGCCCGTCTGACTTTTTTATGGGGCAGAGCATTGTGCAAGATCATGCCGCATGCGCAATACCTGGCCAGAAATTACTGACTGTCGGTCCGCTCGAAGCCTGCTTTCAGTGCTTCGGTGGCACGCTTTAGATTCTCGAGATAGTCCTCGGCCAACGGGTCCAGCACGGCGACTTCGGCATCCAGCGAGCTGGCGATGCGCTTGGCGGCCGTCTGGGAGAATTGTCCCGAGACGAAGATGGTGCCGATGTTCTCATCCTTGGCACGCGTGACCAGAGTGGCCATCTCGCGTGGTGTAGGCTCACGACCACTGACTTCAATGGCATGCTGCGCGAGTGAGTAGCGATCCGCGAAGTAGCCGAAGCTGGGGTGGAAGATCAGGAAGTTGCGACCCTTGTAAGGTGCCAGCGCCTGCGCGATCTGCGTGTCCAGCGCATTCAGGGTCTTGAGCAGCCGCTGCTCATTGGCATCGATTTCACCGGCATGTTCAGGCAGCTGGGCTTCCAATACCTTGGCAGTGCGCTCGACGACGGTCTGCATTCGCTGCGGATCCAGCCAGAGATGAGGGTCGGCTTCGCCGAGGTCTTCATGCTCATCATGGCCCGCGTGCTCGTCATGATCCGCGTGGTCTTGATGGCCATGCTCGTCATGATCTGCGTGGTCTTCATGGCCGTGCTCGTCATGCTCTGCATGGTCTGCGTGGTCTTCATGCTCATCATGGCCCGCGTGCTCGTCATGGTCGGAGCCGTGATCATGATGATGAGCGTCTTCACTGCCGAAATGGCGCGTGTTGAGACCCTCTTCCAGATGCACGACCTGCATCTCGGCATTGTTCTTCTCGAGACGCGGCAACCAGACCTGCTCGAAGGGTACGCCGATGGCGAGATAGAGGGGAACCGTCGACAACTCGGCCACCTGGCGAGGGGTCGGATCATAGGTGTGCGGGCTGTTGCCCGGTTTGACCAGCGTCGTGATCTCGACATGATCCCCGGCCAGCTGATCGACCATCCACTCGATAGGCGGCACGCTGACGGCGACATGCAGTGGCGCACTGTCTTCGGCTTGCGCGTTGGGGGCCGCCAGAACGGCAAGCGCACCCAGCACGCTCAACGGCAGGCTACGCGCAGCCCGCGAACCCAGCGTGCGCTGGATCCGGGACAGCAGCTTTTCGCAGAACACTTGGCGAGAGGCCAGGGGAGAGCCCGCATGCATACTCATGACACCACTTCCTTCTGATAGTGATCACGGCATGATGCGGGCAAGGCGTGCCGAAGATCGACACGCCAGGACCGCCATCAGCCGCGGTTGAACGAGAGACGCTGGCCGTTGGCCACCGGGTTGACGGTCTTGCCGTCATAGGCTTTCACGCCATTGACGAAGGTCGCATCGATGCGTGCCTTGAAGGTCACGCCATCGAAGGGGCTCCAGCCACACTTGTAGAGCACGTTGTCACGGGTGACGCTGGTCTCGCCATTCAGGTTGACCAGCACGAGATCCGCGAACGCCCCTTCACGGATATAGCCGCGATCGACGATGGAGAAGCGATCCGCGACGTTGTGGCTGGTCTTCTGCACCAGGGTTTCCAGGTCATAGATGCCGTCCTGAACCTGATCCAGCAGTGACAGCAAGGCATGCTGCACCAGCGGCAGACCGGAAGGCGCCTTGAAGTAGGGGTTCTGCTTCTCTTCCCAGGTATGCGGCGCGTGGTCAGTGGCAATGATGTCGATGCGACCATCCATCACGGCGGCACGCAGGGCGGCACGGTCTTCGGCGGTCTTCACGGCCGGATTGCACTTGATCAGGCTGCCACGCGTGTCGTAATCGGCATCGCTGAACCACAGGTGATGCGCGCAGACCTCAGCGGTGATCTGCTTGCCTTTCATCGGGCCCGGCTTGAACAGCGCCATCTCTTCAGCGGTGGTCAGGTGCAGGACGTGCAGCTGGGTGCCGTTGCGAGTGGCCAGGTCGATCGCCAGGCGTGAGCTCTTGATGCAGGCCTCGCGAGAACGGATCAGACCGTGCTCGGAGAAGGGCACGTCTTCCCCGAAACGCTCACGCCAGCGCGCCTCGTTCTCCAGAATCATCGGAGTGTCTTCGCAATGCGTGACGATGGGCGTCGGAGCATGCTTGAAGATACCTTCGAGAATCTCCGGATCATCGACCAGCATGTTGCCGGTCGAGGCACCCATGAAGATCTTGATGCCGCAGGTCTGATTCGGATCCAGCGTCTTGATCGCTTCCAGGTTGTCGTTGCTGGCACCCAGATAGAAGGCGTGGTTGGCATGCGCACGACCCGCCGCCACGGCAAACTTGGCCTCCAGCGCATCGCTGTCCAGGGTTGCCGGCTTGACGTTGGGCATGTCGAAGAAGGTCGTGATGCCCCCGGCGACGGCGGCGGCCGACTCGGTGGCGATATTGCCCTTGGCGGTCAGGCCGGGCTCACGGAAATGCACCTGATCATCAATCATGCCCGGCAGCAGATGGCGGCCGGCAGCATCGATCACTTCACGCGCGTCCAGATGTGAGAGATCACTGCCGATGGCATGGATACGCCCGTCCTTGATGCCCACATCCAGAGTGGAAATGGTGCCTTCATTGACGACCTGTGCCTGCGAAATGCGGATGTCCAGCATGTGACGTCCTCCGTGGGAAGCAAATGTTATATCGTATCAAAAGCGCTCGCAAGCGCCATTCACTGAGCGGTTTCTACCATGTCAGCGACCTGAGAGGCGCATTTCTGGCAACGCCCCTCAAGTTCGACAGTCTGGCGTTCGATCGTGAAACCATGGCGATCTGCACTGGCGAGAAGGCGAGTGCCAAGATCATCGTCGTGCATCTCCTCGACTCTCCCGCAACCACGGCAGATCAACAGCTGGAAACCGTGCTGATGCTCGGGACAGTGGCAGGCAAGGAAGGCATTGAGCGATTCGATGCGATGGACGAGGCCTTGTTCGATCAGGAAATCCAGCGCGCGATAGATCGTGGGCGGGCGGGCGGCACCGTGTTCCTTGGCAAGCTGATCCAAAAGGTCGTATGCCTTGAGTGCGCCATGACTGTTGGCGATCAATTCCAGCACACGTCGCCGGATCGGGGTGAAACGCACGCCACGCTTCAGGCATTGGCGTTCAGCCTGGTCGATCAGCGAAAGTTGCTCGGGCATGAAGAATCCTGGGTGTCGGGAATTCTGAGGATCGAGAATCCGGGATGACGAGAGGCCAGTGACACGTTGAGAGTGAATCAGATCAGCGTGTTACCTCAATGAACAGACTCTTATTCTAGGGCATTTGGGCGGTCTCGGGCCATATGCAGACTCAGGCTTGTCAGATAGCGGCAAGGTAGAGTGTTGTCACTGCACAGCAAAGACATGTTATAACATAACAATAACGAGCGTGATTTCCCTCTTGCCTACCCACCGAGGCGCTTACCATGCACTCGATCACTCCGATCACTCCGATCACTTCTCATGACACACCATCGGCTTCCCGGCCTGCGAAGGGCGCCAGGTTGGCCCAGTCAGCTGTCACGGCGAGCGGTTCGAAAGATTCGGCAACACCACACTGGCACATCGGCGAGCAGGCGCTGGATCTCGGGGAGATCTTTCGCCCGGAGGTGACGCTGGCCGTGATGCAGCGCCGCATCGATGCGGCATTGAAAATGGCGGTCAAGGCTCAGTCCTCGGGTGCCTACCCGCTGCGCATGCGCTGGCGCGGGCCTATCAATGACCTGCGTGAGGCGCTGGAGCGCTACCTACCCGCACCGGATGCCGGGGCTGCGCTGATAGAGGATATCTATGTGCTGGGAGAGGCCATCGGCGAGCTGTTCGACGTGCAGGATATCGGCATGCGGCTGGAAATGACCCAGAGCGCCATGTGCCCACGCTTTCATGTGGATCGCATTCCGGTCCGGTTGGTGACGACCTATGAGGGCCCCGGAACGCAATGGTTGCCGGAGCAGGCCGCCGATCGCCTGGCTCTGGGGCATGGCGTTGTCGGGCACCGGGACATCTGTCGGGACCCGGAACAGATCCGGGAGCTGCGCCCGGGGAGCCTGGCCTTGCTCAAGGGAGAATGCTGGCCCGGCAATGAGGGGCATGGCCTGATCCATCGCTCGCCAGTCGTGCCGACCGGTAGCCGTCTGATGCTGAGCATGGACCCCGGTTGAGGATCTCGTCCCGCGAACGCAAACGCCCCGTGACACTCGCGTGTCACGGGGCGTTGTTCTCTGCGGTCACGCCATCATTCAGGAATGGGGGCCATTCCGACGTTGGCCACGTCTTCCTTGCTGCGTGCGAAGTGCTTGCGGGCGAAGGCTACCCGTTCCGCGACAGGCACGCCATCGGGTTGACGTTCGATCAGCTCGAGACGCTTGCGCAATCCTTCGCCATTGGCCATCTGGATGGCGAGGCCCGGTCGGGCATTGAGCTCGAGCAGCATCGGGCCATGACGCCGGTCAAGCACCATGTCCGTGCCCAGATAGCCCAGTCCCGTCATCTCGTAACACCCTGAGGCCAGTTCGAGCAGGGTGTCCCACTGGGGTACCTTGAGCGAGAAGATGTCATGTCCCGTATCGGGGTGGGCGAACTGCGGGCGATCATACTGCACGCCGCGCACGGCCCAGCCTGACCCGATATCCAGCCCGACACCGACCGCCCCCTGGTGGAGGTTGGCCTTGCCATCCGAGGCCGCCGTCGACAGGCGCATCATCGCCATCACGGGATAGCCCTTGAAGACGATGACCCGAATGTCGGGAACGCCTTCATAGGTGAACTCGGCGAAGGCCTGATCGAAGGAAATCAAGCCTTCGACCAGCGCCACATCCGGTGAGCCGCCCAGCGAATAAAGTCCTGACAGGATGTTGGAGACGTGGCGCTCCATGTCGGCACGCGTGATGCGCGCGCCGCTGGGCTTCACATACTCTTCGCCATCATGGTGCTCGATGACGAGGATCCCCTTGCCGCCAGAGCCCTTGGCCGGCTTGATCACGAAACCTGCGTGATCGCGCACCATGTCGACGACCCGCTCGACCTCGAACTGGCTGGCGACCTTGCCGATCATCTCCGGCGAGGCCAGACCGTACTTCTGACACAGCAGCTTGGTCTGCAGCTTGTCATCCACCAGCGGGTAGAGGCGGCGGTCGTTGTACTTCGAGATATAGCCGATGTTACGGCGATTCATGCCGACAACCCCCCGGGCACGCAGGGCGCCCGGTGTGGTCCAGTTGCGCGACCAGCGATTCATCCATGACGCGAGCATCTCAATCCTCCGTCAGCGGCTTGAAGCGACGCAATTCCAGCAGACGATAGCCGGTGTAATTGCCCAGCAGCAGGATGAAGGCCATCAGCACCAGCTGCAGACCCAGGAAGTTGAAGGTCAGGTGGCGCACCCACGGATTGTTCATCGCCAGATAGGCCAGCACGGCGGTCAGAAGGCTACCGCCACCTTGCTTGAGGACTTCCTTGGGGCCTTCCTCTTCCCAGAGGATCGACATGCGCTCGACGGTCCAGGACAGGATGATCATCGGGAAGAAGGTGATGGTCAGGCCGGCATTGAGGCCGAAGCGATAGGCGAGTACCGAGAAGATCGAGATGATCGCGATCACCGTGATGATCACCACCGAGACCCTGGCGACAAGCAACAGGTTGAGCCGCGACAGGTAGCTGCGAATCACGAGCCCGGTGGCGACGATGAGCAGGAAACCGATCAAGCCCGTGATCAGGCTGGTCTGGATGAAGGCGAGGGCGATCAACACCGGCATGAAGGTACCGGAAGTCTTCAGGCCCACGAGCACTCGCAGCAGCACGACGACCAGTGCGCCGATCGGGATCAGCAGAATGGTCTTGAACAGGGCCTGCTCTTCCAGCGGCAGTGAGTGGATCGAGAAGTTGAGCAGCTCGTCATTGGCCAGCTTGTTGCGAACCGCGACGGCGGCCGGTTCGTTGTGGCGAATCATCGAGAAGCTGACACGGGAATTGACGCCACCTTCCACTTCCAGCATCGGGGCACCGCGGCCTTCCCACAGCAGCAGGTTGTCAGGCTCACCTTGCTTGCCGGTCTCGGGGTTGATCAGCACCCAATCAGTGTTGAGCTTCTCACCCTCAGGGGAGTCGATCTCGACAGCCTGATTGCTGTCAGGTGTCTCGGCGAAGACCTGCAGCCAGGAGCTCACGTTCTGGCGACGGCGTCCGTCTTCCAGGCTCAAGCCACTGACCAGGCGTGCGCTCACGCCCGCTTCATTGAGCAGACGCAGCATCAGCACCGGACGCTGGAACTGGGTCAGCAGCAGACGCGCGTTCTCACCCTGACGCTGATTGTCGAACTGCTTGATCAGTTCACGGGCGAAAGTGAAGGAGTCGGCGCTGCGGGTGCGCGCCTGCTCGATTACCTGAGCGGCAGCCGTATCATAGGGACGTTCCCAGGACACTTCCTGAGGCGCTGGCAGGCGCTTGATGGCAGCAGGCGTCGCGTTGTCGGACTCCAGCATGGTCACGGTGTAATACAGCAGCTGGGAGCCAGCGGCCTCACGGATCGACCATTCAGCACGACGGCCCGGCAGATCATCCAGATACGACAACCCGAAGCCGGAGGAGGCCGTGTTCTCGGTCAGGACGCTATAGCCTTTCTGATTTTCCGGAAGCGCCAGCGACGCCTTGACCGGACCGCCCGTTGCCGTGAAGGCGACCTGGGCCTCGATATCCCAGACTTTCTGTTGTGCACCCGGCACCCAGGGCACATCGAAGGAAATATGGCGGTAGGCGGTCAGGCCCACGCCAATCAGCATCAGCAGGCCGACCAGCAGGTAAAAGGAGAAACGCGACATGGGAGTCCTTGAGTATTATGCAGTCACAAGGTCTGGCACCCGGCCAGACCCTGTCAGTGGAGATGTTCGAGATCCGTGAACGTCAGGTGAGGGCGAGGGTCAGTCGCGATTTCCTTCATTCGGGTCCTGATCCTTGGCAGCGGCGGTGCTGGGAGCGCTGCCCGGGAATTCCGGACGCGGATTGATGAAGGTGCGGCTGACATCGACGGCTGCGATATCCATCATGAAACGACGGCCCAACAGCACCGGGTACGTCAGATCACGACGGTCATTCAGGGTGAATTCGACACGCTGCTTGATGTCGCCAAGCGTCATCAACATGCTGACCACAGGACGGTCTTCCCGCCCTGACGCCTGCACGATGGTCACGGTACGGCTGACCTTGGCTTCTACCCACTTGTCGCGCACCTCGGGGACGAAGTATTTGGCATCCTCACGAAGCGCCAGCTTGAACTTGACCCACTTGTCGCCATCACGTTCGAACTCGGTGATGTCACGCGCCGACAGTGAGGACGTGTTCGCGCCGGTATCGATGCGCGCCTTGAAATAGCTGCCGATGTCCGGAAAGCCGACCCACTCGACACGTCCGAGCAGCGTCTTGTCCATGATCGGGTTTTCAGAGGCGGTCTTGCAGGCCTGAACCACCTGCGGAGCTGCCGGCTGTTCCATTTCGGCATGCATGCGGCGCAGTTGGCTGCCGACTTCCCGCATGTCGCGGCGCAATGAGCGGTTCAGTTCGCGCTGCTCGACAAGCTGTTGTTGCTGGACGTCGCATTGCCCGGCGATCTGGCTCTCCAGGGCATCGATTCGTTGCGAGAAGGCCTCCGGGGTCAAGACCGGCTTGGGGGGCTGAGGTTGCGCCGGAACACAACCTGCCATGACGATGACGCTGGACAATGACACGGGCAGCAGCAGCTTGCGGATCAGCATGATAAAGAGGGTTCCTGTTCAGCCTTGCTGACGATCTCGTCTTCACGAGTTCGCCTTGCATGATTCTTGTTCATCCATCTCGCACCGTACTTGCACGAGTGGATGATGGGAGGGAGCCCGGCCACCTTCAGTCGTCGTCTTCGCAGCGATCGCTGAAGGTGTGGCAAAGGGCGATGATACGTAGGCCGGATAGTCGCTGTCCATGATTCGCCACCCACGGCTGGTGCGCCCGGGAACGGCTTCCGTCAATGCGTTGCCATTCACGGACAATCATTCAATCCAGCGTGATGCGAAGCGCTCATGACGCCTCTTGCCGTCGATTTCATCGCTCGACAGGCAAGAATGTCGCTCGTTGGGGACGTGCCTGTCCCAGCCGAGTTGACGTCTCCGGCTACCATACTTTGGCACTTATTTCATGGACTTGCACATTTCTCGCATCGTGAGTGCACCTTGTGGTGGGTGTCACAAGTCATCGGATGATCGGCGGGAGCACTGGAGACCTCAGTGGCGAAGTCTGTTCTCAACGGGCTGGTCGTGACACAAGGGCAGAAGAAGACCAATCACTGACGTCAGCTGACGACAGGCAGACATGCTGCTGAACTTTTCAGGACATCAGGCACTCGAGTTGTGGTTCAGCATGGCGGGTATCGGTCATGCACAGCGAACACATGACAGGCAGCATGATCGTCAGGGCGGGTCCTGTGAGACGTGAGTCTGGGCTTCTCGAATACTCGATTTAACATAATATATATTATACGAACCTGTGCGAATTCGACATCACGCCTGCGTTGACGATCCACTGCAAGCGTCGAGACACATCCAAATTGCTATTTGTAGAATCACTGCATAGTATCAGTACAAGTTTGCTTGTCGAGAATGTCGATGATTCGCTCCCGCTTGCGCCCCCTCGGTCTGATCACCCTGCTGGCCTCCTCGGCAAGTCTGTTGATGGCTTGCAGCAGCCCCTCAATCGATACCTATGCCGGTTCCGGTCCCGAGTTCAGAATCGACGAGTACTTCCTCGGGCACACACGAGGCTGGGGAATGGTTCAGGATCGTTCCGGTGAAGTGACTCGACGCTTCGTGGTGGACCTACAGGGCACCAGGCAGGATGGACGATTGACCCTCGACGAGAACTTTCGCTACAGCGATGGCGAGACGCAGCATCGACAATGGACCTTCATCCCGACGGGTGACCGTCAGTGGCGCGGCACGGCAGCTGACGTGACCGGAGAAGCCACGGCAGCCAGCAATGGCCATGCCTTTCGCATGCAATATGTCCTGCAGGTTCCCATCGATGGCAGTGTCTGGGAGTTCAACATGGATGACTGGATGTATCTGCAACCAGACGGACGCGTGTTGAATCGCACCTCGATGCGCAAACTGGGCATCGAGCTTGCCACCATCACCCTCGCCTTTCAGCGCTGTCCCTGTGAGAACGGCCGCTAGAGGCGCTTGTGCAAGGGCGAATGTGTCTCGGCAAGCCACTGGGCATAGCTATCTTCCGGGAGCGCAGGCTGCCCGAAGGCATCGCTCTGAACCTGATCGAAGCCGAGAGACTCAAGCTCCGATAGCTGCTGAACTCGCTTGCTACCTACCGCGATGGGCACCAGTCCCAGCGTTTTCATCGCACAGGTCCATGCCTTGATCAAACGAGTCTGATCCGGCTCATGCTGCTGAGGTGCCATGAAGCGTGGGTGCAGCTTGACGGCTACCGCCGGCATCCGGCTCAACAGACGCAGATTGGCATTTTCCCGGCCAAACCGATCAATGCAGAAGGATACTCCGTCACGGGTCAACGAGGTCATTGCCGCAATCAGTGCCTCTGGTGTCTCCGCGAAGCGTTCGCAGCCCGTGAGATCCAGGCGCAGATGCTCCCCCTTGAGGCGGTAAAGTCGCAGGATGCGTCTCAATGTCTCGGCGTATTCACTGTCAATCAGGCGCTTCGCCGAGAGATTCAGTGATACCGGCACTCCGAGAGACTCCGTGGAGCGCTGCGACTGCCAACGACTGACCATGGCGCACGTCTGGCGCAACACCCAGGTATCCAGTTCTTCGCCAAGGCCTGCGCGCTCAGCCATGCGCAACATCTGGTTCGCGGTGACCCAGCGCCCTTGAACCTGCCAACGCAGCAGCATCTCCATGCCGCACACCTTTCTCGTCCGGACATCCAGGATCGGCTGCGCATGCAGGCTGAGCTCATTGTCTCGCAAGGCCCGGGCGAAGCGATCACCCAATGCGATGGCAAGGGTGACATTGCTGCTGAGATCGGCGACCTGAAGATTCTGCTGACATGGTGCCCAATGCGCCGCACTGGCAAGTTCCTCCTCGAGAAGTTCGACAAGCTCATGGGCCGTGGCTCCCTCGGGGGTGAAGGTGGCCGTTGCGACCAGGAGTTTGGGCCTCAGAGCACTGGAAAGATGCATCAGCCAGGGCTGAGTGATGAAACGCTGCCAACGCATCCCGCTGACAGACTGCCGCTGAGGCAGCAGGATGATCAAGGTATCGCTGCACAGACGACCCTTGATGACGTCTTCATCATCGAAGCTTTCATTGATCTGGCTGGACAGTGACTGCATCACCTCCTGGAGGAAGACCTCGCCCTGATGGTGACGCCAGTGTTCTGCCTCCGATACCTTGAGCATGATGGCCTGGTAGCTTTCACTCCCTCGGTTTTCCATCCAATGGGCAAATGTCTGAAGATAACGTCGTCGTGTGCTGTAGCCGGTAATGGGGTCAATGCTGGCCTGAAGCGTGGCACGCGTTCGTTCCGTCAGGAGGCTGTCGCGCTGGATCAGCTCGTTTTCGACCAGCATGGCACAGCGTCCCAGCCTTTCGAGTTGAGGCGCACTCAGCTCACGTGGTGTGTGATCGATGAGGCACAAGGTGCCCAATGGCAATCCTGAACTGTCTCGCAGCAAGGCGCCGGCATAGAATCGGAGATATGGCGGGCCGGTGACCAGGGGATTGTCATGGAAGCGTTCATCCTTGCTCGCGTCGTTGACGACGAGGTAGCGCTCTTCATGGAGAGCGTGGGCGCAGAAGGCCAGGTCACGCCCCGTTTCACGTGCATCGATACCGCAGTGGGCCTTGAACCATTGGCGATTCTCGTCCACCAGTGACACGAGACAGATGGGGACATCGAAGATATCCGCGACCAGGCGCGTCAGGTCGTCATAACGCTTTTCATGCTCACTATCCAGTACGTGAAGCGCGTGCAGGCTATCGATTCGCTCCTGTTCGCGAGGATGAGGGGCTGCTGGCATGAACCCGGGACGCCCACCTGCCGCAATGGCGGGTGGGCTGACAGACGCGTTGTGTGGGGGGATGGCCATTGGCGAGGATCTCATCTGAGTGACACGGACACCATTCAGCTTATCGTTGCCTGCATCGCGAAGGGAGACTTAGCGCCTCTGGTCAATTAAACGGTAAACTTTCGAATATTCGTGATGCAATATGGAGCCGCGCGCCCTGCTCCCACATACCACTAAGCCCCCGCAGCTTGGCTGCGGGGGCTTAGTGTGGTCAGGCCATGGATCTCGCGGTTCGTGACGCGGATTCAGGCTTCGGCAGGTGCGTAGGAGCCATCTTCACGGTGGACTTCCTTGCCGGTCAGGCCCGGCGTGAAGACACATGCCAGATGCATGGTCTTGGTAGCACGCAGCAGGTGGTCGTCATGTTCATTGAGGATATAGACGTCACCCGGCTTGATCGGCCAGACCTTGCCATCCGCCAGTGTCTCCACCTCGCCCTCACCTTCCATGCAATACACGACTTCATAGTGGTGCTTGTAGTGGATATGGGTCTCGGTACCTTCGAAGATACGGGTGATATGGAAGGAGCACTTGCCACCATCTTCGTCGAGCAGCAGACGAGTGCTGTCCCAGTTGCCGTTCTCGGCCTTGACCAGACGATCCGTCTTGCGGGCTTCCTCGAGATTGCGAACGATCATCAACTTCTCCTCATTTGGGCGCTGTCATGACTCGACAGCTGACAGATGGCGATTCCCGCAGTGACATGAAGGCAATGGCGCTTGAACACGAAACAGCCACGACGCAGAACGATGAGCGCCTTCTTCGGTGACAGGTGACAAGGGCCAGGAATCGCATGAGATGACCCGCGCCATGGCGGGCCAGGGAAGAACGGGCGCCGATCACGTGACCAGCGCCCGATACCGCAGAGACTCAGCGCAGGACGGCTGCCGCATTTTCCTCGATGATGTCGAGGGCTTCCAGCAGGTCTTCATCACGGATGGTCAGCGGACACAGGCATTTGACGACCTGCCCGGAGTGACCGCTGGTCTCGATGATCAGGCCCTGCTCGAAACAACGTGAGGTGATGGCATCTGCCAGTTCACCTGACGCCACATCGATACCGCGCATCAAGCCACGACCTTTCTCGTGCGCCGCGAAGCCGTTTTCACGCGCCTTGGCGGCAATCTTCTGGAAGCGCTCCTCGACGATACGGCCCTTGCGCTGGATGTCGCGCTCGAACTTGTTGTCGCTCCAGAAGTGACGCAGTGCAGCGGCGCCGGTCACGAAGGCCAGTGCATGGCCACGGAAGGTGCCGTTGTACTGACTCGGCTTCCACTCATCCAGCTCCGGACGCATCATCACCATCGCGAACGGCACGCCAGAGGCCGACAGTGACTTGGAGTTGCAGACGATGTCCGGAACGATGTCGGCATGCTCGAAACTGAAGAACTTGCCGGTGCGACCACAACCCGCCTGGATATCGTCGATGATCAGCAGGATCTTGTGCTCCTTGCACAGGGCATCCAGACGCTGCAGCCATTCGATGGAGGCCGGGTTGATGCCACCCTCGCCTTGTACGGTCTCGACCAGTACGGCTGCCGGGCGGTCAAGACCACTGGAGGAGTCCTTCAGCAGCTTGTCGAGATACGCGACAGTGTCGACACCCTCGCCCATGTAACCATCATAGGGCACGAACTGTGCGCCCTGGGCAGGCAGACCCGCTGCATCACGGAACTTGGCGTTGCCTGTCGTGGCCAGGGCGCCCATGGTGACGCCATGGAAGCCGTTGGTGAACGACACGATGTTGTGACGGCCCGAGACCTTGCGCGCCAGACGGATGGCGGCTTCGACGGCATTGGTACCGGTCGGCCCCGGGAAGTGGACCTTGTAGTCCAGACCACGCGGCTTGAGGATCACTTCTTCCAGAGCTTCCAGGAAGTCGCGCTTGGCGGAAGTCCACATGTCGAGACCATGGATGATGCCATCGCTGCTGATGTAATCGATCAATGCCTTCTTGAGTACCGGGTGGTTGTGCCCGTAGTTGAGCACGCCCGCGCCGGCCAGGAAATCGATGTAGCGCTTGCCATCTTCGGTGAACAGGTGGGCATTCTGCGCCTTGGTGAAGACGGTCGGGAAAGAACGAGAATAGGTGCGTACCTCGGATTCCATCTGTTCGAGTATCTGCGTATTCATGCTGTCACCTCCCTGGTGATGGATGGCCATGCTCGGCGCGGTGAAAGCGCTGGCGGCCATGCCAGAATGTAAAGACGATTCAACGAATGACACTGACCCGCTTGCACACGATGACTTGGGGGTCGACAAGTGATGTCACGACTTTCCTGTCATGAACATCCAGCGGGTGAGACGTGATTCTCCTCGAGGTCCGACACGAGAATCGTGACGCCGCCTCACCCGAGACTTCTCCATGGCGTCTTGAGACACCCTGGCTGGCTCAGATATCGCTCGGCAGGAACGGACCGATACGTACCAGGTTCTCCGCGAGGTGCACGCCGCCCAACTGATCCGAGGAGAAATACTCACGCGAATGCAGGGGGACCTGCCAGCGCTCGGACAGACGCGTGAAGAGCGCCCAGGACGCTTCATTGTCAGGTGTGATGGTGGTCTCGAGGTGGCGCACATGCGCCATCTCCGGGCGCTTCATCACGGCTTCGATCAGACGACGTGCCAGGCCGGTCCCGCGGGCTTTCTCACCGACGGCGATCTGCCACAGGAAGAAGGTCTGCGGGGCATCATTGCGGGTGTAGCCCGAGACGAAGCCGACCACCTCACCCTCTTCATCCGTCGCCACGGCGCAGCTGTCACGGAACTGGGTTGCCAGCAGAACGTACGAATACCCTGAATTGAGGTCCAGCGGCGGGCATGCCTTGACCAGCTCATAGATGCCCCAGCCGTCATCAGTGGTCGGCTGACGGATGAACAGCGGCGTCGTGGCGCGGTTGATCACGGCATCATGGGTGTGGTGGGCAAGGCCCTGAATCGTGGAAGTCATTGTCATGGTTTTCATAGATTATTTCGCAGTTGGCGAATTCGCTATAAACCATAACAAACCGTTATGAGTCTTGCAAACCATAGTTTATTTGCGAAGCGCTCATACATAACGGGAAATTATCGTTTATCACCCCATCGCATGAGCCGCTCCACGGGGCAATCGCCACGCCTCCGCCCACCGCGCAGACGCCAGTCATGCCATGTCCCTATCCTCCATCCTCCATCCTCCATCCTCCATCCTCCATCCTCTATCGCCAGCCGTGCCTGAGTGCAAAGCGTCACTGACAGCAGAACGACATATGGCGCCCGCAGGCGCCATATGGAGAAGAAAGGGTATGAAGAGATGCCGTCGCGGCAGGCATCGTGAAGACGTCACATGCGGTCTCTGACGATGTCAGCAGATCCCCTTCGCACGTGTGCCCGAGCGGCAGGTCAGCGTTTCACGGCCGTCGAGGAAGCGGCTCGCCTGGAGGAGGACGCCACGATCTGCCCGAGTTCATCGTGGCGACTGAACTGGATGGCGCAGTTGCGGCCTTCATTCTTGGCAGCATATAGCGCCATATCGGCATTGTGAGTCAGCGCTTCACGTTGATTGCCGTGTTGCGGCGCGATCGCGATACCGATGCTGCACCCCACTTCCAGCTTGTGGTCTTCATAGAGGAAAGGCTTGCCCAATGAATCGATGATGCGCTGTGCCAGCTGGGCAAGTTCACCATGGCGCCCCAGATTTGCCTGGATGTCGGCATTGTGGACCAGTACCACGAATTCATCGCCGCCCAGACGTGCGACGAAGTCGTCCTTGCGCACCACCTGGTTGAGCCTCTCCGCGATCACCTTGAGGGCGACGTCACCAGCCGCGTGACCATAGGTGTCATTGATGGGTTTGAACTTGTCGATGTCCAGCATCAGACAGGCCATCTGACCGCCCTCTTCATTGACATCAGCCAGCCACTGCTCACTTCTCTCATAGAAATGCTGACGATTGGGCAGGCCTGTCAGGGAATCATGCATTGCCAGCTGAGTGATGCGTTTCTTGTAGTTGTTGCTTTCGATGATGTTGTACTTGAACTTCTGCAACGCACGCGCCATCTGGCCGACTTCATTGGTGTGCTGAGTACTGTCGATCACCACGCTGACATCATCATTGGCCAGAGTGTTCATCGTCTGCGTGAGGCGGCGAATCGGCTTGAGCACATAGCGAGCGAACAGCCACATGGAAAGCCCGATCAGCACGGCGATCATGATCAGCGCCAGGCCATTGACGATAGGGGCCAGCGTCGCCAGCAGCTTGAGCGTCTTGCCGACCGCCGCCGAAGTGGCGGCGACGCGTTGATCGCTTTGATGATCCAGGACCGCAAGGCCCTCGATCGCTGGGGCGTCGTCGACCTTGACGCGGGCGTCAAGCTCACTGGCTGACATGCCGGGCTGCTCATCATGTAGATGACTGATCGTCAGCAGGCGCTCGCTGTAGGCCTGAATGACACTGGCGATATCGCGGATCGCACGCTGCTCTGCCACGTTCATGCCCATCTCGCGGTAGGCCGCAAGCGTCTCACGCAGCGACTGGATGTCCTGGGCGGCTTGCTGTCCATAGATGGCGTCCCCGCGCAGAACATAGTTCTTGAAGTGGTGGATCATCTCGCCGTACCCCATGTCCCGACGCAGGTTGGCGACCAGGCGCGCCTTGCCCATGCCATCTTCCAGCGGATTGGCATTGTCACGGGATTCACGTATGGCGACGCTGCGCAGGGTGTCCAGCCCGGACACGGCCAGATAGTCATCCACGACGACTTGTCGGTCGATCTCGCGAACCGACTCATCAGTGGCCATCAGCTGACGAACCTTCAGTACCATGGCGTCGTAACGGTCCAGCGTCTCGTTCAGCCCATGGAGGGCCACTTCTTCCTGTTGACTGATCCCCAGACTCTGGTAGCGGAACAAGGCGCTGCGGGCTGCGCCGATTTCATTCTGGATCTCGGGAATCAACGCCTCATCATGTCGCAACACCAGATTCTTGAAGTCGTGGATCATCCCGCCGAAGCCCATCGACTTGGTAAGCTGGCTCTCCAGGCGTGGCTTGTCGGAACGTGCCTGCTGATATTCGTGCCAGTCCGTTTCCAGTTCTGACACGTTGCGGGTGATGAAAGCCAACACGACCAGCAACACCAGCCCTGCCAGTGCGGAGAGTCCGCAGATGATGATGTTGATGGTACGAAAGCGCATGTTGGCCAGGGTCATGTATGGCGGTCTCTTCACTGGTGGATACTGTCATCGGGCAAGCCGTCATGAGGCGTCAGCGTAGGCGCCATCAGCAGCATGCATCTTCACAATACCAGAAATCCTAATACTCGGATGTATTACGCGGGGTTGCTCCCGGTACCAGCTTCCCAATGAAAAGATCCCCCACCGCAACGCGATGGAGGATCTTCATCTGATCAAGCTGGACGGGACATCGCAGGCCATCGACAGGCGCCTTGAGGCATCACGTCAATGAATCAGTTGTAATAGGCATTGGTCGTATCGGTGTGATCGGTCACGTCACGAATGCCGGCGAGCTCGGGGATGCGCTCCAGAAGCGTCTTCTCCACGCCATCCTTGAGCGTCAGGTCAACGGCCGAGCACCCTTGGCACCCGCCGCCGAACTGAAGCACGGCAACCTGGTCGTCGGTCAGCTGCATCAGCTTGATCTCACCACCGTGTGCCGCCAGGCCCGGATTGATCTCGCTGTAGAGGATGTAATTGATGCGATCTTCCAGCGGGCTGTCTGCATTGACCTTGGGCATCTTGGCATTCGGTGCCTTGATGGTGAGCTGGCCGCCCATGCGATCCGCATTGAAGTCGACCGTCGCCTCTTCCAGGAACGGAACGCTGTGGGTGTCGAGATAGACCTTCAGCTTCGGAAGATCCAGAATCTCGTCCGTCGGCTCTTCTTCTCCCGGGCGGCAGTAGGCAAGACACGTCTCGGCATACGGAGTGCCCGGCTGGGTGATGAAGATGCGCACGCCGATGCCTTCCACGTTCTGCTTCTCGAGCAGCTCGGCAAGATACTCCTGGGCGCTATCGGTAATCTGGATGCTCTCACTCATGGCGCAGAGACTCTCTTGATGTCAGGTGACTAATGGCTCCATGTTAAGGAAATCCTGCTGCACTCGCAATCCTGAGCAAATCACTCGGGTTTGGCGCCATGGGCGCGGCCACTCCCGGGTGGGCTTTCCTAAAGCACTCATGTTGCGCATGAATCATGCTCATCGTGACGATTCTGAGGTCTGATACGATAGCCACATCTGGCAAGGCGAGGATGCCGCGAGCGGATCCTTCACCAGAGCTTCCCAATAGCAATGAGTTCGCGCCTGTGGCGTGTGGCTTGCCTGGCAAAGTCCTTGCTTGGCAAACAGAGTCACACGTCCGGGAAACAACGCGACAAGTCACGTACGCTGGAGTCCGTCATGGCGCAAGCCCACCCCCCTGTTCCCTATTCCCTGCCCCTGTCTGACGCGCTGAGACAGGCGCTGCAGGAGCGTATCCTGATCCTCGATGGTGGCATGGGCACCATGTTGCAGAGCTATGGGCTGGAAGAGGAAGACTTCCGCGGTGAACGCTTCGCCGACTGGCCCAGTGACATCAAGGGCAACAACGACCTGCTGGCCCTGACACGCCCGGATATCGTCGAAGCGATCCACCGCGCCTATTTCGAGGCCGGCGCCGATATCGTCGAGACCAACACCTTCAATGCGACCCAGTTGTCGCAGTCCGATTACGGCATGCAGGCGTTGGTGTACGAGATCAATCTCGAATCGGCGCGACTGGCGCGCAAGGCGGCCGATGATGTGGCCGCCGAGACCGGCATCCCGCGCTTCGTCGCCGGGGTGCTCGGCCCGACCAGCCGCACCTGCTCCATCTCCCCCGACGTGAATGACCCCGCCAAGCGCAACGTCACCTTCGATATCCTGCGCGACAATTATCGCGAAGCTGCGCTGGCGCTCTTCAAGGGCGGCGCGGACCTGATCCTGATCGAGACCATCTTCGACACGCTCAATGCCAAGGCGGCGATCTACGCCCTGGAGGAGCTGTTCGACGAGGGTCACCCGCGCCTGCCGGTGATGATCTCCGGCACCATCACCGATGCCTCGGGACGCACGCTGTCCGGCCAGACCACCGAAGCCTTCTGGAACTCGGTACGCCACGCTCGCCCGCTGAGCATCGGCCTCAACTGTGCTCTTGGCGCCGAGGAGCTGCGCCCCTATCTGCGTGAGCTGTCCGAGAAGGCCGATACCTTTGTCTCCGCGCACCCCAACGCCGGCCTGCCCAATGAATTCGGCGAGTACGACCAGACCCCGGACGAGATGGCCGAGATCATCCGAACCTTCGCCTCGGAGGGTCTGCTCAACATCATCGGTGGCTGCTGTGGCTCCACGCCGGAACATATCCGCGCGATCAAGGGTGTGGTGGATCAATGCGCGCCCCGCAAGGTGCCCGAGATCGCCAGAGCTTGCCGCCTGTCGGGGCTTGAGCCCTTCAACATCCAGCCGGACTCGTTGTTCGTCAATGTCGGTGAGCGTACCAACGTCACCGGCTCCGCGCGCTTCCGTCGCCTGATCAAGGAAGAGGATTACACCACCGCGTTGGAAGTCGCTCTCGAGCAGGTCGAGAACGGCGCGCAGGTCATCGACGTCAACATGGATGAAGGCATGCTGGAGTCACAGGAGGCCATGGTGCGCTTCCTGAATCTGATCGCCTCGGAGCCGGATATCTCGCGGGTGCCGATCATGGTCGACTCCTCCAAGTGGGACATCATCGAGGCGGGGCTCAAGTGCATCCAGGGCAAGGCGGTGGTCAATTCCATCTCGCTCAAGGAAGGCGAGGAAAGCTTTCGTCACCAGGCGCAGATTTGTCGACGCCATGGCGCGGCCGTGGTGGTCATGGCATTCGATGATGTCGGACAGGCCGACACCTATGAGCGCAAGATCGAGATCTGCGAGCGCGCCTATCGATTGCTGGTCGATGATATCGGCTTCCCGGCCGAGGACATCATCTTTGACCCCAACATCTTTGCCGTCGCCACCGGCATCGAGGAGCACAACAACTACGGTGTCGATTTCATCGAGGCGACACGCTGGATTCATGCCAACCTGCCGCATGCGATGATCTCCGGTGGTGTCTCCAACGTGTCCTTCTCGTTTCGCGGCAACAACCCGGTGCGTGAAGCGATCCATTCCGTGTTCCTCTATCACGCCATCCAGGCGGGTTTGAGCATGGGCATCGTCAACGCCGGCCAGTTGGCGCTCTACGATGATCTACCCGATGAGTTGCGTGAGGCCGTCGAGGATGTGGTGCTCAATCGTCGTGATGACAGTACCGAGCGTCTGCTCGACATTGCCGACAAGTACAAGGGTGATGGCAGTACTGGCGAGAAGAAGGAAGATCTCGAGTGGCGCAGCTGGCCAATCAACAAGCGTATCGAGCACGCGCTGGTCAAGGGCATCACCACGCATATCGAGGAAGATACCGAAGAGGCGCGGATCCAGGCGGCGCGCCCCATCGAGGTCATTGAAGGCCCCTTGATGGACGGCATGAATGTGGTCGGTGATCTGTTCGGTGCGGGCAAGATGTTCCTGCCCCAGGTGGTGAAGTCGGCGCGCGTCATGAAGCAGGCGGTCGCCCACCTGATCCCCTTCATCGAGGCCGAGAAGAGCGGCGAGACCCAGGCCAAGGGCAAGATCGTCATGGCCACCGTCAAGGGCGATGTCCACGATATCGGCAAGAACATCGTCGGCGTGGTGCTTCAGTGCAACAACTATGAGGTGATCGATCTGGGCGTGATGGTACCCGCCGAAAAGATCCTGCAGACCGCCATCGACGAGAAGGCCGATATCATCGGGCTTTCGGGCCTGATCACGCCATCACTGGACGAGATGGTCAGCGTCGCCAGGGAAATGCAGCGCCGGGGCATGCAGTTGCCGTTGCTGATCGGGGGCGCCACCACCTCCAAGGCGCACACGGCGGTCAAGATCGAGCCACAGTACGAGCATCCGGTCATCTATGTCACCGATGCGTCGCGCGCCGTGGGCGTGGCGTCTCGTCTGCTGTCACCCGAGCTCAAGCCCGACTTCGTCGATCAGGTGCGCAGCGAGTATGCCGTGGTGCGTGAGCGCAATGCCAAACGACGCCCGAAGGCTGCGGACCTTGACTATGCCCAGGCGCGCAAGCGCCGCTTCCAGCCTGACTGGGAGAATTACACGCCGCCGGCGCCAAGTTTCACGGGCCTCAAGGTCTTCGATGGGTATGATCTCAACGAACTGGTCGAGCGTATCGACTGGACGCCCTTCTTCATGAGCTGGCAGCTGTCAGGCAAGTATCCGAAGATCCTGCAGGATGAGGTAGTCGGAGACGCCGCGCGTGCCCTGTTCGCCGATGCCAGAGAAATGCTGCGCAAGTTGATCGATGAGAAGGTGCTGACCGCACGTGGGGTCATCGGTTTCTGGCCAGCCAACTGTGTCGACGACGATACCCTGGAGGTCTATGCCGATGAGTCGCGTACTCACGTCATCGAGCACCTCCACCACATCCGTCAGCAGATGACCAAGAACCGCGACGGCGTCTGTCACAGCCTCGCCGATTTCATCGCTCCCCGAGACAGTGGCAAGCCGGACTGGATCGGTGGCTTCGCCGTCACCACCGGGCATGGGGCGGATGAATTGGCCAGACAGTACGAGGAGGCTGGCGATGACTACAACGCCATCATGGTCAAGGCGTTGGCGGATCGTCTCGCCGAAGCCTTTGCCGAGCGCCTGCACGAACGTGTCCGCAAGGAGTTCTGGGGATATGACGCCGAAGAAGTGCTCGACAACGAGGCACTGATCGCCGAGCGGTATCGGGGCATACGCCCGGCGCCCGGCTACCCGGCCTGTCCGGACCACACCGAGAAGGCCACGCTGTTCCGCATGCTCGAACCTAAGACGCATGCCGGCATGGTGCTGACCGAGAGCTTCGCCATGTGGCCGGCCGCCGCCGTTTCCGGCTGGTACTTCGCCCATCCTGAGTCGAAGTACTTCTCCACCGGCAAGATCACCCGGGACCAGGTGCTGTCATTGGCGGAGCGCAAGCGCATGCCACTCGCCGAAATGGAGCGCTGGTTGTCACCGGTACTGAGCTACGATCCGGACAACGCCAGCTAGATCAGGTCGTACGAAGATTTGCCGACAGCCGGCAAGCGTATCTCGCATGATCATGCAAAGGGCACCTGCCAGCGCAGGTGCCCTTTTGCGTGGGGCTGGTTGACTCAGCAGAGTCTCGGTCAGCGTCATGCATCGGATGCTGCCTGTGACACCTCACGCTATAATGGCCTCCTTTGTCCTTCCCTGCCCTCTGACCTGCGAGCCGTCTGTGTCCCTGTTCTGCGCATCCATCCCGTCTGTCCTGCCCTGCGCGGCGGCATCGTCTGAAGGTGACTCTGGTGATTGCCGGCGGCGGTATTCACCGGCGATGGGGCGTGCGTGATGTTGCCTGAACGCCAACGCAGCCTGAGAATTCTGAAGCTGGCACTGCCCATCATCGGTGGCATGCTGTCGCAGAGCCTTCTCAATCTGATCGATGCCGCCCTGGTAGGACAGCTTGGTGAGACGGCGCTGGCGGGAGTCGGAGTCGGGGGCTATGCCATGTTCATGGTCACGGCCTTGATCTTCGGGCTGTCATCCGCCGTGCAGGCCCAGACCTCTCGACGGCTGGGAGAATCTGCCCCCGAACGTTGCGGCGAAGGGCTGAATGCCGGACTGATATTGGCATTGTCGGTGGGCATTCCCGTGATGTTGGCCTGCCATCACTGGGCAGACACCTTGCTTCGTCTGATCAATGACCAGCCTGAAGTCCACGCAACGGCCACCTCCTACTTCCAATGGCGCGTCGCCGGCATCGTGCCCGTCGCCATGGCATTCTGCTTCCGCGGATTCTGGAATGGACTTCAGCGCACCGGTATCTATCTGCGCATCATGTTGATCACCCAGCTGATCAATGTGGTGTTGAGCATCATCTTGATCCATGGACTCTATGGCGCCCCCAGGATGGGCGCCGATGGTGCAGGTGCCGGTACGACACTGTCCCTCTTCGTGGCATTGGGCCTGTGGGTGCAGGCGACCTTGGGAGAGCGCAGACAACATGGCGTACTGCATGCCTGGCCGCCACTGGGACACTACCTGACGCTGCTCAAGCTGGCGGTGCCCCATTCCTTCCAGCAGCTGTGGTTTGCGGCGGGCTATGCCGTGTTGTTCTGGATTCTGGGCAGGATCGACGCGGCCAGCGTGGCGGTGGGTCATGTGCTGGTCAATCTCTCCCTGCTGCTCATTCTGCCCGGAGTCGGTCTGGGGCTGGCGGCCATGAGTCTGGTGGGCCAGGCGTTGGGGCGCGATCACCATGAAGATGCCCATCGTTGGGGATGGGATACGGTGCGCATCGCCCTGCCTTGCCTCATGCTGCTGGGATTGCCGCTCTGGGCGGCACCGGAAAGCGTGCTGGGCCTCTTCCTGCATCGCCCGGAGTTGATCGCGCTGGGCAAGCTCCCGTTACAGCTGACCGCCGTGATGATCATCATGGACTGCGCGGCCATCGTGCTGGCTCAGGCGTTGCTCGGGGCTGGTGCCAATCGCACGGTCATGACCGCCACCCTGGCCATCCAATGGCTGCTCTTCCTCCCGCTTGCCTGGTGGTTCGGGGTGCATCTGGAGGGTGGATTGCTGGCCATCTGGTGCACTCAGCTCGGGTATCGAATCTTCAACTCTCTTGTCTTCAGTGCCATCTGGCAACGCAGAGAGTGGCAGTTGCTGCGGCTCTGAGCCTCGCCCTCTTTCTTCATCAAAGGGCCGTGGCGGCCTTGTCCTGTCGACCTCGAGATCGCCACGGGGGAATCACCGCCACGTGGGTTCCCTTTCATCTGGCATCGCCTCTGAATCGGTCTGGAGGACCGAAGCGTTGAAATCGGGTGATAGCACACGGTTGTTGAGGCGTATGACATGCTGAGGTCTGGAGTATGTTGGTCATACTGCAAATCCTTGTCATCGGGTGCCGACATGTCGATCACGTCTACATCAGGAGGTTGGATCAAGAGTGCGCGGCGATGGATTCCCGTCGCTTGCGTCATGGCGTTCAGCCCCCCGATTGCCGCTTCCTCAGCCCCCCTCCCACCAGTCCTTGATGTTGCCTCGGCCAGCAGTCACTCGAGCATGACCAGGGTGGCCGACGAGATGCCCCCCACGGCGGCGTCCCTCGCGCCCGGGCGAAATCTGACCGCCGTCTTCGTCAATCCGGGGCTGCCTGGGGAGCGATTCTGGAACATGGTCACGGCGACGATGCAGGCAGCAGCTCGAGACCTGAATGTCTCGCTGGAAGTCGTATATGCCGAGCGAAATCCCATCCTCATGAAACGATTGGCAAGCGCGGCCCTGGCGCGTGCAACACCCCCGGACTATCTCGTGCTGGTCAATGAGGAGCAGGCCGCTTCCGACCTCCTGCCTCTGGCAGATGGCGGCTCATCACATGTCGTGATGCTGTTGAACGGCTTGACCCCGGAGGAGCAGACAACTCACGGCGTCCCGGGCAGTGTCCACCCCTCCTGGATCGCCAGCGTCATTCCCGACAACCATGGTGCCGGGAGAAGGATGGCCAGCGAATTGATTGACGCGGCGCGTATCTATCCGCCCGGTGAAACGCGCCACGGGCTCGCCTTGATCGGCGATACCAGAACGCCAGCCTCCATCGCTCGCAATGCCGGGATGCTGAATGGCTTTGCTGAGCATGATGCCGTCAAGATGACGCGCATTCTCGAGGCACGCTGGAACCTTCCGGATGCTGAGCGGCTCACGCATCACTATCTCCAATGGGCCGAACGCTCGGGATTGCACAATACCCTCATCTGGGCGGCAAACGACGCCATGGCGGAAGGTGCCGTCCGAGCGGTTGAAGCCAGTGGCATGCAGCCGGGCAAGGATGTGCTGATCGCGGGTCTCAACTGGTCGCCCGAGGGCATCGCCATGGTGATGGACAAGCGCATGGTGATGTCAGATGGCGGGCATTTCATGGCGGGAGCCTGGGCGATGGTGATGTTGAGAGACCACGCTGATGACACCCACTGGGCCCCCAGAACCGTGCACTTCCCGATGAGCCCCATCCATCAGGGAAATGTCGATATCTACGGCCCGTTGCTGATCCAGCCGGACTGGGAAACGGTGGACTTCACGCGCTTCAGATTGCAGACAAAGGAAGACGACTACGCGTTTGATCCGATGGCAGTGTTGGGACAAATGAAAGACTCGCCTGCGCCACTCGAACGACAGGACTGATCGAGCAGATCATGGTGCGGCCCCGGGTGAGGAACACGTCAGATCACCCATCGCCAGGCAGTACTCTCCCTTCAGCTCGCCAGCCGCGGGGATCGACTTGCTTCCTGACAGCCTGTCACACGCGATAATGGAGTCATCATGAGATTGACGCGATCTTCACTGGCTTCACGATGTTCGAGAATGTGCCATGCCCTTGCCCTGTTGGCATTGATGTCCATCTCAACGGTGACTCAGGCCGAGAGCTTGCGTCCCATCAAGCAGGTCGTGTTTCTGAACCCCGGATATTCCACGGAAACGTTCTGGGCCCAGGCGATCATCGCTGCCTCGACGACCGCTGAATCCCTGGGGATGCACCTGGAAGTCTTCAGTGCCAGACGCAACACCGACGAATTCATACGACTGGGAAAGCAGGTATTGAACCGAGAGAGCCCTCCGGATCTATTGATCACCACCAACAATCATGGACTGGCGGTTCCATTGATCGAGATCAGCCATGCCGTGCGCGTGCCCATGATCATCATCGTCAATAGCCTGACCCCCCGCCAGGCCAGAGCGTTGGGCAAGCCACTTGGCCGATATCCCTACTGGCTGGGCAGCGTTTCGCCTGATCATCAACAAGGGGGGCATGACAGCATGGTGGCGCTCATCAATCGCCATGACGTCTTGCATGGCAAGTCGGATGGTCGAGGCATCGCTCTTGTCGGAGGGCTGCATGATGAAGCGACACGACTCCGGGTGCGCGGTGTACAGGACGCGCTTCTCAGAGCCCCCCATCTGTCCCTGGATCGGATATTTCAGGCCAACTGGAGTTATGAGGATGCCTACCGAAAGGTCGAAAGCTACTTGAGACATCAAACAGACGCCCGCCCCCTTCGCATGATATGGGCGGCCAATGACCTGATGGGCATCGCGGCCATTGATGCCCTCAAGCACAATGGGCTTCGCCCGGGCAAGGATGTCGTCGTGGCTGGCATGGGATGGACCCGTGCCGGAATCGATCACCTGCGCTCAGGAGAGATGGAGGTCAGTGCTGGCGGAGGCGCCCTGGCGACCGCCTGGTCACTGGTCCTGCTCGCCGCGGTACAACAAGGAAGCCTTCAGGCACGTGATATCGGCACTCGCTATTACACCATGGGGATCGCGCTGGCTGGGGACCCGGAGGCCTTTCTGGACAGGATTCCTCTGGAAGTCCTTGCCCTGCAACCGATGGATCATCTGATCAATGAGGTCGCGACACTTCCTCCTGATGCCTCTCCCTTCCTTCCGATGCCCGCTCATGCCGCTTCATCGTCCAGCGTTGCAGCACCGAATGCACTGACGGCCGTCCATCAGGGAGCACGCCGCCATGCGCAATGACGAGACACAGGACAGGCCTCACGACACGACAGAGGCGCATGAGGGTCATGAGGGCCACGATGCCTCGCCCCTGCGGTGGCGGATATTGCGCGTGCTGGCGCCGCTCATCCTGTTGATCTGTGCAGTCAGCGGCGTCGTGGGTTATTCACTGTATTCAAGTGAAACCATCGAGCACATGCACGAAGATCATCAAGAGATGATGAACATCACGGTTCTGTCCCTGCCAAGTGCGATCTGGAACTTCGATGACGATGTCATTCACGCCTATCTGGAAACGCTGAGCAGTCACCCCAGCGTGCATGCAGTGCGCTACTACAACCATGAGGGCACTCTCGTCGAGGAGATCACCAAGGCGGGCGACGCCCTGGACCCGATGATACATTCCCAGGAGCTGGTCTATCGCAATTCTCTCGTGACGCAGGTCGTGGGGCGACTGGAGATGGAAAGCACCAATGCTCCCTTGCTTGCCAAGCAATACCAGGGAGGAGCGCTGCTGTTCGTCATCGCACTCTCGATCATCATCTGCGTTCTGCTGATCGTTTCCTGGCAATTGAAACGCTACGTGATGGTCCCTCTCAACCGGGCGATCGCCAGCATGCGTCAGCTGGAGAATCCGCAGACGGCATTTCGCAGGATCCCGCTCACGCGCTCAAGAGAGATCAACAAGGTCATTGCACAGCTGAATAGCCTGGGCGAGCGCATCTTCATCATGATGGAGGCGCTGCGTGACAACGAAGAGCGCTATCAGCATTTCTATCGCGACACCCCTGCACTGCTCCTGGTGATTGATGCTCACGGTACGGTGCTGGATGTCAGCCAGAGGATGCTCGAGGTAACGGGGTGGAAGCGAGAGCAACTGGTGGGATCGCCCTTCGATACCTTGATCATCGGCCAGAATGCTCATTGTATCGATCGCATCAGCTCGGCGCTTCGCAAGGGGGACGCGTGCGAGAACCAGGTGATGACCCTCAAATGCCTCTACGAAGAGGACCGGCAGGTACAGGTGGTCATCCCGTCGGCCACCAATGACAGCGAACGCGGCACCATGATGCTGTTGTCGGACGTTACCGAATTGAAGCGGACCCAGAAGCGATTGCTGGAGCATGAGCTGATCGACCCGCTGACACAGCTGCCGAATCGTCTGGCCCTGAACTCACACCTTCAGACACTCATCAATGGCGGGGCTCCCTTCGGACTGCTGCTGGTCAACATCGATCGTTTTCACAGCATCAATCACCACCTCGGCCCTGTCGACGGCGACATCCTGCTCAAGGAAGCAGGAGAACGTCTGAAGAGTTGCACTCCAGCCTGGATGGGTCGCTCCGGCGGAGATGAATTCGTCATGACCTGTGACACAAGCGAATTGCGCGCCCTGGCGCGTCGGATTGAACTGGCCTTCTCGACGCCGCTTCTCAAGGCGGGGGAGCCCATCAATCTCAGCCTGAGCAAGGCAGGGCTTGAAGTTCGCCAGGATGATGAGACGCCCAGTCGTCTGATGCGCCTGCTCGAGCGCACTGTCATGGATATCAAGCACAAGGGAGGCAACCAGTACCGACTCTGTGTACGCGACAGCGCTCTGGAGGACGGTGAGCCATTGTTCCTCAAGGAGCGTCTGATTCGCGAGGCCCTGACCAGAGGTTGGCTCTGCCTTTACCTGCAGCCCATCTTCCAGGCGCAAAGTCCTGATCTCGATGCTCCAACATTGCTGGGGGCGGAGGCACTGGTGCGTATCCATCACCCAGACCTTGGCTCGATTGCGCCCGATGAATTCATTGCGGCAGCGGAGAAGACGGGACAGATCATCGATATCGGAAACTGGGTACTGGAAGAAGCGGCCGTCATCTTGAGTGAATGGCAAAAGCAAGGTATCGAGACTCGCTACCTGTCCGTCAATGCCTCTGTCATGCAGTTCAGGGATCAGGGCCTGCTGCACAAGCTCGAATCATTGATCGAACGCCATCCGATACATCCTCGGCAGCTGATCATCGAAGTGACCGAAAATCTGATGCTCGACAATGAGGACAGCCTGCGCTTTCAGCTGGAGGCGATTCGCAAGCTGGGCGTGAATCTGTCATTGGATGATTTCGGTACTGGCTTTTCATGCCTTTCCTATCTTCACAACCTGCCCTTCGGCACCTTGAAGATCGACCGCTCATTCGTGATGAACGTACAGACAAGCCGGCGAGACAGGGAGCTTGCACGCATCATCGTCGACATGGGGCATTCGCTTGGCATGCAGGTCGTCGTGGAGGGAATCGAGGCACGGGGTCAGGCAGAGATCTTCAGGGCCATGGGAGTGCGCGCCTTCCAGGGGTATCACTTCGCGCGTCCGATGCCCCTGCAGGCCTTCAATGCCCGGTATTCATCGTCAAGTGAAACCCGCATGTGTCTTCTTCGGGCGGCGACACCCGACGATCAGAACCGCGACCGCCAGATAGGCACGGGCCGTGACGAGGATTGACGGCAGCAACATGATGTCACCCAGGGCCAGACGCGCATATTGCAGCCTCTGGCCTTTTCTTTCGTTCTTGCCGTAGGCACACTCATGGCATCTTCTTCATAACCCTATCATCGAAAAGTATGATTATTTATTCTTTTAAAGAATAAAAGATAGGGAGTAAGGTGACCGCAGCATCAACAAGACTCGCATCAGTGGTCGCCCACCTGATGCCCGACCGCAGGACACCCCTGACATGTATCGGTATGACACTTACGACCAGACCCTGGTCGACGAGCGGGTAGCTCAGTTCAAGGACCAGATGGACCGCTATCTGGCCGGCCGCCTGGGTGAGGAAGAATTTCGTCCCCTGCGCCTGCAGAACGGCCTCTACATTCAGCGTCACGCACCGATGCTGCGTATCGCCATTCCCTACGGCATGCTGAGCGCTGCACAGCTGCGCTCACTGGCTGCCATCAGCCGTCGCTATGACCGTGCCTATGGTCACTTCACCACGCGTCAGAATCTGCAGCTCAACTGGCCGAAGCTTGAAGATGTCCCGGCGATCCTCGCCGAGCTGGCCCAGGTCGAGATGCATGCGATCCAGACCAGCGGCAACTGCATCCGCAATACCACCACGGATCAGTTCGCCGGTATCGCGCAAGACGAGACGGTGGATCCGCGTCCCTGGTGTGAGCTGATTCGTCAGTGGTCCACCCTGCATCCGGAGTTCGCCTATCTGCCGCGCAAGTTCAAGATTGCCGTCACCGGCGCCAGCGCGGACCGTGCCGCGATCCAGGTCCACGATATCGGCCTGCGCCTGACACGTGGCGAGGATGGTCGCGTCAAGGCGACCGTGCTGGCAGGTGGCGGCCTCGGTCGTACCCCGATGGTCGGCGATGTCGTGCGGGAAGATCTCGATTGGCAGCACCTGCTGACCTATCTTGACGCCATCGTCCGCGTCTACAACCAGTGGGGCCGTCGTGACAACAAGTACAAGGCGCGCATCAAGATCCTGGTCAAGGCATTGGGCATCGAGGAGTTCCGCCGTCGTGTCGAGGAAGAATGGGCACACCTGAAGGATGGCCCCGAGACACTGACAGACTCGGCGGTTGCCAAGGCGACCGAGTACTTCCCGGAACCGGCGCGTCGTGCCGTCGGCGAGGACGCGATTGCGGCCTACGAGACACTGCGCAGCGAGAACCGGGCCTTTGCCCGTTTCGTGACCAACAATGTCGTCGGCCACAAGGTCCCGGGTTACAAGGCCGTCACCTTGTCGCTCAAGCGCCGTGAACTCGCGCCGGGCGATGTCACCGCTGATCAGATGGACGCCGTGGCCGACCTCGCGGAAGAGTACGGTTTCGGTGAACTGCGTGTGACGCACGAGCAGAACCTGGTGCTGTCAGATGTGCCGGTCGATCAGCTCGAGAATCTCTGGAAGGCGCTGGACGCGCTGGGCATGGCCAACCCGACCGTTGGCACCCTGGCCGACATGATCTGCTGCCCTGGCGGTGACTTCTGCTCACTGGCCAATGCCAAGTCGATCCCGATCGCCCAAGCACTGCAGGATCGCTTTGAAGACCTCGATTTCCTGTATGATCTCGGCCCGCTGGATCTGAACATCTCCGGTTGCATGAACGCCTGCGGCCACCACCACGTCGGCAACATCGGCATTCTCGGTGTCGACAAGAAAGGCCAGGAGTTCTATCAGGTCTCGCTTGGCGGCCGCAGTGATGACAACGCGACCATCGGCAAGATTCTCGGCCCGTCGTTCAATGCCGAGGACATGCCGAACGTCATCGACAAGGTGTTGCAGGTATATGTCGAGCAGCGACTGGAAGATGAGGTCTTCGTCGATACTTACCACCGCATCGGCATGAAGCCGTTCAAGGAGCGGGTCTATGCCTGAGGTGACAGCGGAAATGACGTCAGCACGTGAATTGACTGATCAGCGTCAAGGCGGAGTCATCCGTCAGAACCAGCTGGTCCCCGAGGACGCCTGGCAGGTCGTGCGCCTTGATGAAGACGGTAACCTGCCGAGCTACCAGCAACCTGCCCTGCTGCCTCTGGCACACTGGCAGGCGCTGGTGGACGCAGGTGAAGGGTCTGACCAGCTTGGCCCCTGGCTTGCCAGCGATACCGAGCTGACACCGGAGCTGGGAGAAGCACTTGCCACTGCACCGCTGCTGGCAGTCGATTTCCCCAACTTCAATGATGGGCGTGGCTATACCCTCGCCCGCCTGATGCGAGAGCGGTATGGTTTCCAAGGCGAAATTCGTGCCATTGGCGATGTGCTGGTCGATCAGCTGCATTACATGAGCCGCTGTGGCATCGACGCCTTCCAGCTGCGCTCGGACCAGTATGTGGAAGATGCCTTGTACGCGCTGTCCATCTTCAGCGTGAGTTACCAGACAGGTATCGATCAGACGAGTCCGCTATTCTCTCGTCGCTGGTAACCCTGACGACTAGCCAATGAAAGGCCCCGTGAGCTGGATGTCACCAGTTCACGGGGCCTTTTCGTTTCTGGTCACCTCTTTCGTTGCAGACCTTGTCGTGGTATCGGCCTCTATCATGGTATCGATGCCTATCGACAGGTCACGCCGCCATCACCGTGGCCAGCAATGCCATGCCCCCGACCAACAGGGCAGCCATCACCAGTCCTACCACCAGAAAGTCCAGCGCATGACCATGCTCGAAGTCACGTTTGCGGTTGGCTTCCTTCTGAACGCCGATGAATGCAGCAAGCACGGATTTGACTTCGTTGATCATGAGCACCTCCCAGAATGACGCATATCAATATGGTGGTGGAACAACGCTGCAAGGCGTGGCGGCAACCCCTGCGGAGAACTACGATGAGGTGATGCTGCCTTTCGCGTCACATGCGGACCTGAATTCACTATTGGCCAGAATCTACTCGAATACCAGTGAATCATGACACGGACGGGACACAAGACAGCAGCTTCCAGTGCATTATCCAGCCGCTGAAGGAGCTATCCTCATGGAACTTTCCGTCGTGCCATCTCTGCCTTTCAAACCCTTGACGGCCCATCCGCTGTCCTGGATGAACCGTCCTGATGATCTCGTGCACCCTCTCGCCCCCTGGATGCGATGCCAGCAGGTCATCTGGTCGCTGGGGTTGCAGGCCTATCAGCAGGAACTGGCCTTCATTCAGCTCTGTCAACTCAAGGGGCTTGAGATGACTCAGGCGCTATTGGCAGGTGACTGGCAGGAGGCTCGGACCTCGCCTGAATTGCTTGGCAAACTCGCCGGGGATGTCACCGAGCATGCGCTGACTCGCATGAAGCGACTGCAGACATTGAATGAAGAATTGCAGGATGCCATCTGGGAAGAGATCTGACTCGCATGACAGGAGTCTCCCCCGGTCTCCACGCAATGTGCCGGGGGAGAGATCACGCCAGAAATGCACAGCGAAAGGGAGCCTCTGGCGATGGCAAGGAGACTGGCGCCGTGAGGATGGAATGTGACGATTCAGGCAAGGACCATGGATGACATCAATCCGTCCGTGTCTGGAACTCACTGAGATCGCACAGCCAGGCATGTGCCGTTTCACGATCCAGCCCGAATTCCGCGATCAGGCTCTCCAGACGCGCATTGAATTCAGCCTCACGCGCTTCAGCCGGGTCCGTTGCCTGGGGGCTGCTTTCTGACGTGGCGGGGGGAGTCGAGGGACGATCCAGCGCATTCAACTCTTCAGCCAATGCCTTTTCAAGTTCATCAAACAAGGCACGCTGCTTGCGGGCGCTTGCGATGACCTTTTCATCATGTCGGTTCATGCATGGTTTCCACTATTGATCTTGTCGACAACAAGAAGAGAGGCTGAAACATTCAAGACAGCAAAATATCACACTATGCCCAAGGCTTCTGCAATGTCATATCGGCAACATGGGGGAGTAACGGAACCAGTAGGCAACCCCTTGGGAAGAAAGCCGTCAGGGAAGTGATATCTTCTTGAAAGCCATGAAGAAAGCGCCTGTCATCATGCCCATTTCCCACCATGCTAGCAAGCACGCAAGGGCCGCAGACCCGCCGCCTTGAGACGGCAATACCCAGGCAATCTCCCCATGTTGGGCATGGCGTTGACCAGACGCGCGGTGCGTGATCGACAAGCAACGAACGCTTTGTCGTTGTGGTGTATCCTCAGTGTACGAAAAATACACGGATGATGTATCTGATGATCAAGGATAATGATCTTTCCTCAGACAACACACCACCAGGGCGGTCTTTCCTTGACGCCACGCGAGAATTCGCCGGCCTTTCGATTCGGCACTGGTTGGGTCTGGTAGCGCTCTCAGGCGTGGTGCTAGGCCTGGTGTTGATCATTCTCGAAAGAGACAGCCGCGAGATGGAAGCGCTGCATGCGGCCTCCACGCGTGACCTCATCACGAGCGAGAGGCGTCTGCAGGCAAGCCTGCTGGTCGAGCAGACGCTCGGCGTGATTGCCTCACGGCATCGAGATTACGAACATCGTCTGCAGCGACTGATGATGACGACGATGCGAGCCCCCTTCCTGGGAATCACCCACCTTACCGGTCGAGATCGGTCCTATATCAGTACCGAGCTCCTGCGTCAGTTCCCTGATCTTCGCATCAACCCGGATTGGATCGATATCGTTCAATTGCCGAGCAATCTCTATCCGGAATGGTGGTCCACCGAACTCAATCTGCGCCTGCACACGAGCAATGACATTCCTCACTTCCTGCGTGGCACGGACGCAGGCCTGATCTTCGCCATCCCGAGCCAGCAGGGCCTGGGCAAGGATGGTGAGGTTCGACGCCCTCGCAACACCGCCTCGACCATCTGGACCCTGATTCATATCGACCCGCAGATGGTGGCATTCCTGGTCGCCAACGAGCTTCGTCAATCCCTGCATGCCAGCCTGGACAAGGGAGAGAGTCGCTATGTCTGGATCAATGAAATTCTGGATCCGACGGGCGGCCCCGGCTACGCCCGTCGCCTGATTCACCCGCTCTTGCCTGGCACCGAAGGCACGCTGCTCTCCACCGAGCATCGGGACAGCAGTGGACGCCAGCCTTACAAGACCGAACTCGAGGGTGTCCTGCAGGGAAGTGGCATCTTCTTCGATTACCGCTTCCCCCGCTCCCGTGGGGGGCCTGAAGAAGACAAGACGACCTATGCCGCGCTGTATCCACCCTTCCAATGGATCGTGGCCAGTGGGGTCTACATGGGCGACATCAACAATGCGGCCCTGACAGCCCACGCGGACATCATGCAGGAGAAAAGTCGTCTGGAGCGCTGGCATCTCCTGCTGACCCTCGGTGCCTGCCTGCTGCTGTTCCTGGCCATCGGTCATGCCCTCTTCCGGCAATCCCGCACCCGTCAGCGTCAGATGCGCCAACGCATGGGGCGTCTGGAAAACGAGCTTGAGCAGCGCGGTGAGGACAGGCTGATCAATACCCTGCAGATGATTCGCAATGAACGCTGCCCCCAGCGTGAAGGCAATGACCTCATCGTCGCCGAATACGTGACGGCCATCGCCAGAGAGCTGGGGCTTGAAGAGGCGCAGATCAGCGCACTGGAGCGCACGGCCATGCTCCATGACATGGGCCGACTGACACTTCCCGACACGCTGCTCAAGCCGATGGCGCAGCTTCAGTTCGATCAACAACAGTTGTTGCGTCAACAGGCGGATATCGGCAGCCGAGTGTTGAGAGAAGCGCTCAATGCGCCTCTGGAGGCCAGCCTGCTGAGTGAAAGCCAGCACTACATGCCTTACCGCCAGACGGACTCGGGGGCGGCCTTGCTTCCGCGGTCTGCCAGTCCCGCGATCCTGGCGCTGGTCGTCCAGGTCCTGGAGCTGGTGAGATACTCGGGCCTGACTCAGGCGGAGGCCATCAGTGAAATCGAGCATTGCGCCTACCAACCCTTTGCGCCGGACATCCTTCAGGCGGCACGCAGGGTGTTGACCCGCAAGCCGCTCCCCAGGGCCGAGCCACGCAGCGCGATTCCTGGCCCGCGTCAGATCGAGCGCCATGCGGACCAATGGCGTGACCAGACGACCGGTTGCTTCAACCGTGCCTTGCTGGAGACCTTGCTGGCAGGCTTGCTGCATGAAGGGCATGTCACTGTGCAGGGGATAACGCTTCACCATCTCCAGCTCGTCGGGACGCAGTCCCCTCTCACTACGGACCGGCAATTCGGTCCCCATCTGAATGCCTGTTTGTACCCGTTCAAGGTCTTCCATCTGGCCCCTGGCCACTTCGTGGTCCTGGAAGACGAGACCGAGGAAGCCTCGAACGTTCCCGTGCTGACTCCAGCCACTCAGCAGCAATTGAGGAATGTACTCAGGACCTTCGAGACAGACGCGGAACTCGTCACCCGACAGAGACTTCTGTCCGGTGATGAGTCACTCAAGGACTGGCGACATCACATCGATCAGCTGATCGCTGATGACTGATGATTGATGGCAAGGTCTGAGGGGAGTCGACCGATCCCAGCGGCCTGCCCGAAGTCTCGCCATACCCCCTCCCCACCTCCCACGGCGACCTGGCTTGCCGGCAACGACCAAAGTTGCATTCGTTGAGGCTTGTTCAAATGTCTGACATTTATTAAGGTTCATTCAGACATTTACCGTAGCTTGCCCTGCGCACTACGTCAGCCACGAGGCCTCGCGTGACCATCTCTCGCCCAGACCCACTCTCTGAGACTTCCAGCGATACAGCGCCGGATCAGGATTCCTCTCGCCAGAAAGATTCACTGTCGCCGGCCATGACGGGCTCCAGACAGCCCGTAGCCAGCATGGAAGCTATCGCTGCCTGCCTGGCACGTGAAATTCTGGCCGGCAAGTTCGAGCCAGACGACAACTTCCCGCGTGAAATGGACCTCTGCAAGCGCTTCGATGCCAGCCGTAACCGGCTGCGCAATGCACTGGCCCAACTGGTGGGGGCCGGGTTGCTGGAGCGCACTGCCGGCCGTGGCACCCTGGTGCGGCCGATGAGCGAATGGCAACTGCTGGATCCACTGATGAGCGACTGGATCAGCGGACTGGAAGGCATCAACCCTGCCCTGATGCGTGAGATCTACGCCTTCCGCCTGTCCGTCGAGCCCTATGTCAGCGCCCTGGCGGCGACCAAGGCCAACGCCCAGGACCTCGCAAGGCTGGAGCGCGCCTTCGAGGGAATGGTCGCGACCGCCAATGACGAGCAGCAGGCAGCTCACAGCGAATTTGACGTGGCGTTCCACGAGGCCATCTACCGCGCCACCCACAACCTGGTGTGGGCCCAGCTGGGTAGCTTGCTGCGCCCTTCCATCAGCCAGTTGATCGAGTCCTCTCAGCAGGCGGCACAACAGCACGACCAGGCCCATCACCGTGCCAGTCTCGAGCGACATCGCGCCGTGATGGAAGCCATCCGCCTGCGTCAACCGGACATGGCGCGTACCTGTGCCGAGCGCGTGCTGGAAACGGCTGCGCGCGATCTCGGATTCGGCCTTGATCACCCGCGCCTCGAGACGCCGCGCTTCTGACCCACGACTTTTCCTTCTTCAATGCTTTCCAAGCTCGACACGAGCGTCATCCCAAGGAATCTCGACATGAAAATCACTCGACTCAAGACCTGGCAAGTTCCGCCACGCTGGTTGTTCCTCAAGATCGAGACCGATGAGGGCTGCTATGGCTGGGGGGAACCGGTCATCGAAGGGCGTGCCGCCACGGTGGAAGCCGCGGTCCACGAGCTGTCGGATTATCTGGTCGGCCAGGACCCACGCAACATCGAGCACCTGTGGAACGTCATGTACCGCGCAGGGTTCTATCGCGGCGGCCCTATCCTGATGTCCGCGATCGCCGGCATCGACCAGGCCCTGTGGGACCTGAAGGGCCGTGATCTGGGAGTGCCCGTGCATCAGCTGCTCGGCGGCCCGGTGCGCGACAAGATGCGGATGTACGCCTGGACGGGCGGCGACCGCCCGTCAGAGGTCGGCGCAGGTGCCAAGGCGCTGGTCGACCAGGGCTTCACGGCCTTCAAGATGAACGGCACGCCGGAGATGCAGATCGTCGATTCCCACAAGAAGATCGATGACGCCGTGGCGCGTGTCGCCGAAGCGCGTGATGCGGTCGGCCCCGACGTGGGGATCGGCATCGACTTCCATGGCCGCGTGCACCGCCCGATGGCCAAGGCGCTGCTGCGGGAACTGGAGCAGTTCCACCCGATGTTCATCGAGGAGCCGGTGGCACCTGAGCACCTGCCCGCGCTCAAGCATATCGCCGAGGGCATCGCGACGCCCATCGCCACCGGCGAGCGCCTGCACACCCGCTTCCAGTTCCGTGACCTGCTGGCGGACGGCATGGTCGACATCATCCAGCCGGATCTCTCCCACTGCGGCGGCATCAGTGAAGGCTTCAAGATCGCGACGCTGGCCTCGGCCTATGACGTGGCCCTGGCACCGCACTGTCCGCTGGGCCCGCTGACGCTGGCGGCTTCCCTGCAGCTGGATGCGGTGTGTCACAACGCCTTCATCCAGGAACAGAGCATGGGCATCCACTACAACAAGGACAACGACGTCCTGGATTACCTCGTCGACAAGGACGCGCTGGCGATCAAGGACGGATTCTGCGCCATTCCCCAGGGCCCGGGGCTCGGGGTCGAGATCGACGAAGCCTTCGTCGAGGAACGTGCCAAGGTCGGGCATCGCTGGCGCAATCCGGTCTGGACCCACGAAGACGGCTCCGTCGCTGAGTGGTAATGCCGAGCAAGCCGCAACGTACACATTGACAACACAGACGCCATGCCAGGACAGGCTCTCAGCCGAAGGTCTGTCACGCTGCAGAAGGGACTCATCATGACCCGTACCGCATCACCCCATACTGAACTCCCCGCCTTCGCGGACTTTCGCTACCCGGACCTCGCAGGTGCCAGTGTCTTCATCACCGGCGGAGGCTCGGGTATCGGTGCCGCATTGACCGAAGGCTTTCTGGCGCAGGGTGCCAAGGTCGCCTTTGTCGGCCTGTCCGATGCCAGCGAATTCTGTGACGCCATGGAAGCTCGCTACGCCAATCGTCCGCTGTTCATTCGCTGCAACATCCAGGACATCGAGGCATTGCAGGCGGCTGTTGCACAGGCGCGCGAGGCCCACGGCCCGATAGGCGTTCTGGTCAACAATGCGGCCCGCGATACTCGCCATACGCTGGAGGAATGGACGGTGGAGCAGTGGGATGAATCCATCGCCACCAACCTGCGTCCCCAGTTCTTCACCGCTCAGGCGGTCGCGGCTGACATGCGGGCACTGGGAGGCGGCGCCATCATCAACCTGTCTTCCAACAGCTACATGCTGGGGCTGGGGGGCTATCCCACCTACGTTACCGCCAAGGCCGGCATCATGGGGCTTACCAAGGCGCTGGCGCGTGAGCTTGGGCCAGACGCCATTCGCGTCAACTGTCTGATTCCGGGCTGGGTAATGACGGAGCGTCAGCGCGAGCTGTGGGTCAATGACAAGGACTTGAACGAGTGCATCGACCAGCAGTGCCTCAAGGAAGCGATTCCGGTCGAGGACATGATCAATCCTTGTCTGTTCCTGGCCTCCACCGCCTCACGCATGATGACCGGCCAACCGATGGTCGTGGATGGAGGTCGAGTGTGAGCGCCGTCCATGCCCTCCCCGCCTGGATCGCCGTGGATTGGGGCTCCAGCAATCTGCGTGCCTGGGCGCTGGATGATCAGGATCGGATCATCGCCCAGGCAAGCAGTGCCCGCGGCATGCTGGGTCTGGCGAGCGATGAATTCGAGGATGTCCTGCGGGTGGTGATCAATGACTGGCTGCCCGAGGACTCCACCTCAAGCATGCCGGTGTTGATCTGCGGCATGGCGGGCGCACGCCAGGGCTGGGTGGAAGCGGCCTACCTTCCGGTCCCGGGTGAGCAAGCCCCTGCCATCGATGTCCTGTCTGGCCTGGCAGAGCAGCTGACCCATGTGGCAACGCGCGACAGACGTATCGCCGTCACCATCGTGCCGGGGCTGTGTCAGCACCAGCCGGCCTTTGATGTCATGCGCGGCGAGGAGACACAGCTGGCGGGTCTGGTCGCCGCTCAGCCGGGCTATAGCGGGGCCGTCTGTCTGCCCGGCACCCACGCGAAGTGGGCACAGCTCGAGAACGGTTCGATCACGGGCTTCACCACCTTCATGAGCGGTGAACTCTACAAGCTGCTCAGTCAGGATTCGGTCCTCAAGCACTCCGTGGCGGGAGGGGATCTTGCCGATGAGCCACAGCGTCAGGCATTTCTGGCAGGCATCGATGCGGCCATGGCGGAACCGGCGCGCATGACGGCGGCGCTGTTCGGCATCCGTGCGCGGGATTTGCTCGATGAACGCCTCGATGATGAGGCCTCGCGCGCGGCCTTGCTGGGTGCGCGGCTTTCCGGTCTGGTGCTGGGCCTTGAGCTGGCCGGTGCCACATGCCTGCAGCCGCAAGGGTCGCTGATCACCTTGATCGGTGATGACACCTTATGCCAGCGCTATCGGATCGCACTCGAGCATCTGGACTATCGCGTCAGCCTGGCCGCCAATGCCGACATGATTCTGGCCGGGCTCGGGCGCATTCATCACGCCTGTCAGGCACGCCTCGCCACTGACTGACACCCCCATCTTCCCCCTGGAGACTTCCATGAGCCTTCCCCTGGTTGCCATTCTGCGCGGCGTCACGCCGCAGGAAATCATCGCGATTGCCGACGAGATCATCGCGGCGGGCATCACCCGTATCGAGGTCCCGCTCAATTCGCCCCAGCCGCTGGTCAGCATCGCGGCGCTGGTCAAGCACTGTGCGACGGCCCATGACGGCCAGATCCTCATCGGTGCCGGCACCGTCCTGACGCCGGAGCAGGTGCGGGACGTGCATGGCGTCGGTGGTCGGCTGATCGTGTCGCCCAATGCCGATGTCGAGGTCATTCGCGAAAGTCGCCGACTCGAGATGGTGTCCATGCCAGGCATCGTCACGCCGACGGAGGCCTTCGCGGCCCTCGCCGCCGGCGCCTCAGGTCTCAAGCTCTTCCCGGCGACCCAGGTCGGTATCGTCAACATGAAAGCGATGCTGGCCGTGCTGCCCACAGGCACCGAGCTGTATGCCGTCGGGGGCATCGGCAGTGACAACTTCGCGCAATGGCGTGCGGCAGGTATCCATGGTGCAGGTCTGGGAACGGCCATCTACACGCCGGGTCTGACGGCTTTTGACGTCGGTGAACGAGCACGCAAGCTGGTCTCCGCCTGGACCGCCGCCGACTGAGCCCGGCGGCTCTCCCACAGGATTCACGAGGAGTAACGGATGACACGATCGACCTGCCTGGGCACGGCTGAGCGCCTCGTGGCCAGCCACTGCGAGCTGGGAGAAGGCCCCGGCTGGACACCCGCCACGTCAACCCGCCCTGCCAGGGTGCGCTGGGTGAACATCCTGGCAAGTGAGCTGCATCACGCGGCCGCGGATGGCAGTGATCACGTCATCACTCAGCTTGCGCGCCGCACCTCCTATACGGCGGTCACCCTTGAAGGCGACTACCTGCTGGTCGGTGAAGGCATGCTGTCACGCTGGAACCCCGAGACAGGCGCCGTGGAAGATGTCATGCCCTTCGAGGCGGACACCATGCCCGCGACACGCAGCAATGATGCTCGAGTGGATACCCACGGCAGTCTGTGGCTCTCGAGCATGGGCTGCAACGCCGAAACCGGGGCTGGCAGTCTCTACCGCCTGCACCGCGGCAAGCTTTGCAAGCTCATGGATGGGCTGACCATTCCCAATGCGCTGTGCTTCTCGCCGGATGGCTGCTTCGCCTATTTCACCAACACCGTTACCGGTCAGGTGATGCGCTGGCCACTGGACGCCGATGGCTGGCCACTCAAATCAGCAGGTGAAGGGTCAGCAAGTGAAGGGGCGGCAGGTGAATACGACGCTCCTGAGGTCTGGGCCGACCTGCGCGATTGTGGCGGTGGCCCGGATGGCGCCGTGATCGACGCCGACGGCCATATGTGGATTGCGCTCTGGGGGGCCGGCCGCGTGGCAAGGCTGGATCATGACGGCAAGGAAATCGCCCATGTGACGCTGCCGGTCAGCCAGCCCTCGTGCCCGCTGTTCGGTGGTGAGGGGCTGAGCACGCTGTATATCACCACGGCGCATGAGGGCATGGCCACGCCGGATCATGCGGCGGGTGATGGTGATCTCTTCGCGCTGGACCTGTCAGCACACGGCTTCAAGGGACTGGCAGAACCGCCGCTGGTGCTGAGCTGACACTGCCATTCCGTCTCTGATTCTTCTTTATTTCTGGACCTCTCATGATGACCGCAGACGCCTCATCCACCCGACCTTCGGCAGCGCCCGACGCAACCTGGTCCCCCCAACAGCAATGGCTGAGCCTGAGCGCCGACGGCATCCAGCTGCAGCTGGATCTCGCCGATGGCCTGCTCAGGCTGGCCCACCTGGGGCGCATCGCCCCGGTCACGCCAGCCCAGCACCGCCTGATGAGCGCTGCTGCCACGCCCCAGGCAAGTCTCGATCAGCTGCCGCCCAATACCTTGTTCAATGATGCCGGGCTTGGTTTTGCGGGCTATCCGGCCTTGATCGGTGACCGTGATGGGCGTGACTGGCTCACCGACATGCGACTGAATGAGGTGGCGTGCTCGACCGATTCACTGGGCGCGCATGCCCAGCTGACACTGGCGGATGCCACGAGCGAGCTGGAAGTTCTGCTGTCACTCACGCTCACCAACGAGGGGGTGCTGCGTCAGTCCACCACCCTGCGCAATCCTGGTACGGCAGACTATCGTCTCGAGTGGCTGGCGGCCTGCTGCCTGCCACTGCCGAACCGATTCGAACAGTGCCTGAGCTTCGGTGGCCGTTGGGTCCAGGAGTTCACCGAGACACGCCACGCCCTGAGTGAAGGCACCTTCACGCTCGAGAATCGGCGCGGGCGCAGCTCTCACCAGCGTGTGCCCTCCCTCATCGTGGGTACCGAGGGCTTCAGTGAGCAGTCCGGGGAGGTCATCAGCGCGCACCTGGCCTGGAGCGGCAACCATCGACTGCTGGTGGAGCGCCAGTTCGATGGCAGCACGCAACTGCAGCTGGGCGCACTGCTGTTGCCCGGTGAGCAGGTACTGGCCGCCGGGGACAGCGTCACCACGCCGGAAGTCGTCATGGCGTGGTCTGACACGGGCATCAATGGCGCCAGTCAGCGCATGCATCGTACCTTGCGTGCACGGCTTGACTGGCCGACGCCGAACAAGCCTCGCCCGGTCCACGTCAACACCTGGGAGGCCCTCTATTTCGATCACGACGCCGAGCGGCTGGAGGAGCTGGTCACCGCTGCCGGCGACGTCGGCGCGGAACGCTTCGTGCTCGACGATGGCTGGTTCGTGGGCCGCGATGGTGAGCGAGCAGCGCTGGGCGATTGGTACCTGGATCAGGGCAAATACCCCGAGGGACTGGGGCCATTGATCGCGTCCGTCCATGCCCAGGGCATGGAATTCGGTCTGTGGGTGGAACCCGAGATGGTCAATCCTGACAGCGCGCTCTTTCGCACGCATCCCGACTGGATACTGGCGCTGGAAGGCCGTGAGCAGCCACTGGGGCGGTATCAATGCGTGCTGGATCTCACACGCCCTGACGTCACTGACTATCTGTTTGCGCGACTGGATGCCCTGCTCAGCGACTACCCGATCCGCTATCTCAAGTGGGACATGAATCGCGACCTCACCCACGCCGCGACCCAGTCCGGCGAGCGACGCGGCATGCCTGCAGCGCATGCTCAGGTACAAGCGCTCTATGCGCTGCTCGCACGTCTGCGCCAGGCGCACCCTGAGGTGGAAATCGAGAGCTGCGCCTCGGGGGGCGCCCGTACCGACCACGGCATTCTGCGCCACACCCATCGCGTCTGGACCTCGGACTGCAACGACCCGCATGAGCGAACGCACATCCAGCGCGGTGCCAGTCGCTTCCTGCCGCCGGAGCTGCTCGGGGCCCATATCGGGCCGGAGCATGCACACACCACGTCGCGGCGTACCTCCCTTGCCTTCCGTGCCTCCACGGCCCTGTTCGGTCACCTGGGCCTTGAACTGGACGTCAGCCAGCTCGCGCCATGCGAGCGTGGGGAGCTGCGCGTCTGGATCGAGCGCTACAAGGCATTGCGCGGGCTGTTGCATGGCGGCGTGAGCTGGCGTCTGGACTGCCTGGATGACGGCCAGCATGCACATGGCGTGGTCAGCCAGGACGGTGAAGAGGCGCTTTACTGCATCAGCCAGCTGGCCATGCCACGACACGCCATACCTGCGCCACAGCCGCTGGCAGGGCTCATCGCCGGGCAGCATTATCGACTCGAGCTGCTGAAACTGCCGGAACATCCCGAACGCCGCATGAAGCAGCTGCCGGCCTGGGTGCAGGCCCAGCTCTCGGGGGAGCCCGTCGTCGCCAGTGGCGAGATGCTGATGCGTGCTGGGCTTGCCCTGCCGGTGCTTGACCCGGAACAGGCGATCCTGATCCACCTGACGGCGGCACACGACGTTGACTGAGCCTGTGCTCCAGCTATCACTTCACCGATTCAAGGATGACCTGTATGCAAATCGGCGTCTGTTATTACCCGGAACACTGGCCGCGTGAGCGCTGGGCGCAGGATGCCCGTGACATGTTCGAGGCCGGCATTCGCGTGGTGCGCATAGGCGAGTTCGCCTGGAGTCGGCTGGAGCCGCGCTCCGGAGAGCTGCGTTTCGAGTGGCTCGACGAGGCCGTTGAGGTGCTTGCCCGCGCCGGTCTCAAGATCGTGATGGGAACCCCGACGGCCACGCCCCCGAAATGGCTGGTGGATGCCCACCCCGAGATACTGGCCGTCGATGAGCATGGCCAGGTGCGGGGGTATGGCTCACGTCGTCATTACTGCTTCTCCTCGCCCGTCTATCGCACGCAGAGCGAGCGTATCGTGCGTCTGATGGGGGAGCGCTACGCCACTCATCCGGCGATCATGGCGTGGCAGACTGACAACGAATACGGCTGTCACGACACCATCCTCAGCTACTCTCGGGCGGCGCGTGCAGGCTTTCCTGAGTGGCTGGAACAACGCTACGGCAGTGTCGAAGCGCTCAATGAGGCATGGGGCGCGGTGTTCTGGAGCCTGGAAGTGACCGCCTTCTCGCAGGTCGAGGCGCCGGTCGGCACCGTCACCGAGCCACATCCGGCGATCGTGCTGGATTATCGTCGCTTCTGCTCCGACATGGTGGTCGAGTACAACCGGCTTCAGGTCCAGACGCTGCGAGACAGCGGCGTGAACGTCGATATCGTGCACAACTTCATGGGCCTGTTCACGGAGTTTGACCACTTTGACGTCGCCCGGGACCTGGACATCGCCAGCTGGGATAGCTACCCGTTGGGCTTTCTGGAGCGTGGTGCCCATCCCGAGGCCACCAAGGCGTTCTATCGCCAACAGGGCCACCCTGATTTCGCCGGTTTCCACCACGACCTCTATCGCGCCATGTGCAAAGGGCGCTGGTGGGTCATGGAGCAACAGCCGGGGCCGGTCAACTGGGCCATCAGCAATGCCGCCCCACTGCCCGGCATGGTTCGCCTCTGGAGCCATGAGGCCTTTGCCCACGGTGCGGAAGTCGTCTCCTATTTCCGTTGGCGTCAGGCCCCCTTCGCGCAGGAACAGATGCATGCGGGTCTGTTGCGTCCGGATGGTTCACCGGCCTCGGCCTGGCCGGAGCTGCTGCAGGTCCGCGATGAACTGGCTAGCTTGAGCGCAGAAGGCCTCAGTGGGCGCGAGATCGAGACCGAACAGTCCCCCGTGGCCTTGATGTTCGACTATGCCTCGATCTGGGCCTGCCAGATTCAACCGCATGCCGAGGACTTCGATGCGCTGGAACTGCATCTGAGCTGGTACAGCGCCCTTCGCAGGCTGGGTCTGGACATCGACATCGTCTCCCCTCGTGATGATGTCAGTGGCTATCCTCTCGTCGTGCTGCCCTGTCAGGTGATTGCCGACGATGCGCTTGCGGCACGCCTGAGCGCTGCACGTGACAGCGGCAGCCGTATCGTGATCGGCGCACGCTCCGGCTCACGCACGCCAGACTTCCAGATACCCGATCAACTGGCACCGGGCGCCCTCGGCGAGCTGGCCGGCGTCACGGTCGATCGAGTCGATGGTCTGCGCCCCGGTGCCTGCCCCGGGGTCACCACGGCCAATGGTCATCATGGCCACGCGTTGCGCTGGCGAGACCTGCTCGACAGCACGCGTACCACGGCAAGGGTCGTGACTCGTTTCGATGATGGAGAAGCGGCTCTCACGGAGCGCGCAGGGGTCAGCTATCTGACCGCCTGGCTTGAAGAAGACACCCTCATGGCCGTGCTGGTCGAGGAATGTCGCAAGGCAGCCATCCTTACCACCGCCCTGCCGGAGGGTGTGCGCCTGCGCTGCAGAGGCAATCTGGTGTTTGCCTTCAATTATTCGCCTGAACCACGCTGGCTACCCGAAGGCCTGGTGCCGGAAGATGGCTGGATCTGCGGAGGCCAACAGCTCGCTCCCGCTGGCGTCAGTATCTGGCGCATGGCATGAGGAGATGTCCAAGGCGATGACAGCAACGGAGCGCTTCAGTGGCTTTGCCATCATCCAGACAAGCGTCACGTACGTATGACTCCATGACCCCTGTCGGCCTCGCGACCGGCGGATGGTTCGATCGTTTCTGGCGGTGCCTCCGGGTACCGCCTTTTTCTTAAGGCGACAGTTGCCAACAAGAGTTTTCGTCAAGAGCTTGCCGCTGGCGGTGTTGAGAACACAGCCCCTTCCCGTGGCAGGTCTTCTGCTGACACGATGGTCCCTTCAGCCCTGGAGACTCGCGGAACTGGCAGGATTTTTTATTCAAACGAAAGATAACGGTATAAATTCTATCTGTTGTACCACACGCCTTGCCAACCCCCGATACGGGAGTCCCACGCTGCCACTTAAGCCGCATTGTCCTCTTGTCAGACAAACTCTACCGTGAGCCAGATGTCACTGTAGAACAGTCCATATAAAGAAATAATTACAGGAAACGCATCTGTTCACAGGACATACGTCGTCATTGGCAGACGGCACACCATGACTACAACGCCAACCACGAGATGTCCCCTTCATGAGCATTCTTGCCATTCTGATATCGCTGGGACTGTTGATGTTCCTGGCCTACCGCGGTATCACCGTTCTGTTGCTGGCACCTGTGATGGCGGCTCTTGCCGTCGTGCTTTCAGGTGATGCAGGCGCCCTGCTGCCCAGCTATACCGTCACCTTCATGAGCCAGCTGGGCGGCTACCTGGCCAAGTTCTTTCCGCTGTTCATTCTCGGTGCCCTGTTTGGCCAGTTGATGGCGGATTCCGGGGCAGCCCACGCGATTTCCGAGGGGCTGGTAAAGCGCCTCGGAACCCGCCATGTGATTCTCACCGTCGTGCTGGCCTGCGCCCTGCTGACCTACGGTGGCGTCTCGCTGTTCGTGGTCGCTTTCGCCGTCTATCCCATCGGGGCCCAGCTCTTCCGGCGCACCTCGACACCCAAGCGACTGCTGCCCGCGGCACTGGCGCTGGGCTCCTTCACCTTCACGATGACCGCCCTGCCCGGTACCCCGGCGATCCAGAACGCGATTCCGATTCCCTATTTCCAGACCAACAGCTTCGCGGCTCCCGGACTCGGCATCATCGCCGGTCTGATCATGCTGGGGCTGGGCACCTGGTGGCTGAAGGGCAGAGCCACGAAAGCTCAGGCGCAGGGCGAAGGCTATGGCAAGCATGACAATGAGGCATTGAATGATGATGCGCCGGTGGCACACATGAGCATGCTGACAGCCGTGATCCCGCTGATACTGGTGATCGGACTGAATGCCCTGCTCACCTACCTGGTCTTCCCACGCATCGACTTCTCCTATCTCAATGACGCCTTCCCGGAGCTGGACCCGGCCGGCGCCACCGGCATGTGGTCGATATTGATCGCGCTGAGCTGTGCGTCACTCTGGCTGGTGGTGACTCGCTGGAAGCAGTGGGCTGACTTGAAGGCGACGGTCAACAATGGCTGTTTCGGTGCCATGCTGCCCGTCTTCAACACCGCCTCGGAGGTCGGTTATGGCGCCGTGATCGCAAGCCTGGCCGGCTTTGCACTGGTCAAGGAGGCAGTACTGGGGCTCTACCCCGACAATCCGCTGATCTCGGAGGCCGTGGCGGTCAACGTGCTGGCAGGGATTACCGGTTCCTCCTCGGGCGGCATGAGCATCGCGCTCTCGACACTGGGCTCTACCTACATGGAGATGGCCGTCAATGCCGGGATAGACCCTGAATTGATGCACCGTGTGGCGGCACTGGCGGCTGGCAGCATGGATACGCTACCGCACTCAGGTGCAGTCATCACGCTGCTGGCCATCTGCAAGCTGACTCACCGCCAGTCCTACGGACAGATGTTCATGATGACCGTGGCGTTCCCGATGCTGGCACTGATCAGTGTCGTGACGCTGGGCAGCCTGTTTGGCAGCTTCTGACCACGACATGCCTCTGAAAGCCAAGGGCGACAGAAACGACACAGGCCACCTCAAGGGGTGGCCTGTGTCGTTTCGATACCTGGGACAGCTGTCTCAGGACGCCTTGATGGCACGGACAGTCTCAATAGACGTGATGCTGTTGGATCATGGGGACTTCGGCGCGGGCACGCGTCTTGATCCAGAGCGTCAGATCTTCCTTGTCGGCCCGGGGATTCTCCGCCACCCAGTCGACGATACGCGAGGCAATGAACTCGGCGTAGAAGTCATCATCGAACTGCAACAGCATCAGGTCCTCACTGGCCTGGCTCACTCGCAGCAGCACTTCACTGCCGGGCAGCACATACAGGCTCAATTCGTGCAGGTATTGCGTCGTGAAGGTGACGCGCTTGAAGCGATCAGGGGCATCACGACCACTGTTGCTGATGTCATTCATGAAAGCCATGATGCTTCCCCGTAGTAGATATCTCATGCATTTCGCTCAGATATGAGCAGATATCTTCAATGATAGACCAGATGCTCTTGCCACGGTTGCTTTTATTAGCGTTTTTTAACGGACCATCCGACGCCTGAGCGCTGAACATTGATCAGGCGTCAGATTCACGCGTTCTGACGCAACGCATCACTCTCGAGCGTGAGTTGCACCCGCTCCAGCCAGCCCGCCAGCAAGGCTTGCTTGTGGCGACTCATGGCGTCCTGTTCGGCGATGGTCTGCGAGAATCGGCGCCCGGCCTTCTGAAGACGCCTGGGGCGCTTGCCCTGACTGCATCGCTCGAAATCCTCCGCCAGCGCCAGAATCAAGCTCTGCAAGGCACGCTGCACGGGCCTGGACATGTTCTCGCCAAGCTCGCGTCGCACGAAGCCTATTCCGCGCCCGATATCCATGCCTGTCAGGCCCAGAGACATCAGAGGCATTCCCTGTGGCTCGTCCGCGACCGCAGATGAATCGGCCCCGCCCTGACGTGACTGCTGTTCCTGTTGACGGCTTTGCTCATGGCGGGCAAGACGCAGCAGGCGATCCCCCATGCGTCCCCCGAACCAGCTGTCCACCTGCTGAGCGGGGCGTTCGGCCAGCTCCCGGATATCACTCGCCGTTGTCTGGATCAGCTGGCGCTTGTCCCAGCTGGCCCCGGGTACCGGGATCAGGCGAAACCCGAGAATGGTCACGATCAGGCCGATCCCGGCCGCCAGACTCCGGTTGAGGGTATAGGCCACATCGAAGGTCATGCCGTTGTCGGGCATCACCAGCAGGATATTGAACACCACGAACGGCAGACAGATCCCCGCCAGCACCGGCACCACGGACCCCATCAGGCCGATGAACAACGGAACACTGAAGATCAGAATGAACGGCACGAAATGCTGGGCCTGACTCAACAGGACATTGCCGAACAACAGCACACTGGGCACGGCGAACAGCAGGCCTTTGAGCACCATGGGGATGATGGGGGCGGGGTCATCGCGACTGGCGAAGATACCGGAGAACAACGTGCCCAGCAGCATGGCCACCGCCCCATTGTCCCAGGCCGTCGCCAGCCAGAAGATGGAGGTAGTCCCGAAGATCAGCATGGCACGCAGCGCATTGGTCGCCGCTCGTCCGTGATCGCGATGCCAGCTCAGACTGGGCTGGCGCAATTGATGGCGACCGGGATGATTGATGACCTCACGTGCCTGAAGCATCACCAGCGCATGGCCCAGCACTTCCCGCAGACTATAGAGCAGCCGTGCCTCGAGGGCTGACAGATTGCGCTGACCGCGCGAGATTCTCAGGCATTCTCCGCGCAGCTCCTTCAAGGTGGCGCGTGCCTGCCCGATCCCCTGGTTGTCGGCCATGCTCTGGAAGGCGCTGCCGAGTCGCTGCATCAGGTCCTGTGTCGGTTGACTGAAGCGCTCCGGTTGCTGAACGGCCGGACGCGCGAGCTGATCGTCTTGCCCGTCGTCGTCGATGGCGTTGTGGTGCTCGGACTCACCGTCAGCGCCAGTGGCGTGATGGCGCAGGAAGAATTCCGGGTGACGCAGCTGATGCAGTGCCTTGAGGGTGGCATAGAGGCGCATGCTCCGCCGAGTCAGCAGATGGACACCGCGGATACGCCCCTTGCCCTGAGGCCCCTCATATCGCGCGGAGTGGGCATCGATCTCGAGATTGTTGAGCGCCCCAAGGCCGGTCATCATCTGTTCGAGCATCGCCTGACGTTCGCGATTCTCCTCGGCATGCCGTTGCTCGGCGCTCAGGTCATCCTGGGAGGGGTCCGAGAAGGCCAGCGCCATGTAACGGAAGGTGGCGTTGACGGCGGTATCCGCCAGCTGCCCCAGATGGTCTCGCACACGTATCGGCCAGACCAGCGCACTGACCAGCACGGCGCACAGTGCACCGAGACTCAACTCACTGAGGCGAGCCAGCGCCACCGAGAAGAAGTTGCCGGGCGCCGAGGACGTCAGCACCACGATGATCATGCAGGCCACTGCCCCCATCACGCAGCCATAGGAGAGGTTATTGTGGGTGAGCGAAGCCCCGTAGATGCACAGGCCGATCCACAGGGTGACACTGCCCAGTGCCAGTTCCGGCGCCTGGGCAAACAGCCCCATGATCACGACGGCGACACCGACACCCGCCACGGTGCCGGCGATCTGGCAGATGCCCTTCTCGACCACCATCCCCGACATCGGGCGTATCTGCAGAAAGGCCGCCGAGATCAGCGCCCAGTACGGGCGATCCAGATCAAAATAGAAGGCCGCATAGAGTGCCAGTGACATGGCAAGGACACCCTTGAAGGCGAACTTCAGGGCAAAGGAAGAGGGTCTGAGAAACGCCGCGAGTGCCGGAGACATCGATCAAGGTGCTCCGTGGCCGATGTCCTCGGCATCGGTGATGTCACTGAGCAGCCGGACACTCGCCGTCATGCCTGCCGCCAGATTGACCCCGGACGCCCGTACCGCCTCGATATCATCGAACTCCACTCTCACCGGGATGCGCTGTGCCAGGCGTACCCAGCTGAAAGTCGCACTCACCTGCGGCAGCTGCTGGGCATTGGTCGCGGTATTGTCATCGGCGATCCCCTCACCGATTCCCACGACACGGCCCTTGAAGTCCTTGTTGCCGCTCATCAGCGTGATCTGGACCGGATCTCCCTTGCGCACATGCTGCAGCTTGGTTTCCTGGAAATAGGCGCTGAGATAGAAGGAGTCATCCTTGATCAATGCCATGACCGAAGTACCCGCCGTCACATAGTTGCCCTGCGTCAGGTGCATGTTGAGGATGCTGCCATCCGCCGGGGCGGTCAGCTGGGTACGGTCAAGATCCAGTTGCGCGGATTGAAGCGCCGCCTCGGCCTGCTGCACATCGGCGCGAGCTACCTCGGCCTCGAGACGAGCACTGTCACGCTCCTCTTCACTGATCGCCCGGTTGGTCAGGCGACTGCGTCGATTGGCTTCATGCTCCTTGAGCCGCAAGGTGGCCTTGGCACTGGCCAGACTCGCCTTGGCCTGAGCCAGCGCCGCCGCATAGCGGGCCTGGTCGATCTGCAGAATCACGTCGCCCTGCTTGACGCGAGTGGTGTCCGCCACGTTGAGTTCACTCACCCAGCCGGACACGTCAGGGCTCAGCGTGATCACCTCGGCACGCACGCGAGCATCCCGCGTCCAGGGACTGTACATGTAGGTCTTCCATAGCCAGATGGCACACCAGACCGCCACGGCCACCAGACACAGGGTAATGACCCATTTCACGACTTTCTGTCGAGACTTGCTCATGCAGTTTCCTTGAAGAGTTGATCCTGACGGGAGCCTCGGCTCACACGAGGTTGCGCAGAGTGATGCTTGCCAGTGACGCCTGAGCTCGACCGCCTTCGAAGATGGGGTGACGTTGCCACAGTGACGCGACAGGTGAATGACGAGGGACATCTGACGCCTGCGACGCGAGCGCTGTCGCGATGACGATGAGTGACGGACCAGACGCGATTCGGTGAAGGCGTCAGGTCACCAGTGCGACGATTCCTGTCAGACAGATGATGAAGAGCGAGATGTCGAACCAGGCCTCGAACCATAGCTCATGATTGGCAAGCACCCGGTGCAGCAACGAGCGAATCAACCCGGCGATCACCAGCGCCGCCAGCGCATAGACCAGCATGGGGCTGATCAGGAATTCTCCCACCACCATCTCGTGCAGTGCATTGAAACCTGCCAATGGCATGTCAGGGGGTGTTTCGTTCATCGACACATGTCCTTTGGAGATCCTCTGGAGGTGAGATCACGCATGCGGGGGGCGATAGGCGAGATTGGTCGCCAGCATTGACGCTCAGTCAACGTCAACCAATGGAGGCAGGTTCGCCTGCATTCAAGGTCTCAAGCGCCCGCCACCCCACAAGAATATATGCAGGCTAACATTTATCAGGCGAGTTGCCACGTGCCCGTGATGAGACGCGACAGTGCGCAAGTGCTTCCCCCTGCTGGATTTTCCAGTAGGCGCGCGGGTGAAGTCAGCGTCCGGGCAGAACATCTGGTGGGTGTGGCAGTCATGACAAGCGGCTTGCCTCTCGACAAGCCGCTTTTGAAGGCTCCGCTCCGCTTTCGCACTCAACAACGCGCTCACTCGGTTGCGTTATACGGCATAACCGAGGATGCGCGGCAGCCATAGCGCCAGTTCCGGGAACAGCATCACCACTGCCAGGGCCGCGAGCATCGCCACGACAAAGACCATCGCCCATCCGACGGTCTTCTCGAGTCGAACACCGGCCACACTGCTGGTCACCATCAGATTGACGGCCACCGGCGGCGTGAACTGGCCGATCGCGATGTTCATCGCCAGCAGGATGCCGAACCATACCGGATGCCACCCGAAGTGCTGCATCACCGGAATCAGCACCGGCATCAGGATCAGGTAGATGGAGACCGCATCCAGCAGCATCCCGGCGATCAGTACCGCCACCATCACCAGAATCAGCAGCGTCGTGCCGCTATCGGACAGCGTGATCAACCACTCGGCGAGATGGCGGAAGGTACCCAGCATGGTGCCGGCCCAGGCGAATATGCCCGCCAGCGCGATGATCAGCATCACCACCCCCGAGATCACCGCTGCTTCCCTGAGCAGTTCCCACACCTGAGAGAGCTTGAGCTCACGGGTGATGAAGAGCCCGACACACAGCCCGTAGGCGGCCGCCACCACCGCCGCTTCCGTGGGCGTGAAGAGGCCTGAGCGCAGCCCGCCGAGGATGATCACCGGTGCCAGCAACGCCGGAATCGCTGAGCGGAACGCCGGACCCAGCGCGATACGTTCCACCTGAGTCGGATCTTCCCAGCGATAGCGCCGCGACAGCACCCAGGCCGGTACCAGCAAGGCCACACCCACCAGCAAGCCCGGAATCAGCCCTGCGGCAAACAGCGCGCGCAGATCCACCCCCGGCACCACGATGGAATAGAGGATCAACGCGATGGAGGGCGGGATCAGGATCGCCGTGGAGGCCGAGGCCGCAATCAGCGTCGCCGAGAACGCCTTGGGGTATCCCGCCCGTGTCATGCTGGGAATCATCACCATCGCCACCGCGGCCGCATCCGCCGGGCCGGAACCACTCATGCCGCCCATGATCAGACACACCAGCACTGCCACCAGCGCGAGGCCTCCGTGACGCGGCCCGATCAACGCCTGGGCAAAGCGCACCAGCCGCGCCGCCACTCCGGCACGCTCGAACACCAGCCCCGTCAGGATGAACAATGGAATGGCGATCAGCGGATACTTGGCGATGCTGTTGTAGGTATTGGTCCCCAAGGTGGCCAGCATGCTGACCGGCAGACCCGCGACGATACCCACCGCACCCGACAGCCCCAGCGCGAAGGCCACCGGCACGCCGAGTATCAACAGCGCGGCGAAGCTTGCGAGCAACCAGAGATCAGGACTCATGATCTGACTCCTTGCGCTGGTCGCGATCCACTTGCCGTGAATCAGGTCCTTGCTTCAAGCGATCAACACACTGCTGCAGCTGGCGCCAGGCCATCGCCACTCCCAGTAGCGGCAGCCAGATCACATACCACCAGTTGGGCAGGCCCAGCCCCGGTGACAACGACTCCCACTGATACTCCTCCAGTGCGAAGGTGCCGCCAAACCAGACGACCAATCCGAGCACGACAAGTACCGCCAGGGTCTGCACCACCACCACCAGTCGCCACAGCGGCAACGGCAGCACGTCTTCCAGCAGCGCGATACGAATATGTGCCTGACGGCGAATCGCCACCGAGGCGCCCGCCAGTGTCAACAACACCAGCAGGAAGACCGAGAATTCCTCGGTAAAGGCAAAGGAGGCATCGGTGGCGTAGCGCACCACCACATTGGCCAGACTGATGATACCGATCAGCCCCAGCGCCAACGCCGCCAGCCAGGATTCCGGCCGCACGCGTGGCGGTGGCCTGTCCACGGGGGCAGGCGCTGCGCTGGTGCCAGTTTGATGTGAGGCTTGTTGAGACGGTTGTTGCGACTTTTGCGACATGACACGCGATCCACACGAACGCCGAGGCTGTCAGGCCCCGGCGTGGTTCTTCACTCAATAACGCGCACAGACCGCATTATTCCCGATGTCATCTGCTCCGTGATCAGCAGCGATCATGGCCAGACTCAGCGCGAGGCCTCGACCTCGGCACGTGCCGTCTCGACCAGCGCCTCACCGATCTTCGGTGTCCAGCTTTCGTAGACCGACTGGGTAGCATCGCGGAAGGCCTGCATCGCATCGTCATCGAGCTTGACGACATTCACGCCGCGCGCCTCGATATCCGCCAGCCGCTGGGCATTGCCTTCACGACTCATGGCGATCTCCCAGGCACCCGCTTCCCTGGCGGTCACGGTCAGCAGAGTGCGCTCCTCCTCACTGAGCGACTTCCAGACACGCTGGTTGGCGGCGAAGATCAGCGGGTCCGCCATGTAGTGCCAGAGGGTCAGATGGGTCTGGCCGACCTGATCGATCCGCGCCACATCAAACACCGACAGCGGGTTCTCCTGACCATCCACCGCACCGGTGGTCAGCGCCGGCTTGGCATCCGCCCAGCTCATCTGGGTCGGGTTGGCGCCCAGCGCCGTGAAGGTGTCCTGGAACAGCGGCGACCCCACGACACGAATCTTCAGGCCCTTCAAGTCGTCCGGCGTGGTGATTGATTTCGAGGAATTGGACACCTCACGGAAGCCATTCTCGCCCCACGCCAGCGGCATGATGCCCTTGGACTCGATGGCGGCGAAGACCTGCTTGCCCGACTCACCCTGAGTCAGCGCATCGATGGCGGCGTGGTCCGGCATCAGGAACGGCAGCGAGAACAGGTTGAGCTCCGGCACCTGGGGCGACCAGTTGATGGTCGAGCCCACCGCGAGATCGATCAGCCCCTGACGCATGGCCGAGAATTCCTTGGTCTGGTCTCCCGCCACCAGCTGGGCATTCGGATAGACACGCAAGGTGAGATCGCCACCGGAGCGCTCCTCTACCAGTTCCGCCCACTTCTCGGCCGCCTGCCCCCACGGGAAGGCATCCGACAGCACGGTGGAGACGGACAGCTCGCGCGCCTCGGCATCACTCGCCATCAGCGGTGACAGCAGAGCCAGGCCAAGCACGCCAGCCATCAGGGCAGCGCGACTCGGGGCGGCAACACGCGAAGAAGTAGAAGAAGTAGTGGAAGGAATAGCAGACATCGAAGCGTGGCGATGCCATTGACGAGAGACGGTGTCAGCTCCGGAGGCGGAATCAGCGTTGGCGAGTGCGGCGATCAGGGTCATGAATAACCTCTTGATTATGATGTTGTTGAGTGTGTCCTCGGGCAGATTCGCATCTACTTTGGTCTCTGACCATTCGACCATGCGACAGATCGGCGCTTTTTCGACGCTCACATGCTATCTCACTCCATTCCCATCACTGTATATGCATCCACCCCTCGGGTTTTCCGAGACTTCTTGCGTACGAAACTCTCGACCATGTGGTGTCATCAACGTGTGTTGCCAAGGAGTGTATCCAGCGATTCAAGAGGGCCAACCTTGGTTCAGGCCCCGCCAACAGGGAGTTTCAGGATATTTCACTTTGCTTGATGCCGTGCCTTTTACAACGCCAGCGTGCCCCCAGCCCCTCCGAGGTCAGGATTTCACGGATGACTGTATATCCATCCAGCCCATTACATCATTGCGACAAATTTCCAGATCTGTCGCCTTTCATCCACGCAATGGCGCGCCACGGGTCGCAGACTGCGGATTCGGTCGGTAGACTGAGCGCCGTTCCCGCAAGGACCAACCACGACTGACCACCATCACGCACGCAAGTGTCGTACCTGACATCTCGTCGGCACCGCTTGAACGGTTCCGACCCTGACCGATGAGGCCCCTTCCATGCCGCACCCCCAGCAGGAAGCCGTACCCACTCCCACCTTCGAGACCGAGCCGCTCGACACGTCGCCCAAACGACTGCAGCCGACCAGCAGTCTCGGCGCAGCGGTCGTTCTGTGGTCGCTGCTGCTGGGAATGGGGATGCTGATGCTGGCCAACGGGCTGCAGGGCAGTCTGTTGGGGATTCGTGCCTCCTCGGAAGGCTTCAGCAACACCATGACGGGCATCATCATGTCGGCCTACTTCGCCGGCTTCCTGCTGGGCTCGACGCTTGCACCGCGCAAGCTGCGTCGGGTCGGCCATGTGCGCACCTTCGCGGCGCTGGCCTCCATCACATCGGTGTGCATCCTGATCCACGCGCTGTATGTGGTGCCCGAGGTGTGGATCGCGATGCGCTTCATCACCGGCTTCGCCTTCGCCGGCCTCTACGTGGTGGCGGAGAGCTGGCTCAACAGCCAGGCGACCAACCAGATGCGTGGCCGGCTGCTGGCCATCTACATGGTGATCACCTATCTGGGCATGGGCGGTGGCCAGTTGCTGCTCAACGTCGCCAACCCGAATACCTATCTGCTGTTCATCCTGGTGTCGGTGATCATGTCCTTGGCGCTGGTGCCGATGCTGCTGTCCGCCTCACCGCAACCGGAAGGCGCGCAGCCGGAGGCCATGGGGATCGTTCGTCTGCTGCGTCTGGCACCGCTGGGCACCCTGGGCGGCTTCGCCACCGGCATCGCCAACGGCACCGTCTTCGGCATGGGCGCGGTGTATGCCGACCGCGCCGGTCTGCCGGTGCAGGAAGTCTCCTGGTTCATGGGCGCCTTCATCCTGGGGGCCGCCCTGCTGCAATGGCCGCTGGGCAAGCTCTCCGACAAGCTCTCGGCCAAGAAGGTGATTCTGGGCTGCAGTGTCGGGGCGATCGCGCTGTCTATCGGCGGCGTGCCGTTCAGTGGCGGCAGCATGCTGACCATGGCGCTGCTGGGGGCGGGCCTCGGCGGGTTGATCCTGACCCAGTACTCGCTGTTCCTGGCGGCGGCCAACAACCTGCTGACCACACCACAGATCATCTCCGCCAGCGGCACGCTGGTACTGATGCATGGCGCGGGCGCGATTCTGGGCCCGCTCACCGCGGGTCTGCTGATGGAGCGCTTCGGGGCCGTCGGCTTCCTCTATACCCTGACCGCCATCCACGTGCTGATCGTGATTCTCGCCGCCAGTGTCACCAGCAAGCCACGTCAGGTGCTGGATGCCGAGGATGGCGATCACCCCGGTCACTATGTGGTGGCGCCCTCCACCACCAGTCCGCTGAGTGCCGCCTGGGTCGAGGAAGCCATCACCGAGCCGGAAACCGGTCAGCTGGAATTCGACTTCGATGCCGAACCTGAGCCGGAGCCTAGCGAAGAAGAACTTGCCGCCCAGCAACAGGAAGCGGCCTCTGAAACAGAAGGAGGCGTCGTGCAGCAGGTCGACAACGAGGAAGGCGTGATGAACGACCGCGTCACCGGCATGGAAGACGACTGGCATCTGGATGGCCACATCGACGAGCAGGCCCAGCACCTCAGTGAAGAGGAGCGCCGCGTCAGGTCGGAGCCGGAGCGCGAGAGCTACTGATCACGCCTGACGGCATGCCGAGATTGACAATAAAAAAGAGATAACCAAGAACACCGCCCTGAGAGGCGGTGTTCTTGTTTGGAGCGGGCGAAATAGCGGCTGGCGAACCGGGACAGGAAAAACAAGGGCAGCCGTAACAGCAAACGGTTCAGCGGGGGGATAAAGACCAGGGAAACGAAGAAGGCTCATAACGATAAAGGCTCAGCGGCGACGCTTGCCCGCCCGCGCCACCAGATGCGGCGCCAATACACCCTGCAGACGGCGCACGGCCTGAGAGTGCAACTGGGAAACCCGCGACTCGGTGACATCGAGCACCGCGCCAATCTCCTTGAGATTGAGATTCTCCTGATAATAGAGCGCCATCAACAGCTTCTCGCGCTCCGGAAGCCGTCCGATGGCCTCGGTGAGTGCTCGGCGAGTATCGGCCTCCTCCAGCGCCTCGTGGGGCAATGCGAAGGGTTCCACGTAGGGAGTGGAGATTCCGCCCGGCGCAGCGCCATCCTCATCCAGCATCTCGTCCAGCGACATCACCATGCCGTTGTTGGTATCCAGCAGCAGGCGTCGATAGTCCTCCAGCTCAAGCCCCATGGCAGAGGCGATCTGGGTCTCCTCGGGCGGATAACCCAGGCTCTGCTCCAGCTGCTGGATCACGCTCTCAAGCTCGCGCCCGGCCCGCCGCACACTGCGCGGCAACCAGTCGCGCGAGCGCAGCTCATCGAGCATCGCACCCCGGATGCGCTGACTGGCATAGGTGGCAAAGCTGGCACCGTGGCCCTGCTCATAGCGGCCCACGCATTCGCACAGCCCCAACATGCCGGCCTGAATCAGATCCTCGAGATCGACACTCGCTGGCAAGCGCACCTGCAACTGCAGCGCGATCCGGCGCACCAGCGGTTGGTATTCAGAGTAGATATCCTGCTGGGCCATACGCCCACTGGCGGTATACATCGGCGTCCTGGTCCTCGCTTGCATCCCTCGGGGTCGTTTGACTCAGGGTCATGCCCCCAACCTCGGGACTCCTGTTCCCAGCGTATTGTCGCGCGCGCGCCAGAATCCATTCCCTTGAATAACCGCCCTCAAGCACGGCTTTCCTGCCTTGCGTTACTGCTGGGGCTTGGAGAAGGCAGAAATGAAGAGACAGTGAGTGACCGCGAGGCACGCACAAGCCCGCCAGCAGATCGACTGAATGTGGCCAGGATAGCCGGTAAGAAGAGCCCGTGAAGAGAGCCTATAAAGAAAGCCAGAGGGACAGCTGGAACGAGCAACGTCGAGAGGCCGCAAAAAATTTCTAAAGTTCTGTCGCGCCGCGACGATAACTGAAGCAACGGCACAGGAGTCGTTACTGGCGACACGCCATCTATCTCCCCATTACGACAGGAAGTGACACATGGCTTCAGTGATCAATACCAACACGCTTTCCATGGTGACTCAACAGAACCTGAGTAAGTCCCAGAACGACCTGAATACCTCCATGGAACGCCTGTCCTCCGGGCTGCGTATCAACAGCGCCAAGGACGATGCCGCCGGCCAGGCCATCGCCAACCGCATGGACGCCCAGATCACCGGCCTGTCCCAGGCACAGCGGAATGCCAATGATGGTATTTCACTTGCACAGACCGCTGAGGGAGCACTTAATCAGATCAACGATAACCTACTACGTGTTCGAGAGCTGACCGTTCAAGCAGCAAATGGCACTAATAGTGATGCTGACCTTGACTCTATCCAAGCTGAGATTGACGCGCGAATTGAAGAGATAGATAGAATTTCTGGTCAAACAGAGTTCAATGGAAGAGCAGTACTGGCAGGCGATGACGGAGCGGCAACAGCGGGCGGTGGAGATTTATCAATTGCCATTCAAGTGGGAGCAAATGATGGTGAGACCATCACAATTGACATCGCTGCAGTCGACTCGTCTACTTTAAATATCGGAGATGGCGTAGGCGGCAGTCAATTTGATGTGAAGGCTGAGTACTACGGCACTGATGGGACTGATGCTACTGGTGCTGGCGATATGCTAAGTAAGTTAGATGATGCAATCAAAAATGTAGATAGTATGCGTTCCGACCTCGGTGCCGTGCAGAACCGTTTCGACTCTGCCATCACCAACCTGGCGACGACTGAAACCAACCTGGCATCTGCTCAGTCACGAATTCAGGATGCTGATTACGCAGATGAAGTCTCCAGCATGACCACTGCACAGATTCTGCAGCAGGCGGGGACTTCCATGCTGACTCAGGCCAACCAGGTGCCGCAGAACGTGCTGTCACTACTGGGCTGATCTCTGGCTCACGTGCTGCATAGGCCTGTCACTCAGCAAGAGTGGCAGGCCGGTCGCTGGCGGATGATAGTGACCTTTTTGATAGTGCTCTTGTTATTTCAACCTCCGCCAGCGATATCAAGCAGCAACAAAAAAGGGCAGACGCATCGCGTCTGCCCTTTTTTGTTGGAAGCGGACATGAATCACACCGCCATATTCATGATTTCCTTGTAGGCGCTGAGCAACTTGTTGCGCACCTGCACGGTCATCTCGAATTCCAGTGAGGCCTTCTGGCCCGCCACCATGACCTGATCGAGGCTGACATCCGGGCTGCCCAGCTCGAAGGCCTTGGCCTGCCCCGCCGCGACCTGCTGAGACTGGCTGACGCGCGACAGCGAGTCCTTGAGCATGCCGGCAAAGTCCGACGACGCCTCAGTCATCTCGCCTGGCTGCCCGCTGCCCCCCGCGGCCTGAGCCGCCATGCGCTCAAGTTGCTGCACCCCGTCCTTCATGGCGGGTGACAGCGCGGACGTCACGCTCGCACCAACTGATTCGATTGCCATCCCGCCTCTCCTGTCTCAACGCGCGCCATTCGTCTACCGCTTTCAGTGGAGCTCAGCCTATCAGCCAAACGCAGAGCTGAAAGTCGCTAATACCCGCTTTTTGACACGCTATTCGTCTGATTGGTTACCCCGACAGCTTCGATAATGGGCACCCTGCGACAAGAGGGTGACACAACTCTCCTGCCTGCAGGCACCACCGCTGCGACCCCAGACCACGGCGCCGTCATCTTGCGCTAACCGGACATCTGCATGAGTACACCCAGCCAGTCAGCGCCCCAGGGAGCCAGCAAGCCCTCGGCGGGCAACGGCAGCTACACCGTCAATGACCTCAAGTCCCGTCTGGCGTCACTGCCACGCCTGCCCTTGATCATGGCGGCGGCGTTCTGCGTGGCCGTCATCGTCGCGCTGCTGCTATGGGGTACCCAACCACAGTGGAGCGTGCTGTACCGCGATCTGCCTGCCGATGAAGGTGGCGAGATCGTCACACAGCTCGAGCAGGCCGGCGTGCCCTATCGTCTCAGTGATCAGGGCGCGACCCTGGAAGTGCCGGCAGACCAGGTCTATCGCCTGCGCCTGTCCATGGCACAGCAAGGCCTTCCGAGTCAGGGCGGTACCGGATTCGAGCTGATGGACACCCAGGCCTTCGGCATCAGCCAGTTCACCGAGCACGTCAATTATCAGCGCGCCCTGTCGGGGGAGCTGTCACGCACCATCGCAAGTCTCGAACCCGTCGCCAGCGCGCGCGTGCATCTCGCCCTGCCCGAGGAATCCGTCTTCGTGCGTGAGCGACGCCCGGCGACAGCCTCCGTGGTGGTCGAGTTGCATCGGGGTCAACAGCTCAAGGATCGCCAGATCCAGGCCATCCAGCATATGGTGGCAGGCAGCGTGCAGGGCCTGGTGAGCGAGGACATCACCGTCGTGGACCAGAATGGCGAGCCGCTGTCGCGCCCGGCCGGCGATACGCTCAATCTCGATGGCAGCGCCCTGGAATATGCCCAGGCGCTGGAGCAACGCTACCAGTCGCGCATCAACGTATTGCTGACCCCGATTCTGGGACGCGACAACTTCCGTGCCGAAGTCAGCGCCCAGCTGGATTTCTCGCATTCCGAACAGACGGAAGAACACTACAGCCCCAATCAGACCCCCGGCACTGCCGCCGTGCGCAGTGCACAGCTCAACAATGCCGGCGCGGGTGACATAGCGATGATCGGCGGCATTCCCGGGGCACTGTCCAATACGCCACCGGGTACCGCCGCCTCGCCCATCAATGCCGCGGATGACACCGGGGATGAGGGTGACACTGCCGCCAGCCACGCAACCGATGAGGAAAGGGGTGGCAACTATCAGCACAGCTCGATCACCAACTACGAGCTGGACAAGGTCGTGCGTCATACCCGTGAGCGGCTGGGGCGACTGGACAAGCTGTCGGTGGCGGTGGTCGTCAATCACCGAGGCGTGACAGATGCCAACGGCAATGTCACCTCCCGCCCGCTGGATAGCGAAGCGCTTGAGCAGATCAAGGCATTGGTACGTCAGGCCATGGGCTACAGCGAGCAGCGCGGCGACAGCCTCAGCGTGATCAATGCGCCCTTCGTGATAGCAGGCAGCGCCGACGTGAGGCCGGATGACATTGCCGAATGGTGGCAGAACCCTGAACTCCAGGCACTGGCCATCGAACTTGGCCGCTACCTGATCATCCTGATCGTCGCCTGGATTCTGTATCGCAAGCTGCTGCGGCCGCTGCTGACACCTCTGCTACGCCCGCAGAGTGACTACCAGACCATCGGGCAACCGGCGGGGCCCATGGGAGAGGGCCTATCTGCCGCAGGCATGGAGGCCAGTGTCGCTGTGCCGGGTGCCAGCCAGAGGGCTCCCTCGGGACAGGAGCCGCCCTCTCGTGGCCCCAGCACTTACCAGCAGAATCTCAAGGATGCCCGTGACATGGCCCGTGAGGACCCTCGCCTGGTCGCCATGATTCTCAAGAACTGGATGAGTCACCATGAGTAAGTCCCTGTCCAACCTGGAACGCAGCGCCGCGCTGCTGATGAGCCTCGATGAAGACAGCGCGGCCGAGGTCTTCAAGTTTCTCTCCACCGAGGAGATCCAGAAACTGAGCACCACCATGACCCACATGCCTCAGGTGTCCCATCAGCAGATGGCCAAGACCCTCGAGGATTTCCATGCTGACAGTGAGCAGTTCAGCGCGGTCAACATGCTCTCCAGCGACCATATCCGCGCGGTGCTGGTCAAGGCACTCGGTCAGGATCGCGCCAGCTCCCTGCTCGAGGACATTCTGGAAAGTTCCGGCAAGAGCAACGGCATCGAGTCGCTCAATCTGCTGGAGCCGGCATTGGCCGCCGAGATGATCCGCGATGAGCATCCGCAGATCATCGCCACCATCATGGTGCATCTGGAACGTCATCAGGCCTCACAGATTCTCGAGCAGTTCGCGGAAGCCCTGCGCAACGACGTGCTGCTCAGGATTGCCACCTTCAATGGCGTCCAGCCGGCAGCCCTGCAGGAATTGACCGAAGTCCTGGCCAACATGCTCGATGGCCAGAACCTCAAGCGCAGCAAGATGGGCGGTATCCGTACGGCGGCGGAGATTCTCAACCTGATGCCCGGCCAGCATGAAGAGCAGGCTCTGGAAGCGGTACGCCACCACGATGAAGCCCTGGCGCAGAAGATCGTCGATGAGATGTTCGTGTTCGAGAATCTGGTCGATCTCGAGGACCGCTCCATTCAGCTGCTGCTCAAGGAAGTGGACAACGACACCCTGGTGATCGCTCTCAAGGGCTCTGGCGACGCGGTACTGCAGAAATTCCTGCAGAACATGTCGCAGCGTGCCGCGGAGATGCTCAAGGACGACATGGAAGCGCGCGGCCCGGTGCGTGTCACCCAGGTCGAGGGCGAGCAGAAGAGCATCCTGCAGACCGTCCGTCGCCTGGCAGACAGCGGCGAGATCGTGATCAATTCGAGTGGCGACGCCTATGTCTGATCACCTCACCAGCAGCGCAGATGACGGCTGGCAGCCGCTGGAACTCGAGTCGCTGGACACGGCGCTGGAAGCGCGGCCAGACGCCACCGGCTCGCGACAGGCAAGCACGAGACAGACGGGGTCAGGCACTTCTCCGGATGCGGAGCTGCTCAGACGCATGACGCAACGGGCACGTGCCACGCTGGAAGCGCAGCGCCGCCAACTCGAACAGGCCGCCCATGAAGCAGGCTACGCCGCTGGCGAAGCGGCCGGCTATCAAGCCGGGCTGGAACGCGCACGCCAGCAAGCACAGGCGCAGGCCGAGCAGCAGGACAAGGCCGCTCGACAGGCGCTGGCCGAGCAGATGGCTCAGGTCACGCCGCTTGTCCATCACCTGCAACAGTCATTGACCAGCCTCGAGGAGCAGATCGGCGATGAGCTGGTGGCCCTCGCCGTCAGTGTCGGTCGGCATCTGGCCAGAGAGGCGTTCCGCGCGCACCCCGAGCATGTCGTCGAGAGCGTCCGCAGCCTGCTGGCCGCGGATCCACCGCTGCTCGGGCGCCCTCGCCTCTATCTGAATCCGGCGGATCTGCCGCGGGTCGAGCAGGCGATGGGCGCCGAACTTGCCCGCCTGGGCTGGCAATGTCTGCCGGATACCAGCCTCAGCGTCGGTGGCTGTCGTGCCGAGGCGGACAGCGGCTGTCACGATGCCAGTCTGGAAAGCCGACTGGCACTGCTGTCACGCCAGCTGCGCCAGCGCGCGGCCCCCACGGATGACACCACGGCAGGCGCACGTATCCTGCACCTGGAGCCGTCGCTGCAGGAGCCCCCCGAGAACGCCTTCGCGCTATCACCGGCAGCGCCGGCGGCGTCATCGCTGTCGTCTGACACCCTCGGGCGTCTGCCCTCATGAGCGATTCTGCCTCTCAGCAATGGCGCAGCGCCATGCAGGCCATCCGTCAGCGCGTCGAGACGCTGGAACCCCAGCTCACCACCGGGCGACTGGTGCGTGCCACCGGCCTGGTACTCGAAGCCGTCGGCCTGCGGCTGCCAGTGGGTGCCAGCTGCCTGATCGAACTGGGGCCGGGCATGGCACCGGCAGAGGCCGAGGTGGTGGGCTTCGCCGACCAGACCCTCTACCTGATGCCCATCGACCCGCTCAGTGGCGTGGCGCCGGGTGCCAAGGTCATCCCCCTGGGGCATGGCAATGTCGGCGAACGTCGCTATCCGGTCGGCGACGCCCTGCTGGGGCGTGTCGTGGATGGCGTCGGCCGACCGCTGGATGGTTTGGGGCCGCTGGAGGACGTCAGTCATGCGCCCCTGGAGGGTCAGCCGCTCAATCCCCTCGAACGCGCCCCCATCGACACGCCGCTGGACGTGGGGATTCGCGCCATCAATGCCCTGCTCAGCGTTGGCCGCGGGCAGCGCATGGGGCTGTTTGCCGGCTCCGGGGTCGGCAAGAGCGTACTGCTGGGGATGATGGCCCGCTTCACCAATGCCGATGTCATCGTGGTCGGCCTGATCGGTGAGCGCGGTCGCGAGGTGCAGGAATTCATCGAGCACACGCTCGGCGAAGAAGGCCTCAAGCGTGCGGTGGTGGTCGCGACCCCTGCTGACATGACCCCCCTGCATCGACTCAAGGGGGCCAGCTACGCGACACGCATCGCCGAATCCCTGCGCGATCAAGGCCGGGATGTGCTGCTGATCATGGATTCGCTGACCCGTTACGCCATGGCGCAGCGCGAGATTGCCCTGGCCATCGGTGAGCCACCGGCCACCAAGGGCTATCCCCCTTCCGTGTTCGCCAAGCTGCCGGCACTGGTGGAGCGCACGGGCAACGGCCGGCGTGGCGGCGGGTCCATCACCGCCTTCTATACCGTGCTCACCGAAGGCGATGATCAGCAGGACCCGATCGCGGACAGTGCCCGCGCGATTCTCGATGGTCATATCGTGCTGTCGCGGCGCATCGCGGAGAGCGGGCACTACCCGGCCATCGATATCGAGGCCTCCATCAGCCGCGCGATGTCCGCGGTGGCGCCGGAGCGCCAGCTGACCAGAGCCCGCCGCTTCAAGCAGCTGTACTCGAGTTATCAGCGCAATCAGGACCTCATCGCCATCGGGGCCTACCAGCCGGGCAGCGACAAGACCCTGGACAACGCGGTGCGCCTGCATGAGCCCATGGGGCATTTCCTGCAACAGGCCACTTCACAACGCGCCAGCCTTGCCGATAGTACTGACATGCTGGAACAGCTGCTGGCCCAGCAGTGACGCGGCTGTGTCGCGTCACTGCTGGGCCTTTCGCCATCACGAGGGAACGTCACGCATGACCCTATCCACTTCACGCTTTGACACCTTGACCCGGTTGAGCGAACGCCGCCGTGATGGTGCCGCACGCCAGCTGAATCAGCAGCGTCAGCGCCAGGACTCCGCCGCCAGCCAGCTGGCGACGCTGGAGCAATATCGACTCGATTATCGCCAGCAGATGCAGCAGCGCCTGGCCCAGGGTCTGGACCCGGCCAGCTGGCAGAATTTCCAGACCTTCATCGCCTCGCTGGACAATGCCATTGCGCAGTGCCGCCAGCGCGTCGCGATGGAGACGTCGCAGACGACCGCCCGGCATCAACGTCTTGTCAGCGAGCAGCGCACCCATGCGGCCTGGCAGGGCTTGGCGGAACGCGCCGCCCTGGAGACCAGTCGCGAAGTTCGGGCAAGCGAGCAACGTCGCAGTGACGAGATGGCCATGCAGGCCTGGCGGCGCCACGCCAGCCTCTGAGCCATGTGAGTGACGGCACGATCACTGCGCGTATTCCGGCGCATCAGGGAGAGCTTGCATGACCGATAGCCCCAGCATCCTGGCCACGACAGGGCCTTCCTCGTCGTCGATGGCCTTTTCAAACGGCCAGCCGCGCGATGCCCGGGTCAGTCCCCCCGGTCAGGACTTCGAGCAGCATCTGGCGCAGGCTCGCAGTGAGGAGAAGCGCAGTGCGGAGCAGGCTCAGGAAGCTCGCCTGCAATCCCGCCATCAGCGAGCGCAGCCGACGAACGACGAGTCAGCTCGAGCACTCGAGGATGATCGCGCCGCCAAGGCTGGCTCAAGTACTGATTCAAGCGCTGACGCCACGACTGACGAGAGCTCTCGAGATCTTGCAGGCGCCACCGCCAGTCACGAGGCCGAGCCCCGCCATCCCTCCGATGACACCTCGGACCTCAATGGCGCGATACAGCACATGCAGGCCCTGCAGGAGATGACGAATCAGGCCCGATCATCCTCCGGCTCCGCCACGCCGGATGCGCTCGCGGGCGCCAACGGGCAGCAGATCCAGGCGTCTCTTCCGCGCAGTGACTGGTTCACCTCACTGCGCAGCGGCAAGGTCGGTGACGTCAAGAGCGAGGCAGGCAAGGCCTCGGGCACACCCACCACGTCTCCCCCGACAGACACGCCGCCCCTGTCGTCCCGCACATCAACCGACGCCGTGAGCCGTGCACTCACTGCGCTGACTCCCGCAAGCCCGACTCAGGGCGAGACGGGACCGTTCACCGCGCTCCCCGGCGAGGGAGGTGTCGTGACGGGGTCGCCGAGCCATCAGGTCGCGCTATTTTCCGGCATGCTGGGCGATGCCAGCAGCGCCTCCGGTGGCCACTCACTGGCTGGCATGCCTCTCGCGGCCCCCGGCATGGCACCGCAAGGCATGCTGCAAGGCACTCTTCACGGCGTGTCCCCCACTGTCGGCAGCCAGGCCTGGCAGCAGTCCCTGAGCGACCAGGTGGTGCGCATGCAACTGAGCCGAACGCCCCAGGCGGAGCTGACGCTCAACCCGGCGGATCTCGGCAGGCTCAGCATTCACCTGAGCCTTGGCGAGCAGACGACCAGCGCGCACTTCGTCGCCGCGCATCAGCAGGTGCGTGCCGCGGTGGAAGCGTCCCTGGCGGACCTGCGTCAGGCGCTGGATGCGCAGGGTCATGCCCTGTCAGAGGTCACCATCAGTGGCGAGGACGATTCCGCTGCTCAGTTCCACTGGGGCGATGGCCAGCAAGGTGGGCGTGATGACGGCCATGGCGAGCGACAGTCCGGCGAGCACGCTCCCCTTTGGGCATCACGCACCGGAGGAGCCCCCTCATCAGACACTCACGACCGCCAGGCCTCCTCCCTTGGAGACCCGGCGCTTGCGAGCCGCCAATCCTCCGACCTGACGCTTGCCGCGCTCTCCTCTGGTCGCGAGTGGCAGGCATGATCTGCGGGATGAACTTGCGTGACGACATCGTGCGAGCAGAGGCCCCCGCGCCTGACCTGAGGCGCAGATGATACGACCATCACCCAAGTAAGCCCCCAAGCGTGGCCTTATTCCACCCTTCGGCATGGTGCCCGTCGGGCATACTGGCGCCAGCCACCGACCCCGGAGACCTTGCATCACGATGTCATCGACCACTGCTTCACAGAATCCATCCCGTACCTGGCTGATGATCGGTCTGATCAGCATGGTGACGGCCGTGATTGCTGCCCTGGCAGTGGTCTATTTCGCCTTGCCGGTCTTCAGTGACCGCCAGGCGAGCGAGGCGGACGACACGCCGGACGTCGTGGTCGAAGCGCCCCCCGTCTTCCTGCCGCTGGCACCGTTCACCGTCAACCTGGAGAGCCCGCGAGGCAATCGACTGCTCTATATCGGGGTGACCTTCAAGCTGGCCGACGAGGACGCCTCACGCCTGGTGCAGTCACGCCTGCCTGAGCTCAAGAGCCGGATGTTGCTGTTGCTGTCAGGCCAGAACCCGCAAGAGCTGAGCAGCCAGTCCGGCAAGCTGGCGCTCCAGACCACGCTGCGTGACGAGCTGTCTCGTCCCTACAGTGAAGGGGGCCAGCCGCTGGCCATCACCGGCGTGCTCTACAACGACTTCATCGTGCAGTAATCCTCCATGGCTCAAGACGACCTGCTATCCCAGGATGAAATCGACGCGCTGCTCTCCGGTGTCAATGGAGAGCACGGCTCGGAGGCTGCCAAGGCCCCCGAGAAGGAGCGTATCCGCCCTTTTGACCCCGCACGCCAGCACCGCGTGATCCGGGACCGTCTGCATGCGCTGGACATCATCAATTCACGCTTCAGCCGCCAGTTCCGCATGGGACTGTTCAATCTGATTCGGCGCGGAGCCGACATCACGCCAGGGCCGGTGCAGTTTCTCAGCTACAACGAGTTCTCGCGCAACGTGCCGGTGCCCACCAACATCAATCTGTTCACCATGAAGCCCCTGCGCGGCACCTCGATGCTGGTCTTCCCACCCAGTCTCGTCTTCATGGTGGTCGACAGCCTGTTCGGTGGTGATGGCCGCTTCGTGACCAAGTCCGAAGGCCGTGAATTCACCCGCACGGAACAACGTGTCATCCAGCGCCTGATGAGATTGGCCCTCACTGCCTATCAGGACGCCTGGTCGGGAGTGTTTCCGGCAGAGCTTGAGTACCTGCGCAGCGAGATGCAGGTCAAGTTCGCCAATATCACCAGCTCCCCCAACGAGATCGTGGTCTGCACCGGCTTCCATCTCGAGGTGGGCAATCACAGCAGTGACTTCCAGATCTGCCTGCCCTACTCGATGATCGAACCCCATCGTGAGCTGCTATCCAGCCCGCTGCAGGAAACGACCGCCGAGGGCGACAGCCAGTGGAGCGAGCGACTGCGGCAGGAAGTCCGCGCCACCGATGTCGAGCTGCATGCCGATTTCTGCTCGCTGGAAACGACGCTCGGGGCACTGGCGGAACTGGCGGTTGGTGACGTCCTGCCCATCGAACGCCCGGGCACCGTCAATGCCTACGTCAATGGCGTGCCAGTCCTGGAAGCCGGTTTTGGCAGCGCCAACGGGCATCGTGCCCTGCGCGTGAGCCGCATCATCAATCACCCGATCAATTCCGCATACGAGGACACCGGCGATGAGTGAGCCCAATTCGCCCGAAGAGCACACGTCACCCGAATCCCCGGGAGATGCCGGATCGTCAGCCTCGGGCCAATCCCCCGATGATCCCTGGGCGGAAGCGATGACTGAACAGATGGGAGAGGAATGGGCCCAGGCCATGGAAGAGCAGGCGCCGAACGCCAGCGCCGCGCCAGGCTCAAGCGACATCTTCCAGCCGCTGGATGGCTCTGGAGGTGAGACGAGGCCGCGTGAGCTGGACATGATCATGGATATCCCGGTCAAGATGACCGTGGAGCTCGGACGCACCCGCTTGACCATCAAGCAGCTGCTGGAGCTTTCCCAGGGCTCGGTGATCGAGCTGGATGGCCTGGCCGGTGAGCCGATGGACATCCTGATCAATGGTTATCTGATCGCCCAGGGCGAGGTCGTCGTGGTCGAGGACAAGTACGGTATCCGCATCACGGAAATCATCACTCCCAATGAGCGGGTACAGAAGCTCAACCGCTGAGGCTGTCTCTGCATGTCTGCCACTGCTCCCATATCCGCCGCGCTCTCGGAGTCTGATCTCGCCGAGACGACCACTGCCGCCGCCACCGACGCCCCCCCTGCGGGTGACATCCTCGCGGGTGGCACCACCGCTGCACACACCACGCAGACGCTGGCCTCTACCGAGCCCGGCTTCCGACATGACCCACAGGAATCGCCGCTCGGGGCGGCGAGTCTTGCCACCACGGGACTTGCGCTGTCAGGGGTGATCGCGCTGATCCTGCTGCTGGCCTGGCTGGTCAAGCGTCTGGGAGCCGGGGCCGGTGTTCACGGCACACGCGTACCGCTCCGCGCCCTGGCACGCCTGCCACTGGGCCACAAGCAGAGTCTGGTAGTGGTCGAGGTGGGGCATCAGCGCCTGATGCTGGGGGTGGGGCCGCAGGGCGTCAGCCATCTGGGGGATCTCGACGAGCAGGCACTCCCCGAGAACCTCGACTGCCAGTCCGGCGGCGAGTCTGGGTCTGATGCCGCACGCAAGCAGGGCTTCGCGGCGCTGTTGCAGTCACGTCTGACGAACAAGGCGGTCGAGCGATGACCGCGACATGCCACATCCCCCGACCAGCCGGCCGCGGGACGGCGACGCTCATCAAGGCGGGGCTTGCGATCCTGCTGGCCATGACCAGTCTGCCGGTCAACGCCGATGTCCTGACGGGGCTGACCAGCCAGCCATTGCCCAACGGTGGCGAGCAGTGGTCGCTCAATGTCCAGACTTTGATCCTGTTGAGCGGGCTGGCGATGTTGCCGGCGGCACTGCTGATGATGAGCGCCTTCACTCGCATCATCATCGTGCTGGGGCTGCTGCGCACGGCCATCGGTACCCAGTCGGCTCCCCCCAATCAGATTCTGGTCGGCATCGCGCTGTTTCTGACCTTCTTCATCATGTCGCCCGTCATCGAGCGCATCCATGACGAGGCCTGGCAGCCTTACGACAGCCAGCAGATCGGCCTTCAGGAGGCCATCGAACGCGGCGGGGTGCCACTGCGGGAGTTCATGCTCGGCCAGGTGCGTGAGCCTGACATCGCGCTGTTCGCGCGCCTGGCAGAACTCGATGAGATACAGGGGCCACAGGAGGTGCCTTGGCGTGTCCTGTTGCCGGCCTTCGTGACCAGCGAACTGAAGACGGCCTTCCAGATCGGCTTCACGCTGTTCGTGCCCTTCCTGATCATCGACCTGGTGGTGGCCAGCGTCCTGATGGCGCTGGGGATGATGATGGTACCGCCTGCCACCATCTCGCTGCCCTTCAAGCTGATGCTGTTCGTGCTGGTCGATGGCTGGCAGCTGTTGCTGGGGTCACTGGCCGACAGTTTCTACTGAGCTCTCGACGGAGGGTTCCTCTGATGTCGCGAGTGAGCTGGCTGGCCCGGCCCTCCCGCTGGCCAGCAGCACCGGCCCTCTGTGTCTGATCTTCTTTACATTTTCATCTTCGTCTCATCTCCGTCTTTTCTCCGCCTCATCGCCCATGGAGTCGCGCATGACACCTGACGTCATCACCAGTCTGGCCTCACATGCCATGTACATCACGCTACTGGTGGCAAGCCCGCTGCTGGCCAGCGCGCTGGTGATCGGGCTCGTGGTCAGCCTGTTCCAGGCCGCCACGCAGATCAACGAGATGACACTGTCCTTCATCCCCAAGATTCTCGGCGTCTTCGCGGTGCTGGTCGCGGCGGGCCCCTGGCTACTGGAGACGCTGCTCGACTTCACGCGCAGCGTCTTCACGGGCTTTCCGCAGTTGATCGGCTAGGCTGGGAGCGCGCATGAACGGGTTGGACCCGAATCAGCTCCAGGCGATGATCGTCAGTGTCATGTGGCCGTTCGCGCGCCTGTCAGGCTTCATGCTGATCGCGCCGATCTTCGGGCACCGGAGTCTGCCGACCCCGGTGCGACTGCTGATGGCGTTCGGCCTGGCCGTGATCATCGCGCCATTGATCGACAGCCCACCGGCACCGGACATGCTGGGGCTGGTGGCCGTGTGGCAACTGGCACTGCAGATGGCGGTCGGCATGGCACTGGGTCTGGTGATGCGCATCACCTTCGCCATCGTCGAGGCGGCGGGGGAATTCATCGGTCTGCAGATGGGGCTGGCCTTCGCCAGCTTCTTCTCGGAGGACACCGGCACCAACACCCAGGTGCTGTCGCGTCTGCTGGGCATGCTCGCGATGCTGCTGTTTCTGGCCTTCAACGGCCATCTGCTGGTGCTGGAAATTCTGGTGGGACATTTCCATGACATCCCGCTGGATCTCGCTAGGCTGGGGTCACCGGGACTGGAAAACCTGCTGCTCTGGAGCGCCAGCCTGTTCAGCGCAGGCCTGCTGCTGGCATTGCCACTGGTGGCATCGCTGCTGGCCATCAATCTGGCCATGGGCGTACTGAACCGCTCGGCGCCGCAGCTATCCGTCTTCTCCATCGGCTTTCCGCTCACCCTGCTGCTGGGCATCGCCATGCTGTGGCTGATGATGCCCGGCATGACGGATTGGCTGTCGCTGCTGTTCCGTCAGGCGTTGAGCGCCCTGCAGGCCGTGCATGCAGGGCTGGGAAGCGGTCTGTGAATCAGCGCAGATAATCGAACAGCGACATCGAGGAGATCTCGGAAAAGGCCTGCTGGGAGGCCTGCAGCCCGACCTGAGCCAGTGAATAATCAGAGATCGCGGCATTGTAATCCAGGTCGATCAGGTCAGAGCGTGTGGCGGCATAATTGATTTCGCGGTCATCACCGATGAGATCGAGAGCGTCCAGTTCATTGAGCTTGGTGCCGACATCGGCGCGTACGGTCAGCACGTTGTCGAGACTGTTGCGGAACTGGCGACTGGCGCTCGCGATGGCATTGTCGAACGCGGCTTGATCCTCGTCGGTCTCGATGGGCGTCGCCAGTGCCGTGATGAGGCTGTCCAGATTGGCGAAGACCTCGGCGCTGGCCTCTCCCTCCTCGACCACCAGCTGCGTTGCCTTGCCGGACGCCTGAGCCTCAAGCACCTGTTGCTCATCACCGGACAGCGTCATCGACAGGCCATTGAACGCAAGGGTCATGCCATCGCGGAACGCCACCGGTGATGCCAGCGGGTCGCCATCACCATCCAGCATCGTGACATTCGCGCCGTCGGCATCGGTGATCGTGACGCCAGTCGCATCGATGTCGATGGTGTAGGAAGCGCCATCGACACGCGCGCTCGAATCGATCAGCTCCGGCCCCTTGAAGGTGATCGGCAATGACGACTCGCGGCTGCTGGTCTGGATCGCCAACGACTGGCTGCCGGATGCCACGCCAGCGAAGATCTGGCTGCCGGTGTGATTGACCTCCATCAGGCGCGAGCTGTCGACGCGCTGCTGGCGCTGCTGGTCATCTCCGCGATAGGTGCCGTCCTCAGCGAAGGGCGCCGTATCCCCCTGCTGGCCACCGAACAGATAGTTGCCATTGCCATCGGTGCTGTTGGCCAGCCCCAGCAGCACGTCTCGGCTGCCTTCGATCTCGGTGGCCAGCGCGTCGCGATCGCTGTCACTGAGGGTGCCGTTGCCTGCCTGGACGATCAGGCTCTGGACACGCGTGATGGTATCGGTGACCTGATTGAGCGTACTTTCCTCGAGGGACAAGGTGTTGCGCGCCGTGGTCCGACTGTCCGCGAACTGCTCATTGACGGCCTGTGCCTGCGAGATCGTCACTGCCTGACTGGCGGCACTGGGGTCATCCGAGGGATTGACCACGCGCTTGCCGCTGGCGAGCTGCTCGGACACCTTCGAGAACGCGGCCTGCTGCTCCAGCATCGAATTGACGCCCTGGGCATAGAGGGTTTGGGTACTGATGCGCATCACGACCTCGTTAGCGGATGTTCAGGAGGGTATCCAGCACCGTCGCCGCGGTCTGGATGACCTGAGCGTTGGCCTGGTAGAACTGCTGATAGCGAATCAGGTCCGCGGCTTCCTCATCGAGGTTGACCCCTGACACCGACTGCTCGGCGGCCGTCAGCTGCTCGGTCAGGCTTTGTTGCGCCTCCAGATTGACCTGCACCAGCCGAGTCTGATTGCCGACCTGGCTGACCAGCGAGGCGTATTGATCATTGAAGCTGCCGGCACTGCCCAGCGCGTCGCTGCTCTGCAGCTGCTGCAATGCCAGGATATTGCGGTTGTCGAGGCTGCCGCTGCTCTCGCCCGCCGCGATGTCAGCGCCGTCATCGATCGCGACCCCAAACGTCGCCGCAATCTGGCGTGTCGGCTGGATGGTGAAGCTGTCACCGTCCGCCATGTTGGTGGCCGAGAGGATCAGACCCTCATGTTGCATCAGGCCTTCGCTGTCCGGACTCAGACTCTCCACTGTGCCATTGCCCAGATTCTCGAGCCGGTATTCCCCGCCCTCCAGGCTCAGGCGATAGTCATCACCGGTCAGCGCGACACTGTAGAAGTCCTCACCCTCCTTCAGGGTCGCAGGAGCGAACTCGACCTCAAGCGCCGCATCGAGGGTGTTGCCGCTGGCGGGCAGGACCTCCGGCGTGCCGAGCGTGAAGAAGTCGCCGCCGGCGTCACCATTGGCATCGATCCCGTCGCCATGCTGGGCATTGAAGGTCAATGCCAGACCCGCCGCCAGTTGCCCCAACTGATTCTGGGCAGGTGCCAGACTCTCCTCACGAAAGCCCAGCAACCCGCCCAGCGTGCCGCCCTCAAGCTGGCCCTCTTCGAGACTCATCGGCATTCCCGGGGCCGCGCTGTAATTGACCACCACCCGACTGGCATCCTGAGGGTCCACCACCGCGACAAGATCATGGCTGTCGCTGCCATTGACCAGCAGCTGACCGTTGCCAAGGCTGATGCTCAAGCGCCCGCCCTGCTCCTGCACGTCGACACCCACCAGCGATTGCAACTCGGTGACCGCCTGATCACGCTGATCCAGCAGCCCCAGCGGCTCTTCTCCGGTGCGCGCACGCGTCATGGAAATCTGCTCGTTCAGCGAGGCGATCTGGGTGGTGGCGTTGTTGATGTCGCCGACCACATCGCCGATTCGCGCATTGACACCGGCATCCATCTCATCGAGATACCCCGCGAAGGCATTGAGTTGCCCGGCCAGGCTCTCCGCCGTGCCCAACATGCTCTCGCGGGCGGCAGGGTCGCCCGGCTGGCTGGCGACACCCTCGATGGCAGCGAAGAACTGCTGCATCAGAGGCGCCAAGCCAGCCTCTTCATCCGCCAGCAGATTGTCGATCTGGCTGAGATTGGCCTCACGGGTTTCCAGCGCCGCGCTGGCGCTCAGCGCCGAATCCAGCTGCGCCGAGAGATACGCATCCGTATGGCGACTGATGGAAGACACGCTGACGCCAGAGACCGGGCTGGCCCCCGGCCCGCTACTCAGTTCCACCGTCTCGCGGCTATAACCCGGCGTATAGACGTTGGCAATGTTGTTGCTGTTGGTGGCAAGCGCGGTCTGGGCGGCCTGCAGACCACTGACACCGATACTCAACATGCTGCTGGCCATGACGTTTACCTGAAGCGAATGAAGAAGACAGTAGGAAGATGGGCACTCTGCCGCGACGTGCCGGGCATGCCTGACTATCGGCCAGTGCTGAGCGAACTTGAGTCACGACCTACTCCAGTAGCCCTCGAGAGGTCGTCATCGCAAGCGGAATCGCTCCGCTCTGCGAAGGCGTTGCCGCCGGGGCTGTCACCGGCATTGCCGTGTCATCGGCGAAGAGGGGCCTGGCCTCACCGGCGTCGCGCTGCCACAGCGGTGCGGAGGCAGCCAGCCATCCCGGCTCTTGAGTGTCCTGCGAGGCGCTGGCGGTTGAGGTGCCCGGGAGGGAGCGTTCCACCTCCGAAGACGGCAGCACGTCACGTGACGCCAGGCGAGGCGATGAACGCTCGCGATCACCGCTGGCATCCAGCGGGCCGACACGTTGCATGATCGAGATCAGCTTGTCGGCATAGTGAGGGTCGGTGGCATAGCCTGCCGACTGCAGGGCACGCGCGGCGCTTTGCGCATCCGGTGACCGGGCGACATGGGCATAGCGCTCGGCCCCGCTCAGCAACGCGGCGTGGTCACGCAGCGCACTGGCCTGATCCGGATAGACCCGGAAGCTGTCTTCCAGCTGCAGCCGACGTCCCTCACGATATTCCGTGGTCAGTACCGTGGTGCTGTCCCCCTGCCAGCCACTGCCGGCCTTGATCCCGAACAGGTTGTGGCTGTCCTGGCCGTCCTCGGTGTGGATGCGTCGCTCGCCCCAGCCGGTCTCGAGTGCGGCCTGCGCCAGGATCAACTCAGCCGGCAAGCCGCTTTCACGACTGGCTGCGCGCGCCGCTGGCGCAAACTCCGCCACGAACCGCTGGACGTTGTCGGGTTGCTGACGCTGGTGCGCGTTGAGTATCGACACATCAGCGGCCGAGCGTGCCGTCTGATGGCCTTGTGAAAGTCGCTCAGCACCCGCCCCGAGAGCTCCCTGAGGTATCTCGGCATAGAGTCCCTGAACCTCCCGACCCGCCGATACCACCTCCAGCATCGCCATGAAGCCGCCAGGCGAGTCTGCGCCTTCAGCTTCCACCGCTGACAGCCAGTTCGCGTCCGCCCCCCCCTGCGCAGCGCCAACCTCCTTGGCGACGAGATCAGAGGCAAGAGCGTGGGCAGACTCACTGGACGATGTCTCAGGCGGGGAATCACCGCCAGCCGTGCCTGCCCGGGAGGACAGTTGCTGAATCAGGATCCGCGAAAGCCCCACCCCCTCCCCGACACTGGCCAGCTGCTGTGAGAGCTGCTGATCCAGCATCGCGGTCATCATCTCCTGCTGCTGGGAGCCGGTCAGCGCTGAGCTTTCGGTCGCCGAGCGCATCTGCTTGAGCATCATGTTGAGCATCAAGGCTTCAAATTGACGGGCGCTCTCCTCAAGAGCCTGCTGTTGCCGCTCTCCGCCACTCGTGGCCGCCCCCTTGAGACTCGCAAGTCCCTGGGTATCGAAGGCCAGACGCCCGGCATCCACACCGGCATTGCTCGTGGACAGCCCCATCAGATCACCTCGAGATCAGCACGCAGCGCGCCGGCTGCCTTGAGCGCCTCGAGAATCGAGACCAGATCCTGCGGGGTGGCCCCCAGGGCATTGAGACCGTCGACCACCTCGGCAAGGCTGGCCGTCCCCTCGACCATGCGCAGCGCACCGCCCTGCTGGTTAACGCTGATATCGGGGTCGTTGACCACGGCCGTCTGCCCACCCGCCAACGGATTGGGCTGGCTGATGACGGGATTGGCATCGATCACCACCGAGAGGTTGCCGTGGGTGACGGCGGCACGCGCCAGGCGCACCTCGGAATTCATCACCACCGAGCCGGTACGGGCATTGACCACCACACGTGCGCGCGGCACGCCCAGTGACACCTCGATATTTTCCAGCCCGGCGATGAAACCGACGCGCTGGCTGATATCGCGTGGCGCCTGAATCACGATGTCCCGATTGCTCAACGGCGAGGCCAGCGAGCCACCGAAGTGTCGATTGATCGCAGTGGCGACGTTCTGGGCATGATTGAAATCGCCCTCGAACAGATCCAGATGAATCACGCCATTCTCATCGCCGAGTCGGGTGGGTACACCACGCTCCACCGTCGCCCCGCCAGGAATGCGCCCTGCCGTGAGCTGATTGACCTGCACGCTTGAGCCACCCGCCTGGGCGCCGGCGCCCCCGATGATCAGATTGCCCTGCGCCAGCGCGTAGACCTGGCCGTCCACCCCCTTGAGCGGCGTCAGCAGCAAGGTGCCACCACGCAGACTCTTGGCGTTGCCAAGCGAGGACACCACGACATCGATGGGCTGACCGGAACTGGCGAAGGCCGGCAGGCTGGCGGTCACCATCACCGCAGCCACGTTCTTGAGCTGCATGTTGGTGCCCGACGGAACCGTCACCCCCAGCTGGGAGAGCATGTTGGTCAGACTCTGCCCGGTGAAGGGGGCCTGGGTGGTCTGGTCACCACTGCCATCGAGTCCCACGACCAGGCCATAGCCGACCAACGGGTTGTCGCGAACGCCACGTACCTGCGCGAGGTCCTTGATGCGGTCGGCCTGCACCGACTCCAGGGAGAACAGCAGGCCGGTCAGCAGCAGACAGGCAGAGAGTGCTGCGCGCAGTCGCACGGGGAGTATCAGCTCAAGCATCGGAAAGCGGCTCGTCAAGAAAGGTCATGGTGGGAGGACACCCTGTCAGGCTCACGCTGGGCGGCACCATCAGAACGGTGCCAGATTCAGGAAGAAGCGCTGCATCCAGCCCATGTTCTGGGCCTCATTGATATAGCCGTCGCCCACGTATTCAATGCGTGCGCTGGCCACCTGGGTGGACTGCACGGTGTTGGCCGAGGAAATCGTGCGCGGGTTCACGACCCCTGAAAAGCGGATCGACTCGGTGCCCTGATTGATCGCGATGCGCTTCTCGCCACGCACCTCGAGATTGCCGTTGGGCTGCACCTGACTGACCGTCACGGTGATGGTGCCGGTGAAACTGTTGTTGGCATTCGAGCCACCGCTGCCGGTGAAGTCGTTGTCGCCCTCGATATCGGCATCGGTACCATCCAGCAAGCCGGTCATGAAGTCGGGAATGGCGCTCAGCGAGAAGCCGACGCTGCCATCGCGACTCGCGTTGCTGGCCGAGCTCTTGCTGGCACTGACGTTCTCATCCAGCAGAATGGTGATGATGTCGCCGATGGCACGCGGGCGTCGGTCCTCGAACAGCGGCTGATTGCCATAAAGCGGCTGGAAGATGGCGCCATTGGCCATCGGCTGGGGACGCGGCTGCAGCGTGGATTCCAGTGGCGTGGTGTCCACCAGCGGCTCGCTTGGGACATAGGCGCAGCCAGCCCCCAGCAGCATCGCGCCCAGCAGGCCCGCAATTCCTGCTCCACGCACAGACGCCCGCCGCACGGCCTGCCGTGACGCCTCTACCCTGCTCACCAGATCACACGAAAGCGACATGCCAGGCCCCTTACATCTGGACCAGACGCTCGAGCATCTGATCGGTGGTGGTCACGGCCTTGGAGTTGATCTCGTAGGCACGCTGGTTCTGGATCATGCCCACCATCTCTTCCACCACGTTGACGTTGGAGGTCTCGACGAAGCCTTGATAGAGCGTGCCAGCCCCATTGAAGCCGGGCACGCTGTCGCTGCGTGGCCCAGAGGCGTCCGTCTCGGAATAGAGGTTCTCCCCACGACTGAAGAGGCCAGCGGGATTGATGAAGGTGGAAAGCTGCAGCTGCCCGACTTCGGTACTGTTGGTCGCGCCCGGCTGGGTGACACTGACCACGCCATCCGAGGCGATATCCACGCTCAGCGCATTGGCCGGGATGACGATCGCCGGGTCCAGCGGATAGCCACTGGACGTCACCAGCTGGCCAGTACTGTCGAGCTGGAAGGACCCATCGCGGGTATAGGCGCTGGTACCATCCGGCAGCATCACCGCAAAGAAGCCCTGCCCGTTGATGGCGACGTCCTTGGAATTTTCCGTCTGCTCCAGATTGCCCTGGATATGCAGGCGCTCGGTGGCCACGGTTCGCACCCCGGTCCCCACCTGCAGGCCCGAGGGCAGCTCCGTGGTGGCGGATGAAGCCGCGCCCGGTTGGCGCAGATTCTGATAGAGCAGGTCTTCAAATACCGCGCGCGAACGCTTGAAACCATTGGTCGAGACGTTGGCCAGATTGTTGGCGGTCACGTCCATCTGCATCTGCTGAGCTTCAAGGCCGCTCTTGGCCGTCCATAGGGCACGAATCATCTGATGGGCTCCGCAATCAGGCTTCGGTGTCAGTCGAGACCAAGCAGGCTATTGCCCCGCTCGGCCATGCGCTCCGCGGTCTCGATGCCTTTCATCTGCATCTCGAAACCGCGGGCATTGTTGATCATGGCGACCATGGCATCGGTCGCCGAGACATTGCTGCCTTCCAGCGCTCCCGAGACGACACGCACCTCGGGGTCCGCCACCAATGGCGCGGCCGGCACCCCCTCGGCGGTCAGCGGCTGGCGAAAATAGCCGTCCGCCCCACGCTCCAGCGGCAGCCCACCGGGCACGCTCTCGGGGTTGACCAGCTTGAGCTGTTCCTGCAGCACCATGGTGTCCGGTGCATCCGCCGCCGAACGAGCGCTCACGCCACCATCCGCGGCGATGTGAACGATGGCATTGAGCGGCAGCGCGATCGGCCCGCCATCGCCCATCACCGGCAAGCCACCCGATGTCAGCATGCCGTCGGCGTCGATCTGCAGGGCGCCGTTGCGGGTGTAGCGTTCCTCGCCATCCGCGCCCTGCACGACCAGCATCCCCGGGCCGTCGAGGGCGACATCCAGCGCACGTCCGGTGGACTGGATCGTGCCCTGTGCCATGGAGGCCCCAGAGGTGGTCAGCTGGCTGGACACCCGCGTCGGCAGGCCCTCGCCCTGGACATCCACGGCGCGTGACAGGGTCAGCATCTCGCGAAAGCCCGTGGTGGAGACATTGGCCAGGTTATGCCCGGCGACATCCTGCGCCGCCAGACTTCGCTGGGCACCGCTCATGGCGGTGTAGAGCATCCTGTCCATCACCGACTCCTCCTTTCATCAATCGTTGCGGTCAGTGGCCGCCAGTCACAGAGGTCAGGCACGGCGGTCAGTGGCCAGGTGCCGCCACCACACCGTGTCGCGACACATCACCCTTCAGCGTGGATCAACGCAGGTTGATCACGGTCTGCTGGACTTCATCCTGGACCTGGATGGTCTGGGCATTGGACTGGTAATTGCGCTGAGCGACGATAAGATCCACCAGCTCCGTGGTCAGATCGACATTGGAGGCTTCCACCGCGCCGGACACGACATCGCCGAAGACACCCTCCCCCGGCACGCCCACCAGCGGCTCACCGGATTCCGCCGTCGCCAGCCAACCATTGTCGCCATTGGGCCTCAGCCCCTGATCATTGGCGAAATTGGCCAGCGCGATGGTACCCAGCGTCTGCTTGAGCTCGTTGGAATAGCTGCCGATGACCCGGCCATCATCCTCGAAGGACACCCCCACCAGGCTGCCCGAGGTATAGCCATTCTGGGACAGCGAGGTGACTTCATAGTCATTCGCGTACTGGGTGCTGCCGGAGAGATCGATGCTGAAGTTCAGGTCCTGCGCCCCATTGGAGAGGGCATAGGTCATGGCTGTGGGGGTGTAATCCGCCAACTGGCCATTGGCGGCGAAACTGATCTGCTCGACCTGAGCATCGAACTCGACCGTCGGCGCCGTGCTGCCGGCATTCACCTGTGACTGGTAGTCGGCCGACTTGCCCGCGAAATCCATCACATGCTGGACATCCCAGGTGTTGTTGCCGGTCTTGGTATAGAAGGAGGTCACCACATGCTCGCCGCCCAGGCTGTCATACACCGTCATCGCCGAGGCGTAGTCATAACTGGCGGGGTCCATGGGATCGAAGGTAGTGGAGGTGGCCTCGGCCTCGGCATCCAGATTGATGGAAACCTGCGCGCCGAAGATGCTGTTGGCCAGATTGTCCTGGGTGGCGCTGGCGGCCAACGGCGCCGTCGGCACCTGCAGCACGACCGGCTCCCCGGTGACTCGCTCGCCCGCATAGCCCGTCAGCTGGGCGCCCTGTGCATTGACGATGAAGCCGTCGGCATCGATGTTGAGCTGGCCATTGCGCGAATAGACGACCTGACCGGTACTGTCGGCAAAGCGTAAAAAGCCTTCTCCGGAGATCGCCAGGTCCAGATCACGCCCGGTGGTTTCCAGGGACCCTGTCGAGAAATCCTGGGAAATGGTGGCGACCTGCACCCCGATACCCGCCGCCTGAGAGCTGGCGTAGAGGTCCGCGAACTGGGTCTCGGATGACTTGAAGCCCACCGTTTCCGAGTTGGCGATGTTGTTGCCGATCACATCCAGATTGGTCGCGGCAGCACTCAAGCCGCTCAATGCCTGTGAAAACGCCATGATCTGTCCCTTGTCTCGCTATGTGAATGAGATCCCGAGCAGCATCGTGATACTCGGGGTGGCCGCAGCCTCTTTCCAGCGGCGCGTGTCGAGGGCTCAACGACTCGCCTCCCGCGCCGGCGCATGAGCTCAGAGCACCTGACGCACGGCCGCAAGTTCCACCACCCCAAGCTGCGGACCAAGGTCCAGCTGAGCCCCGCTCTCGGATTGATTGACGCCACTGACCACGCCATAACTCAGTGTCTGCAGGTCGCTGTAGGGCTCACCGCCACGCTCGGCACTCACCGCCAGCTGGTAGGCGCCATCCCCGGCCTGACTGCCATCCTCCAGCAGACCATCCCAGACGAAGCCATGGATGCCGGCGTCCAGCGCCCCGAGTTCGAAGGTCTTGACCACGCTGCCATCCGCGGCGAGCACCTCGACCCTGGCATCATCCACCGCTCCTTCAAGCTCGATCCCGAAGGGCGTGGAGGTGGCATTGCCCACCAGCACGGCATCGCCAGCGACCAGCACGCCCTTGTCGATCAGGCTGGCGGCCTGCAGGGCTTCACTGCTGGAAATCTGGGTGGTGATGCTCTCCAGGGTCGTGTTGAGCTCCTCGATCCCGCTGACCGTGCTGATCTGAGCCAACTGCGCCGTGAGATCGGAATTCGAGACCGGGTCCATCGGGTCCTGGTTCTGCATCTGTGCCACCAGCAACGTCATGAACTGATCATTGAGCTCCTCGGTGCCGCTGGCAGACACGGCGCTGGCAGCCGCGCTCGAGGGGGTGGTGGAGGTCTGGTTCAGGCTGCTGAGCAGACTGGTATCTAGCGTCGCCATGCGATTACCCGGTAGCGGAAAAAGCGGTCAGAAGGCAGAAGCGAGGGGCAAGGCATCCCACGCCCGGGCTCACTCACCCAGCGTCAGTGTCTTGCGCAGCAACGACTTGGAGGTATTGAAGACCTCGACGTTGGCTTCATAGGATTTGGAGGCGGCGATCATGTCGACCATCTCGGCGATCGGGTCCACGTTGGAGAAACTGACGTAGCCCTGCTCGTCCGCCAGCGGGTGATCGGGACGATATTCCTTGCGTGCCGGCGCATCACTCAACGCCACCGAGCTGACCTGAACACCGCCCATGCCGGCGCGCTGATCGAGAGGCTGGCCGAGAGTCTGACCGGTGAAGGACGAGTTCATGCCCGTCAGGGCAGTGGCGGCCTGATCGGCCTGACGGGCAAGCGGTGCATATTCAAAGACCACCTGGCGGGCCTGATAGGGCTTGCCGTCGGGCCCGGCGACGCTGTCGGCATTCGCCATGTTGCTGGCGATGGCATTGAGTCGCTGGGATTGCGCCGCCATCGCGGAACCAGCGACATGGAAGAGACTGAAATCAGGCATCAGCTGTTCTCCGATTGCATGGCCAGACGCAGGCCCTGGATCTTGCCGGTCAGCAGCTCAAGACTGGCTTCGTAATGCAGGCTGTTGTCGGCGAAACTGACGCGCTCGACGTCCATGTCCACGGTATTGCCATCCAGACTCGGCTGGGTGGGCACCCGGTACATTAGCTCGACGCCGGCCAGCGTTGCGGCTCCCTGCGCCGCCTGATGCCCGGCCCGCGGCGTAGCCAGGGAAAGGGCCGCAGGCGCGCCCGCGCTGGCGGACGTCGCCTTGGCGAGCGCCGAGGAAAAGTCAAAATCCCGCGCCTGATAGCCCGGGGTATCGGCATTGGCGATATTGCTCGCCAGCACCTGCTGACGCTCGGCGCGCAGGCCCAGCGCCTGCTGATGAAAACTCATGAGGGCATCAAGTCGATCAAACATGGGGTATCCCGGCCTTGCACCCTGGCGTGTCGGCCATGGGTGATGTCCATTGATCAGCTCACCATCGGGGAGCTTGACTCAAGCAGGAATGAGAATAGTCAGCCGGCGCGAGGATGAAGGTAGGAACAAGCCCCTTTATCGGGGCTATTTCTGGTAATGCCCGATCGGTGGGCGTCATACAATCGTGTCACGCTCGGTTTGCATGCCGATGGCCGATGACCAATGCCCAATGCCCAATGGCCGATGCCGATGCCGATCCCCGACAGCAGACACCGTCGACGGCAGGCCCTCCAGCCAAGAACAGCTCTGCGGGGCAATCCGATCACGACATGAGAGAGAGCATGACGCCGACTTCAGCAACCACAGCCTCCCACTGGCGCAGCGCAGGACTCGCCCTGCTCGTCGGGTGGGGACTGTGCGTGCCGACCGCCCATGCCGCGCCCTCCTCGTCGACGGCACCGACACCTGAGCAGGCATTGCGTCACCAGCTGCAGGCGTTCTTCGCCGCCCCCGAAGGCGACACCGTCACGATACGCCTGCCCAAGGATGCCCCGCTCGGCCCGCCCGACAAGCCGGGCGTGCAACTGGAAGTTCGACGTCTTCCGGCACGCCTGGCTGACTGCATGCCGGCGACGCTCAGCGCCTATCCAGATGGCCATGACCGCCTGTCACCGGGCCTAAAGCGCCTGCAACTGGCATGTCCCGATGGCCAACAACACCTGCTGAGTCTGCGCCTGGAACGCTTTGACTGGCGCATGAGCGCCGCCCGAGCACTGGCAAGCGGAACCCCCCTGACCGCACAGATGCTGCGCCCGCGGCTGACGGCACTCGGCAAGCTGCGCGGCGAGGGTTTCGCGCAAGCCGGGCAACTGGCAGGATTTTCCACACGCCGCCGCTTGCGAGCGGGGGACGTCATCCGCGACAGTAGTGTGCAAGCCATCCCGCTGGTGAACTTCGGGGATACGCTGACCTATCAGGTGGATGGCAAGGGCTTCAGCATGCAGCGCAGTGCGCGGGCTCTGGAGTCCGGTGCACTGGATGACCGCATCCGCATCGAGCTTTCACCCGGCCACTGGGTGCGCGCTCGAGTGATCGGTCAGCGTCTGGTCGCCCCCTGAGCCGATGTGTCCGCCTCGCTCACGAACACGATGGCTCTGGTACCCGACGTCCCAGATGGCTCATCGAGGCTAAAGCTGGCTCGCCAGCCGCCGATACTCGATTGGAGCGCAGGATGGATGCCTGCGCTCGCAAAGGCACCGCGACACGTCCGCCTCTCATCAGCTGAAGCGGACGCCCATCATCACAGAGGACAGGCCATGAAGATCGAACACGGCGGCCCCCTGCAGCGCAGTGAGACTCACGGCACACGTGAGCTGCGCCCGCAGGCAAGCCAGGAGACGGCGACCACCACGTCACCCCCCGGCGACTCCACCCAGGTCGAGTTGTCGAGCAGCAGCATCGATGCCGGACAGGATATCGACCAGGCACGCGTGGACAGCCTCAAGCAGGCCATCGCCGATGGCAGCATCAAGATCGATGTCGATCGCATCGCTCAGGGTCTGATCGACGCCTTCGAGGGTGACGCATGACCCTCACGACCGCTTCCCCCCTTGAGCTCAAGGCGATCTTTCATGGCCTCGAGCATGAGCTGAAGCACTTCATCGCCCTGCTGGAGCAGGAACAGCGACTGTTGGGACAACGCCAGCCCCAGACCAGCGCACTGGATGAGATACGCCAGGCCAAGCTGGCCAACGCCGGCCGACTTGAGGCGCTGGAAACTCGCCGACGTGACTGGCTTGCGCAGTCAGGTCTCTCCAATGACCCGCTGGAACTGCAGACGGCACTGGCCGGACAGCCGCAGCTGGCACAAACGTGGTGGCAACTGGTCACCCTCACTCGCCGCGCCCAGGCGCGCAATCGCCTGAGCGGAGATCTGATCCGCCAGCGCATGGCGCTGCACAGTCGGATTCTCGACAGCCTGCATGAGCGGGCGCCCGGTCACTATGGTGCCGATGGCCGCCCCGGCGCTGCGCCTGCACGGCTGAACGTCTCGGCGTGAGCTCCCGCGTCGCGCTCTCCCTTGTCATGCAGTCCCTCGACGCCCCTCACTTGCCTCCTTGCCGTTCTCACTGTCCTTGCGGCTTTCACCGCCCATGAAAACGACAAGGCCCGGTCAATGACCGGGCCGAAATTCTGACCGCCTGAATGACTGGTGGATGCCTGCCGTGGGTAGCTACCACGCACGGGCGCAGGGCGTGAATGCTCAGCCCAGACTCTCCACCTCCAGCACCAGCTGGATGTCTTCCAGCTGCGCCGCGGGCGCCAGCACTCCACGACCGTTGCGGTAGACCCGCAGAGAGAACGGCGCCGTGGCGAGAATGGTCTCCGGCAATGTCAGTTTTCCACGTCGCGCGTCCAGCAGCGCGCAATGCGATGCCTGACACAGCATGACCTGCCATTCCCCGGGCGCCGAGGGCAGATGGTAGCGCCAGTGGATCGCCCCGATACGCGTCCTTTCAGGCGCCATCAGCCCCGAATCACGTACCGCAGGGCCGATTGCCAACTTGCGGGTATACCATTCGCCCCGTTCACGAATGGTCACTGACTCCACGCTCATCATGACGGCGGCACTACCCGCCTGTACCGATGGCACAGCACCGAACGCCCCCAGCAGCACCGCTGCGGCCATCACCATCGGCACCCGCCGGCCCGGCCGCCACGTCGCCGATTCCGTGTCTGGGCGAAGCAGGAAAGAAAAAGGGTGAAACACGTCTGACTCCTTGACGATGACTCATTCATTGATGGGGCCTTGCGGACGAGCGCCGCCCACCTGACTCCCTTCAGGCGGCACGCCCGCCGATCATCCGCGTGACGCGCAACTCTCTGTCGTCGGGGATTTCCGCCTGAGACAGCACTGCCAGATGCTTGAAACGTCGACGCAGGAACCGCGAGAGCAGCGGGCGCAGGGAATGCCCCACCACCAGCACGCAAGGATCTCCCTGCGCATCCTGAGCCGTCACGGCACTCTCGGCATGTTGCATCAGCGTATCGGCAAGTCCGGGCTCCAGGGCGTTGCCGTTGCCCAGCGCCTGCATCAACACCTGTTCCAGCTGAGCCTCGAGACCGATCACCCGCAGCACACGTTCCGCGCCGAACCAGTACTGGGTAATCGCACGTCCCAGCGCCACCCGCACCATGGCCGTCAGCTCTGCCGGGTCCTGGGTGCGGGGTGCGTGCTCGGCCAGTGCCTCCAGAATGCTGCGCAGATCGCGAATGGACACCTCCTCATCGAGCAGGGTGTGCAGAATGCGCTGCAAGGTGCCCTGGCTGACCAGCGCCGGCACGACTTCCTCCACCAGCCCCCCGTCCTGCGGCCCGAGCTTTTCCAGCAACTTGCTGACTTCACTGCGGCCCAGCAGCTGCGAGGCATGGCGTGACATCAGATGATTGAGGTGCGTGGTGATCACCGTGGCGGTATCCACCACGGTATAGCCGTAGACCTGGGCCTGCTCTCGGGTGTCCGGCTCGATCCAGACCGCAGCCAACCCGAAGGCCGGCTCGGTGGTGGCCACGCCCGGCAACTTGCCCGAGACCTTGCCGGGATTGATCGCCAGCCAACGCCCCGGATACGCCTCGCCCCGGCCGACCTCGGCGCCCTTGAGGCTGATGACATAGTGATTCGGCCCAAGTTCGAGGTTGTCGCGGATATGCACCACCGGCGGCAGGAAACCGATATCCTGGGCGTACTTGCGACGCACTCCCTTGATGCGCGACAGCAGCTCACCGCCCTGGCGCACATCCACCATGGCGATCAGCCGATGGCCGACTTCCATCGCCAGCGGCTCCACCAGCCGCACATCATCCCAGCTGGCCTCACTGACCTCCTGAACCGCCGCGGCTGGCGCAGGCGCCTGCTCCTGCGCTGATGCCTCGCCTTCCTGGCGTTCACGTCGCCCGGCCCACCAGGCCAGCGCTCCCAGCATCACGGTGAAGAAGATGAACACCAGATTGGGCATGCCGGGTACCAGCCCCAACAGCCCCATCACACCGGCTGCCAGCCACAGTACCTGAGAACTCATGAACAGCTGGCCGATCATCTGCTGGCCAACATCCTCATTGGTGTTGACCCGCGAGACCATGACCCCGGCCGCGGTGGAGATCACCAGCGAGGGAATCTGGGCCACCAGACCATCACCGATGGTCAGCAGCGTGTAGGTGCGGGCTGCCTCATCCATGCTCAGCCCATGCTGGCCGACACCGATGATCAACCCACCGATGATGTTGACCACCATGATCACGAGCCCCGCCACGGCATCACCGCGCACGAACTTGCTCGCGCCGTCCATCGAACCGAAGAAGTCGGATTCCTCGGCCACTTCGCGACGCCGCTCACGCGCCTGGTCCTCACCGATGAGGCCGGCATTGAGATCGGCATCGATCGCCATCTGCTTGCCGGGCATCGCATCCAGCGTGAAGCGCGCGCCGACCTCGGCGATACGCCCCGCGCCCTTGGTGATGACCATGAAGTTGATGATCACCAGAATCGAGAACACCACCAGCCCCACGGCAAAGTTGCCGCCGACCAGGAACTGTCCGAAGGCTTCGATGACCTTGCCGGCAGCGTCTCCGCCGTTGTGTCCCTCAAGCAGCACGACGCGTGTCGAGGCCACGTTGAGCGAGAGCCGCAACAGGGTCGAGAACAGCAGCACGGCGGGAAATGCCGAGAAATCCAGCGGCTTCTGAGCGAACATGCTGACCATCAGGATCATGATCGACAGCGCGATGTTGAAGGTGAACAGCAGATCCAGAATGAAGGGCGCCAGCGGCAGCACCATCATCGAGAGGATCATCATGATCAGCATGGGCCCCGCCAGCACCTTCATCTGACCTGGCGTGCCGAGACCCATGCGATCCAGCAATGACAAGAGAGCATTCATGCAAACGGCTCGTCTGGCGGTGAAGACGCACGCGGATCGCGCGGCCTGGAAGAGGATGGTGTCGCTGGCGGCGTGCTGACGGAATCGCCTTCGCCGGCATCCGTATCACCGGCGTCGGTGCCACCGGCGTCAGCGTTCGGGGATTCGTCAGCGCTCCCCGTGTGAGCTTGTGCCTCCGGCGGGACCTGCAGGTCCTGCGGCACCTCGAGACCCTCGGGATCACGCGGCCGAAGCCCCCCGTGGTCTCGGGCGCGCTTCAAGCGCATGGCCCAGGCGAGCACCTCGGCGATCACCTGATAGAGGGCAAGGGGGATTTCCTGCTCGAGCTCGACGTGGGCATGCAGGGCACGCGCCAATGGCGGAGCATTCAGGACCGGCACGGCATGCGCCTCCCCGAGCTCGCGAATGCGCAGCGCTACCTGATCACGTCCCTTGGCCACCACGCGTGGCGCGCGCATGTCCGACTCGCGATAGACCAACGCCACCGCGAAATGGGTCGGATTGGTGACGATGACGTCCGCTCGCGGCACCTCCGTCATCATGCGTGCCCGCGCCATTGCCTGCTGCTGCTGACGAATGCGCGCCTTGACCTGAGGGTCGCCATCCGTCTCCTTGTGCTCACGCTTGATCTCTTCGAGACTCATGCGCAGCTTCTTGGCATGGCTCCATAGCTGATAGGGGACGTCCATCAGGGTCGGCACGATCAGCATCACGACCGCCAGCGCCGTGCATCGCGCCACGAGCGTCAAGGCATCCGCCAGCGCGTTGTCCAGCGGCATCAGCATCAAGGCCATCAACTCCTGGCGCTGCGCATGCAGATACAGCACCACCACCCCGCCGACCAGCAGCGACTTGGCAATCGTCTTGGCCAGTTCGGCCAGGGCCTGACTCGAGAACATCCGCCCGATGCCCTTGATCGGATTGAGTTTGCCAAGCGAGGGAGCCAGCGACTTGGTGGAGAACATCCACCCGCCCAGCAGAATAGGCCCGACAAGCGCCAGCACGACCAGCAACGCAAACAGCGGCAACAGGGCGATCAACGCCTCCTGCCCCAGCATCAAGGCATTGGCGAGCATGACGCGACTATCCAGTGCCAGCGTGCGATCGAAACCGAAAGCCTGGCCCAGGATGCGCTCCAGGGTATCGCCCAGCACACCGGCATACAGCCACAACGCGCCGGCGCCACCGCCCAGCAACAGGAAGGTCGCCAGCTCGCGCGAGCGTGGCACCTGCCCTTCCTCGCGGGCCTTCTGCAGACGGTGAGGCGTCGCCTCTTCCGTCTTGTCGTCACTGCTCTGCTCGTCGGACACCTGCCGCTCCACTGCCGTCAGGCGACCAATGCCCGGGAATCATGCCCGCCATTGTGCCTCCCGACGTCAGGATCAAAGCGCGGAATAACGCCGAAAATCGACTCGGACTCGTGTCGATATCCTCTAGCTCTCAACCCCAGTCCGGGCATCACGAATCTCGCCGGGACTTGCCAGCTGTTCGAGGCGCGCCCTGAGGCTGTCGATGTTCTCTGCCGGGCGCGGATTGACCCCGTTACTGTCAGTGATTTCGCGATAGGCGGTGTGACTGAGCACCATCAGGCTGATGCGTCGGTTCACGGCGGCCTGCGGGTCCTGGCTGTCCAGACTGATGCGTGACCCCATTCCGACGACACGCACGATGCGATCGACCGCCAGCCCATGCGCGACCAGCACTCGGCGCGCGACATTGGCACGATCAGTGGACAGCTCCCAGTTGCCATAGCCTCCCTCACCGACAAAGGGACGATTGTCGGTGTGTCCGGTGATGCTCAGGTGATTGGGCAGACGCGCCAGAATCGGCGCCAGCAGGGACAGTAGCTGGGAAAGCTGTGCCGAGGGCTGCTTGCTGCCGAGGGCAAACATCGGATGCTGATCACTGTCCGTGATCTGGATACGCAGGCCTTCCGCGGTCAGCTCGATCTGCAGCTGCTCGCGCAGCTCAGCAAGCGATGGGTCTTCACGCATCTGCTGCGACATGATGCTGTCGATCTCGTCACGGATATCCGCGAAACGCGCCTCTTCCGCCAGTGCCTGACGCTGCATGCGCGAGACATCCGCGCCCTTCTCCCCCTGGACTTCCTCGGCCATGAATCCCCCACCGGGAATGGCACTGCTGGAGGCGGAGTTGCGATCACCGCCCAGCAGCGAGATTTCCAGCGGCGCACCGAAGTAGTCGGAGATTTCCCTGAGGTCTTCATCAGAGGCATTGGAAATTACCCACATCACCAAGAAGAAGGCCATCATCGCCGTCATGAAGTCGGCGTAGGCAATCTTCCAGCCGCCGCCGTGATGGCCCTTCACGATCTTGGGTCGCTTGATGACGATCGGTCTGCGCGTCTCACTCATGCGCCGTCTCCCCGTGTCTCGGCGTCCCCGTCGTCAGGATGCTTGCGCTCATGTCAGCCGGCTCCCTTGTTCTTGATGTCGCGAACATGTTCTTCCAGCTCATTGAAGCTGGGGCGTTCGGCGGTGAACAGCGCCTTGCGGCCAAACTCGACGGAAATCTGCGGCGCATAGCCATTGAGCGAGGCCATCAGGATGACGCGGATGCACTGCATCATCTTCACGGCCTCATGCACTTCGTGCTGGATCTTGTTGGCCACCGGCGTCACGAACCCATAGGCCAGCAGAATCCCCAGGAAGGTGCCGACCATGGCATTGGCGATCAGGACGCCAAGCTGAGCAGCGCCCTGATCCGCGGAGGCCAGCGCATGCACGACCCCCATGACGGCAGCCACGATCCCGAAGGCAGGCAGTCCGTCCGCCACCGCAGACAGCGAATGGACCGGGATCTCGGTCTCGTGCTTGAAGGTCTCGATCTCATGCTCCATCAGGGATTCCAGCTCGAAGGGGTCCATGTTGCCGCTGACCATCAAGCGCAGATAATCCGTGATGAAGTTCATCAGAATCGGGTCCGACAGCACGCGCGGATACTCCGCGAACAGCGCGCTCTCCTGGGGATTGTCGATATCCTGCTCGATGGCCAGCATGCCCTGCTGGCGCGACTTGGAAAGCAGCAGATACAGCAGGCTGATGACTTCCATGTACAACGACTTGTTGTAACCGCGCGTTCGCTTGAGTCTGGAGAACGCCTTGCCGGTCGCCTTGATGGCCTTGCCATTGTTGCCCGCCAGGAAGGCACCTACCGCCGAGCCGAAGATGATCAACAGCTCAGCGGGCTGCATCAGCACCGCCAGATGCCCCCCCACCATCAGATACCCACCCAGGGTCGACCCGATCACCACCAGATAACCTATGAAAAGCAACACAACCACCCCCTTGGCATGCGATCGACCTCACGTCTCAACGGTTATCGGCCGCACGTGGGAGGTCTTGAGGGTCATGTGGGAAAACGTTCACGCATTGCCTTGCCGGCCGTTGCAGGCACAAGACGTGAGAGCGCCCACAACCAGAGACGTGTCGCTGCCGCACTCAGGGCAACAAAAAAGGCTCACCGGGAGGCGAGCCTTTCTATCGTGACACCAAAGGGACCAAGAGGCGCATCAGCCGAGCTTGACCGCGAGTGCCTCGCGCTGCATGTCCTGCTCCCGAGCCTTGCGACGCGCCGCTGTCTTCCCGGCACGGGAAGGCGGCTGGCAGATACCGCACACGTAATCATGCGAGGGGGTATGGGCATGAATCACGAAGTGGCCGGTACAGGTCTGGCAGGTCGCCAGGTCCAGCAGTTCACTCTCGAAGAAGCGCACCAGTGTCCAGGCGCGGGTCAGCGCCAGTACCGGCTCCTCCTCCCCCACGTGCTCGAGGTAGAAGCGATACGCCTTGACGAAGGCATCCATGCGCGGCACACCCTGGGAGCGCAGGCGACGATAGAAGCCATGGAAGAGGGACGCGTGCAGGTTGGGCTGCCAGGTCATGAACCAATCCGTGGAAAACGGCAGCATGCCCTTGGGCGGGGAGACGCCGCGCACCTCCTTGTACAGCTTCACCAGACGCGCACGACTGATTTCCGTCTCTGTCTCGAGCACCTGCAGACGAGCCCCCAGCTCGATCAATTCGACCGCCAGCTGCAGCTGCTGCAATTCATCCACCAGACTCTTCTGACTCATTGTCCAGCACCGCCCAGGCGGGTGACCGAGCCCGCCTGACGTGCATTCAACAACATGGCCGTGTGCATGGCACCGAAATCCTGGTCGCGCCCCCCCTGAAGCACTCCCTTGAGCTGAGCCGCATCATCCAGGGCCAACTCACACAACAACTGATTGCAGGAAGACAGCGATACCAGCTGACTGACACTCATCCCGGACAATATATCTGCCATTTCCTGACTGAGGCCAAGACGTACCCTTGCCATATCGACATCTTCGGCCAGCAAACGCTGCACGAGAAGAAGATAGGAGAGATTGACACTCTGGATATCGTTGAGAAGTGAAGACATAAAGGTTCCCTGAATAGCCTGATCTTATCGAGATCAACACAAGAAAACGGCTGATCCATCGCCAGACCTTATGATTTAGATGTAGTGACCCTACATTTCTGGTATGTCGTTTCTGCGGGACATGAAAATCATTACCTGAGTAACACCTCATGTACTGGCGATTCTAATACCAGTATCGCGATCAAACCAGCGTTATCCTGAACAACCCTTTTCAAACGCTGTGATCGATAGGAAGAAACAGCTCAAAAAACCACGAAAAGCAGGCAACTCCTGCAAAATAATGCGAAAAATACGCCATAAAAATATTCTGCAACATATGGATGAGAAACTTAATCCCAAAAAGAGCAGACTACCCTCTTGCACTGTCACAACATGAGAGCAAGGTTGAACAAACCTTGTATTGCATATTGATGAAATGACGCGCCATATAGACCTGCCATCGCATTACCGGGATTGTCGGATAGCGCCAATCACCCCACACCCTCTTCCTGGCCTGACATGACGCTTGATCAGGGCAGGATGCGGCTGCCCGACAATCCGCATATCTCGGATCAGGCGGCTGAACAGGCACTGGGACGATGACGAGTCTGTCGGGACGATTCCCAGTGCATTTATTGATCCAGATCAACAATGGGTTACCGTCGATAACGCCCTACCCTGCATCAAACTTAAACAATTATAATATTCTAATTATAAAGGCGTTCTTACCCACGGTTATTTCAGGAATCCCGGTGTCCTGCGCAGCCACCGGCATGCCATGCACGCCAAGGCCTGCGTACGATCTCAGGGGGCTTCTCGCCCATCCGCCCTGGGCCCTTTACCACTCGTCCCCTGGTGTGACCAGAGGTGGGCAATCTCGACGATGCACTGAAACAGCGCCTGGGGGATGGTGCGACGCGCAGGCAATCCCTGCGCAAGCAGCGCCACCAGCTCTGGCGAGGCATGGACGGGAAGCCCCACTTCAGTGGCGTGCTGCTGAAGACGCGTGCCCAGGGATTTTGCCAGACCGCAGGGGAATGCTCGCTCTGCGGGCTCTTGGGGCTGAGAGCGGATATCGACGTCGGCAGCCCCGTCTTCGCTGCCACTGGCGGTCTCGAACATTGCCGGGCCATCAGCGTATCGCGGCGGTCCCATTGCCTCACCAGGGCGGCGTACGTGAACGCGAGGGGCAAGGGCGTGCAATGCCTGAGGCAGGCTCTCGAGCAGCGCATCCCGCGCAACGGCATGCCGTGACTCCAATATCACGACAAGCGCCACTGGCGATGCGAGTTGATACCACAGAAGCGTGGCCTCCAGCACGGCTCCCTGCTCGGCCGTGAAGGTCATGACGACCCGCCACTGGGCCACGGCCTCCTCTTCACTGTCCGCCTGCCCCGCCAACGCCGTCACACTGGCAACAGGCAAGACCTCTCGGGGCCCCTGCTTGCGTGACCCCATGCCTCGCGGTCGCGGAGTCGGCGGAAAGTAGAGGCTGAAGAAGGCATGCAACCCCGGCAACAGCAGCCCCTGCCAGTTGAGAGGTTGCCCCAGCACCAGACGCAATTGCTGCTGAAGCACGCCTGGGTCAGCGCCCTCCCACTCATCGACATCTGTGGCGATCGCAGAGCTGGCGTGCTGCATCCCCTCACGGTAGGCGTTCACCGCCTGTGACTCGCGAGTCGCAGGCTCCCTGCGCGAGGCAAGTGCCGGGTATGCCATCAGCGCCGTGGGTATCGCCACCCCCGAATCGGGACGTGTCGACACCCACGGCAGCGACACCCGAGACTCCGAGACCGGCAGATAGCGTGCCTGGGTCAGCAGCAGCGCCTGACGCCAGGCAAGCAAGGCATCCAGACGGGCCGTCGAGGTCTGGGGATGAGCACTGAGGTCGGCAAGCGGGGTCCGTCCTTGATACCAGTCCAGCAGGTCAGCCTCATAGAAGAGACCGCTCTGACTGATCTGCTGGCGCAATGCCGCAGCCAGAGGAACGTGCGGGGTGGCCGAGGCGATCTCGTAGGCAAGGCCCGGCAATGGGCGACCACTCGCGAGCCACTCCTGCAGGGAGATCCCTGCCGGCATCTTGATACCGCTGGCAGCGGAAGACGTATCGGCAGGCAGGCGACTCAACGCCTCGAGTAGATCAGAGATCAGATGGGCACGATCCGTCAGCTGCACGGCGGCCGCCGGCGACTCAAGACCCGACGAACGACGGGATGCGTCGGTGTCGGGCTGAGCCCCACCGGCAAGGCCCGGCGTGCGCGTTACCGGAAAGACAGTCCCCGAATCCGCCGCCGGGGGTGGCTGGGCCGTGCGGCCCAGCACCTGGTGGAGCAACCCATCGATCAAGGGAGTGATGCCTGTCATCACAGCGCCTCCCCTGGTGTAGTGGCGTCATGCGCGGCGCTCAACGCTCGATAGGATGACGCTCGGCATTGCCAATGGCCTCATCCGGCCCGAACCGACTCAACTGAGATGCTGGCGATGTCCGTAACTGCGCGCCAGCTTGCGCCGAGTCCCCACATCGCCAAGCACTTCCTGCAACTGCGCCTTGCGCGCATTGAGCAGCGTCGTCAGCTCCGCCTCCATGCTCGTCAGCCCCTTCAGCTGACGCTCAAGATACTCACGAGCCTCCGCGCTGCCGGAATCCGGCATGCGCAGCGATTGCATCTGCTCGATATAGCGCGTCTGACCCTGTATGACACCCGGCCAGTCTCCTGCGCGCGCTGCCACCAGCATGTTGGACATCTGAGTGAAGAGCGCATCGCATAGAGCGGACGCTTCATCCACTGATGGCGCATCGATTTCCATGATCATGACTGTCCCTTGTCGTGAGCCGCGATCTGACGCCAGGCCTCGCCCAGCTCGCTGAGCAGGCGGCGCGCTTCATCCAGCTTCTCCACACTGTTGGACAGATTGGCCTGGAGCAGCAAGCGGGCAATGTAGTCATACATACGATCCAGGTTGGCGGCGACGTCCGCTCCCTGCTCGTGATCCAGACAGGCACGCAGCCCATCGGTGATGATGTTGATGGCCTTGGTCAGAGATTGTCCCTTGGCCACGATATCGCCTGCCTCCATCTGCAGACGGGCCGCGGCCAAGGTGCGATCAGCTCCCTCGAACAGCATCACGATCAGCTGGTGGGGACTGGCAGACAGGACTCCGGATTCCACGCCGACACGGGCGTAGGCATTGGCCCCACGATAGCGACTCATGACGTTTGTCTTCCTTTGTTCATAGCGTATTCAAGGCCTTCAACAGCCTGATGTCAGATGTAGGGTGGCGGCGTTTGATCACCTGGCTGGCTAGTCGGTCAGGTTCCAGCTGTTTTCCAGAGTTTCCAGCTGTCCCGTCAGGTAATCGCTGGTCGAGGTCAGATTGGCGACCAGAATGTCCAGCGCCGTGAACTGTTCCCGGTAGCGCTCGATGGTGGCGTCAATGGTGGTCTCGGTCTGCTCGTACTGACTCTCGAGACTTTCCAGCGAGCTTTCGATGCTTTCGGTCGTGTTCTCGAGGGTACCGTCATCGCCGACCACCTGATCCAGCAGGCCAGCCATCTGACTTGCGAAGCCCACGCTTCCCGCCTCGCTGTCCGAGATGAAGAAGCCGGACATGGCGGCCAGCTGCGTGGCATCCGCCTCATCGACCATGGCGCTGTCGAACTCAAGCTTGCCATCGTCCGTGCGAGTGACTCCCAGCGAGGACAGCGCATAGAAGTCCCCCTCACTGGTGAAATTCAGCGCCGAGGTGAGCCGGCTCTCGATGGTTCGCAGCGTCGAATCGCCCAGCAACTCGCCCGCCGTGCCTTCATCGGCATTGAAGGCGGTGTAGTTGTCGATGGTCTTCTGCAATTCGTTGTAAGCGGTGACGAAGGCCTGCAATGCCGAACTCGCCTTGTCCGGGTTCTCGGCCACCGTCACCGTGCTCGGTGTCGTGGTCACGTCGCTCAAGACGAGACTGAGGCCATCCACGGCATCGTCGATCTCATTGGAGGTGCTGTGCATGGCGATGCCATTGACACTGAAGCTGGCATCCAGCGGCTCCACCACCTGCTCGACCTGACTCGCGGATGGCGCGGCGGGGTCGAAGCCAAGCAGGTCCTCCAGCGCCGGCTCTTCACCGCTGGTCGACAGGCTGATGACGGAGTCCTTGCCGGTCTCCCGGGAGGTCAGCACCAGACGATACGGCGAGTCAGAGCCGTCGTTGACGATGGAGGCGCTGACCTCAAGCCCTGCCGCATTGATGGCATCCCGGATGCCTTCCAGACTGTTGTTGCTGGAGTCGATCACGATCTCGGCGGTGCGCTCGGCGTCCGCCACATAGCCATCGTCACTGCCGAGACTTCCAAGCGAGAGCGTCAGCGTGGTGGCCGTCCCGCTCCCGATGGCCTCATCGCGATGGGTCTGCCCCCCGGTCGCCAGGCTCTGCGCCTGCGCCAGCTGGGAGACCGAGACCGAATAGCTGCCCGGCTCCGCGATATTGGTGGCGCTGGCACTGACGCCACTGCCACTGGCGGTGGTCGTCATGCCGGCATAGATATCGGGATCAGCCAGGGACGCTGCCGCCGTGTCCAGCGACTCCAGACGACTCTGGATCGTCCCCCAGGCCGACAGCTCCGCCTCGTAGCTGGCCTGCTTGTTGGCAATCGGCGTGAGCTTCTGGCGCTCGGCGCTCTCCAGGTCACTCAGCAGGCCATTGAGGTCAAGCCCCGACCCTATCCCCAGCGATGAAATCGTCGCCATAAGCCTTCCCCTTGAGCATTAGCGATATTCTGGCATGCCGTTCGCTGCGCCATCGGGCGAAAAAGCACGCATACCACACGCAATTGTGTCCCGGTTGCTGCATTTATCGGCCACATCAGCAATCACTTGAGTCCCGTGGCGTCATTTCTTCATCACCGATTCTCGCCCCCGCTCGCTCGCCTTCTGCGCCGTCCACTACAAAAAAGTAGTCGCTCTACAGGGGCTACGACGTTTCGCCTACCGCGCCGCAAACGTTTGCGCGTCATACTGTCGCCCATGGTGAACCCGTCAGGTAAATGACTGGATCGACTCGCCCCTGCCTCATTCAAGGACTGAGACGTGAAACGACAAGGCCTACTCAACGCGCCGCTCAGCGGGCACATCGCTCGCCTCGGCCATACCCAGACCCTGGTGATCGCCGATGCCGGCCTGCCGATTCCCGCCGATATCCCCTGTGTGGATCTGGCGGTCATTCCCGGGCTGCCGGCCATGCTGCCGGTGCTCGACGCCCTGCTTGCAGAGCTGTGCATCGAAGCCGTGACCCATGCCAGCGAGCTGGCGGTCAAGAGCCCGGAGCTTCACGACGCGCTCTCGACCCGCCTGGCCTCACTGGAGCAGCGTGACGCCAAGCCGCTTGAGCGCCATGTGATCGAGCACGAGGCCTTCAAGGCCGAACTCCCTAGGGCCAGCGTGATCGTGCGCACCGGTGAGTGCACGCCCTACGCCAATCTGATCCTGCATTGCGGAGTTCCCTTTTGATGGGCATGCAGACGCAAGATGTCACGCATCCGACCCCGCAAGCGCCCAAGGTCAATGAGGACGCTGCCCCGCGCGTGCTGATGGCATTGCGCGGGATCGACAAGGGCTTTTCCGGGGTCAGCGTGCTCAAGGGCGTCGACCTGACGCTGCGCGCCGGCCGCGTGCATGCGCTGGCTGGCGAGAACGGCGCAGGCAAGTCGACGCTGATGAAGATTCTCTCCGGCGTGTATCGCTATGACGCGGGCACCCTGTGGCTTCGCGATGAGGAAGTCATCTTCACCACCCCACGCCAGGCCATGGACAGTCGCATCGCCATCATTCACCAGGAACTCAATCTGGTGCCGGGCCTGTCCGCCGGCGAGAACATCTTCCTCGGGCGTGAACCACGCACTGCGCTTGGCACCGTCGACTGGAAGCGCCTGCATGCCGATGCCCGCCAACTGCTGGATCGCCTGCGCCAGACACTGGATTCACGCACCGCCGTCAGTGAACTGAGCATCGGTCAGCAGCAGATGGTGGAGATCGCGCGCGCCCTGTCGCTTGACGCCGAGATCATCATCATGGATGAGCCCACCGATGCCCTGACGGACATCGAGACGGACATCCTGGCCGAGGTGGTCGCGGAGCTGCGCGGTGAGGGACGCTCACTGGTGCTGATCACCCATCGTCTCAACGAGATTTTCAGCATGTGCGATGAAGTCGCCGTGCTGCGTGATGGTCAGATGATCCATCAGGGGCCGACGGCGGAACTGGATGAGGATGGCTTGATTCGCCTGATGGTCGGCCGTGAACTGGCCGAGCGCTATCCCTATACGCCCGACAGTCCCGATGGCGAGGTGATGCTGGAGGTGAAGGAGCTTCACGCGCCGGGCGTCAATGGCATCAGCTTCTCGGCGCGGCGCGGTGAGGTGCTCGGCTTCGGCGGCCTGATGGGCGCAGGACGCACCGAGCTTGCGCGCGCGCTGTGCGGTGATACCCGCATCGCGGCGGGAAGCGTGACCTTCAACGGACAGTCCGGGCAGTTCCCCTCGCCGGCCGCGGCACTGGCGGCAGGCCTGGTCTATGTGCCGGAAGATCGCAAGCAGTCAGGACTTATTCTGGCGCACTCGGTGGCCAGCAACATGTCTCTCAGTGCCCTGCCGAACTTCTGCGGTGCGCTGGGGCGCATTCGTCACAGCGAGGAAGCCGCCGCGGTCGAGCAATTCGTCAAGAGCATGCAGATCAAGATCAGCGATACCGCCCAGGCGGTCGATACGCTGTCCGGCGGCAATCAGCAGAAGGTGTCGCTGGCCAAGGCACTGATGCCGGCACCGGAGCTGGTGATTCTCGATGAGCCGACCCGCGGTGTCGATGTCGGTGCCAAGCGCGAGATCTACCTGCTGATCAACGAGCTCAAGCGTCAGGGCAAGTGCATCCTGCTGATCTCCTCCGAGATGCCCGAGCTGCTGGGTCTGGCAGATCGCATTCTCGTGGTGGCCGATGGCCGGATTTCCGGTGAATTCAGCCGCGAGAACGCCACCCAGGAAGCGATCATGACAGCCGCCTCCGGTCTCGATAGCCCGCTGAGTGCCAGCACTGGCGCCACCCGAGCGACCCCTCCACACACGTCTTCTGATTCCCGCCACGAGATGCCGAACTGATGTCCACTCCCACTTCCTCCGCCGCCGGCGACCGTCGCCTCGACATCATGCGCCTGCTGGTCGACAACAAGGCACTGATCGCGCTGGCACTGTTGATCGCCGTCAGCGCCGGCCTGTCCGACAACTTCCTGTCTGCCGACAACCTGCTCAACGTGCTGCGCCAGACCAGCATCAACGCCATCATCGCCATGGGCGTGACCTTCGTCATTCTCACCGCCGGTATCGACCTGTCAGTGGGTGCGGTACTGGCACTGACCGGCGCCTTCGCCGCCTCGATGACCGCCGCCGGCCTGTCACCGTGGCTGAGCGTGCCCGGCACCATCATCGCCGGTGCCGCACTGGGCGCAGTCTCGGGTCTGTTCGTCGCCTTCGGACGCATCCAGGCCTTCATCGTCACCCTGGTGGCGATGACGGTACTGCGCGGCGCGACACTGGTCTATACCGATGGTCGCCCGGTCTCCATCGGCGTCAGTGAAGCCGCCGACAGCTTCTGGAACCTGGGCGGCGGCTACTGGATGGGCGTCCCGATTCCCATCTACATGATGTTCTTCGTCTATGTGCTGTGCTGGGGCGTGCTGCATCACACCCGCTTCGGCCGTCACGTCTATGCGGTCGGCGGTGGCGAGAAGGTGGCGCGCCTGTCCGGCATCAACGTCAATCGCATCAAGATCAGCGTCTACGCCATCGCGGGTGCCTTCGCGGCACTGGCGGGTGCCATCCTGGCCGCCCGTCTGGGTTCGGCACAGCCGAATGCCGGCACCGGATACGAACTCGACGCCATCGCCGCCGTCGTCATCGGGGGCACCAGCCTGATGGGTGGTCGAGGCCGCATCTTCGGCACCTTGATCGGCGCACTGGTGATCGGGGTCTTGAACAACGCGCTGAACATCATGGGGGTCTCAAGCTACTTCCAGATGATCGCCAAGGGCGCCGTCATCCTGCTCGCGGTACTGATCGACAGCCGCGCCCAGAAATAGTCTCGAACGCGCGCGAAAGACGCTTGCGATTTCATTCCCGGCAGCATCGAAGACCCTCGATCCCGTGCGCCAACCACGGGGTCATGAATCGCCAGGGTCGCCGACAACGAAGACGCCAGACGATGGCGTCGACAACAATGAAAGGAACCACGCCATGAAAAAACTGCTCGTTTCCTCGCTGACCACCGCCATCACCGCCGCCGGTCTGAGCATGATGCCGGTGCAATCCGCCATGGCGGACAAGATCGCGCTGGTCGTGTCCACACTCAACAACCCGTTCTTCGTCAGCCTGCAGCAGGGCGCCAAGGACAAGGCGGCGGAGCTCGGCCATGAGCTGATCGTGCTGGATTCCAGCAACGACGCCGCACGTGAGCTGTCCAACGTGGAAGACGCCCTGTCACGTGGCGTGGACCTGCTGCTGGTCAACCCGACCGACTCCGACGCCGTCGTCTCCAGCGTGCGTACCGCCAATGCGCGCAACGTGCCGGTGGTGACGCTGGATCGTAGCGCCAACGGCGGCCGGATCGCCGCCCACGTGGCCTCCGACAACGTCGCGGGTGGCGAACTGGCCGGCAGCTTCATCGCCGAGAAACTCGGCGGAGAAGGCAAGGTCGTCCAGCTTGAGGGCGTGGCCGGTGCCTCCGCGACACGTGACCGTGGGGAAGGCTTCCTCAAGGCCATCGAGGGTCACTCGGACATCAGCCTGATCGCCAGCCAGCCGGCCAACTTCAATCGCACCCAGGGCCTCAACGTGATGGAGAATCTGCTCCAGGCGCATCCTGAGGTGAATGCCGTCTTCGCGCAGAACGATGAAATGGCCCTCGGCGCACAGCGCGCGCTGCAGGCGGCCGGCAAGGACATCCTTCTGGTCGGTTTCGACGGCACCGATGAAGGCATCAAGGCGGTTCAGGCCGGCAAGATGGACGCGACCATCGCGCAGCAACCCTCACTGATCGGCAGTCTCGGCGTGGAAGTCGCCGACAAGCTGCTCAAGGGCGAGGATGTCGACAAGACCACCGAAGTGCCGCTCAAGCTGATCACCGAGTAAGCGCGAGCCCGCGAGACGTGACACCAAGACGCCGGCCTCGTGCCGGCGTCTTCGTCACCGCTCACCGCCGGCGCCACCGACACGCGACGACATTCACATCGACAGACGTGACGACAGGCGTCAGAACAAGACGCATCATTCCACCAGGGACAGGGGACAGGCAGCGTGATTCGACTCAAGGATGTGGCGGCACGGGCAGGCGTTTCCGTCACCACCGTCTCACATGTGGTGAATGCCACTCGGCCCGTCGCCAGGGACACCGAAGCGCGGGTGCGCGAGGCCATCGCGGCACTCGGCTATCGGCCGGACAGCGTGGCACGTGCGCTGAAATCCAATCGCAGCCGCACGCTGGGGATGATCGTCACCAGCGCGCACAACCCGTTCTTCGCCGAGGTGATCCGTGGAGTCGAGGACCGCTGCTATCAGGCAGGCTACAGCCTGATCCTGTGCAACAGCGATGATATCGATGCCAAGCAGCTCAGCTATCTCGAGACACTGCGCGATCGCCGCATCGATGGGCTGGTGGTGATGACCGCCGAGAACGGCGAGGGCTTTCTGCAGGCTCTCAGCGCCCTGCCGCTGCCGACGGTGATGATGGACGCCGAACCCCAGCCGGGCTGGGACATGACGGTGGTCAACGATGACTCGCGCCTGGGGGGCAGGCTTGCCATCGAGCATTTGATATCCCGCGGACTCGAGCGCATCGCGCTGTTGACCGGCCCACGCGACCACGCCCGCTCGCGGGAGCGCCTGTGCGGAGCACTCGGGGCGCTTAAGGCCGCCGGCCTGGGCGTACCGGAGGACTGGCAGGTTGCCACCGACCTGATGCTGGAAGATGGCCATCGCGCCGCTCACCTGCTGCTGGCGGACCCCGGGGATCGTCCGGACGCCATCTTCGCCTTCAATGACCTGCTGGCGCTGGGCTGTCTGCGCGCCGCGCAGGATCTCGGCCTCGAGGTCCCACGCGAGCTGTCGATCATCGGCTACGACGACATCGAGATCAGCGCCTACCTCAACCCGGCACTCACCACCATCCGCCAGCCGATCTATGACCTCGGCACCACGGCAGTGGAACAGCTCATCGCCCGCTTGGAGGGTTCCCCCTTCCCGGGACAGACCCAGCTGGCCCCCACGCTGGTCGTGCGCGAGAGCGTCTCGAGGGTAGACCGGGCCTCATCAGGCTCGCGCTGATAACAGCTCGGCATCAAAGATATCCATTATCAACATTTCTCTTATAGGTGATGGCGACATACCGTAGGCCACCTTGATCGACGCCAGATCAGCGCGTCAGATCCGCACATCAGCACAATGCGCAAGAGGAGCCTTTCGGTGAGCCATCAAGACGAGACGACCACGGAGACCCCCGAGTCCTCCCCCATCAGTCGCGGCCTGCTGTTGCTGATGACGATTGCCGTGGCCGCCACGGCAGCCAACCTGTATTACAACCAGCCGCTGCTGGCCGACATGGCAGCCTCACTCGGCGTCAGTCAGGGCACCATCGGCATGATTCCCTCGGCCACGCAGTTCGGTTATGCCGTGGCGATCCTGCTGATCTCGCCGCTGGGCGACACCATGGACAGACGCCTGTTGATCCGCAATCTGTCCATCACCCTGGCCGTGGCCTCGCTGGGCGTCTTTCTTGCCCCGAGTCTCTGGCCATTGCTGGTGGCGAGTTTCGTGGTCGGTCTGGGCGCCAACATCACCCAGCAGCTGATCCCGCTTGCCGCGTCACTCTCCACTCCGCAGAGGCGCGGCAAGGTGATCGGCACGCTGATGACGGGGCTGACCATCGGCATCCTGCTCTCGCGCACCCTGAGCGGCAGCATCGCCGAGTACTGGGGCTGGCGCAGCGTCTTTCTGGTCGCCGCCATCCTCGCCATCGTCATCGGTGTGTCACTGTATCGTCAGCTGCCGAGTCGTGCCCCTGCGGTGCAGATGGCCTATCCCAGGCTCATCGCCTCGATGTTCACGCTGCTGAAACGCCATGCGCTGCTGCGCGAATCCGCGCTCACCGGCGCACTGTGGTTCGCGGCCTTCAACGCCATGTGGGCGACACTGGCACTTCATGTCACCGACACGCCCTTTGATTACAGCGTTCAGCAAGCCGGACTGTTCGGCATCATCGGACTGGCGGGGATCATCGGAGCCAAGGCGTCGGGACGTCTGGTCAATCGTGTCGGCGCAGGCCCCTTGATCAGCCTCGCGCTCACGATGGTGGTGGCCGCCTTCGCGGTACTCGGCCTCTGGGGAGACAGCCTGACGGGGCTGATCATCGGCATCATCCTGCTGGATCTCGGGGTCTTCGCCGCCCAGATTCCCAATCAGGTACGCGTCTTCTCCATCGACCCCGAGGCACAGAGCCGCATGAATGCCGTCTACATGCTGTGCTATTACACCGGTGCCGGCCTGGGCTCGGCCGTCGGGGTCAAGATGATGAGCCTCTTCGGCTGGCAGGGCATGGCAGTGTTCGGGCTGACGCTCGGGGCGCTGGCGCTCGTGCATCACCTGCTCAGACAGCGCCGGCCAGCGGCGCCCTCCCACAAGGCCTGAACGTCCCTCTCAAGGGGACCGTGGGCCCCGACGACAGCGAATGCCGCCATCACTCACGGACTGCGGCAAATGACGCCATGATTCAGGTAGTCGATTCAGGTACACTCTGCGCGCCATTTCGGTGCGTGGCCTGACTGCGACGACCTGCAGTCCGCCGACCAGCGAGATGGTACGCGATTCACGGCCTGTACTCAGGGCAAGAACCCGTCAAACTCTCGAGATCCACATGAAGCTCATCGTCAAACTTGTCCTCGGCATCATCGCCGGTCTTCTGATCGGTCTGATGGCCCCGGATATCGTGGTCCGCGCGGCGCTGACCGCCAAGGTCATCATCGGCCAGCTGATCAACTTCACCATCCCGCTGATCATCCTGTTCTACGTGATGAGTGGCATCGCCTCTCTGCCGAAGAATTCAGGCGCCATGCTCGGACGCACCGTCGGCATGGCCTATGGCTCCACCATTCTCGCTGGCATCTTCGCCTTCCTGGTCGCCAGCAATCTGCTGCCGGGCATGCTGTCCGGCATGGCGCCCGTGGCCGAAGGCCGCGACGCACTGGCCCCCTTCCTCGATCTCGAGATTCCGGCCGCGTTGCCGGTGATGACGGCGCTGGTACTGGCCTTCGTCTTCGGTGTCGTCATCAGTCGTCGGGAGCTTCCGACCCTGAAAAGCGCAGTATTTGAATCACGTGAAGTGGTCGACGTGTTCCTCAACAGCGTCATCATCCCGCTGCTGCCGCTGTTCATCGCCGGTACCTTTGCCGAGATGGCCTATGAGGGCAAGGCGCTGTCGACTCTGGATACCTTCTGGAAGGTGCTGGTGCTGGCCATCGTGATGCACTGGATCTGGTTGAGCACGGCCTATCTGATCACCGGGCTCGTCCAGCGTCGCTCGCCGCTGGGACTCCTGCGCAACATGCTGCCCGCCTATCTGACGGCGCTGGGCACCATGTCCTCCGCCGCGACCATCCCGGTCAGCCTGCGTCAGACCAAGGCCAACGGGGTCAGCGATGAAGTGGCGGATTTCAGCGTGCCGCTGTGTGCCACCATCCATCTGTCAGGCTCCACCATCACCATCGTGACCTGCGCTACCGCCGTGATGATGATGAGCCATGACCTAGCCATCGCCAGTCTCGGCGAAGTCGTCCCCTTCCTGATCATGCTGGGCCTGACCATGATCGCCGCGCCCGGTGCGCCGGGCGGCGCCGTGATGGCCGCACTGGGCGTGCTCGGCAGCATGCTCGGCTTCGGCGAGGCGGAACTTGGCCTGATGATCGCGCTGTATCTGGCACAGGACAGCTTCGGCACCGCCACCAATGTCACCGGCGACGGCGTGATCGCGCTGTGGGTCGACCACTTCGCCCGCCGCGATGGCGTGGTCGCGGACAGCGATGCCCAAGCGCTTGATGAGCAGGCCGCGCGTTCACGCTCCTGAAGCAGGCCACCCGAGCGTCACGGACTGATCTCCAGGGCGTTCGGGACAACCGCTGCACACGAAAAAGCCCCGTCACTCGAGAAGTGGCGGGGCTTTTTCGTGTGCAAGGCTTCCACATGCTCAAGGTGAGGCATGACGCCGCGCCGCGCCTGACACCATGCCCGCGAACGGCTACCATGAGCGCCCACGCGTGAGCGCTGTCATGGCGGTGAGTTACCGCCTCTCTGTTACCGTTGCCGGAGTGCCAGATGTCCCTGCTTGACTCTTTCCCCCTCACCTCGCGTGCCCAACGCCTGCCCCTGCGACGCACACTGGCGGCCTGGTGCCTCGCCGGTGGCAGCTTGATGCTGGCGCAAAAGGCCAGTGCCCTGGAGATCGGCATGCCTGCCGACGCCGGTGTCAGCGCCAGCCCTGCCGTCGTGCTGGAAGCCGAAGGTGCCCTCGAGGACTCATTGCGCGAGCCGCTGACCCTGACGCAATTCGCCAGTGCGGATGAGGTGATGAAGGGGCTGCGTGATGGCACGCTGGACGCCGCCTATCTTACGCCCTGGAATCTCAAGGCACTGGCCGAGAGCGGCGTGCCGCTGCGGGTACTGGATGGCGCGGACCTGGATGATGTCAGCCTGGTCGCACGCGATGAGCTGATCCGCTATACCAAGCTGTTCGAGCCGCAGGAAATGCTGATTCGCTTCCTGAATGACACCACGCGTGCAGTGCGGGTGGTGATCAGCGACAGTGATGCGCGCTCGCATCTGGCGCTCAAGCAGTGGATCGAGGTCAAGGTCGGTTCCAGCATGCAGCTGGTGAGCCCGCGCTCGCTGGAAGCGCTGGAAGGTGATGAGTACGCCGGCGATGCGCCCAAGGCGCTGATCAACAGTCGCAAGATGCATGCCGCCTTCCTGGGTGGCGATGACGCCTCCCGCCTGGTGGCCCTGCACCCGCTCTCCAAGGACTGGCTGCCGCGCGCCAACATGCTGGATCTCCCGCGCATGCTGCTGGTCAGCCGCGCCGACATCGCCGATGACGCTCTCGATGCCGAGCTTCAACAGCTGGGCCAGGCCCACGCCGCGGCACAACGCACCCTGCATCAGGAAGACCCGACGAAGGCGGCCTTCATGCTCAAGCAGGAGTGGCCGGCCCAGGCCGGTGAAGCGCCAAGCCTGCCCCAGGTGGTACATGCGCTGAATGGCAATGCGCTTGCCGTCAGTGACATGCGTCAGGCGCTCAATGACTGGCTGGGCGAGCAGCAGGCCAACGTCACCTGGCCCGAACTCCAGCCGTGAGTGACGGTCGTGAGAGACAGTCGTGAGCCGTCCTGATCCCAGGCCGTCTTGCCCCTCAGGCCGCCTCGGACCGTCAGACGCCAGGCGCGTCAGCCAGACACGAAAAAACCCGCCAATTGGCGGGTTTTTTCATTCATCAGCGACGATCAGGCGTCCAGCGCTTCCGCGATCTGGGACTGAGCCTTGGGACCGATACCCTTGACCTCAGCGATCACGCCGTCAGCGTGGGCCTTGCGGACCTTGGCGACGTCATCGTAGCCGGCTTCGGTCAGCGCGCGGATAGCTGCAGCGTTCAGACCCAGGTCTTCCAGGGAAGCCGCGTCTGCGGTGTCCTCGGACTCCGCCTGCTCTTCAGCGGCTGCCATCGGCATCATGCGGGACTGGGCGATGGCCTGTTCACGGGCCAGACGCGCCTTGTACTGCACCAGCTTCTGGTTGAACTCGTGTTCGACCTGCTTGCGGTGCTTGTCAGAGGCTGCTGCCTTCTCGCTCAGACGCTCGTTGCGAGCACGCAGGTCCTCGACTTCCTTCTTTGCCTTGTCACGGGCATTGCGGAGCTTGTCGGCTTCCTTGCTGGCTTCACGCAGCTGACGCTCCAGCTCCTTGATGCGGGCGTTCTGGTCCTGCTTGGTGTCCTGCTCCTGAAACAGGGATGCAAGCTGATCGTCAAGAGTAGCGTCGGTCATACTGCTATGTTGCCTCGAATAATTGATAAAGAGCTAAAGTCTGGGCGCACATTCTACCGCAGTTCTTCAGTTTGTGCTGCATTTGAGCGCAACCGAGCGGGATGAATGTGATGTCGGTGTCCTGCCTGGCGCAATTTTACCCCATCCTCACCATAGCGCCAGCACTGGTTGTCTCTGGCGCCGGGTGAGCCTATCGGCCAGTCGTCGTGGCGGTCTTCACGCATGCCTCGACGACTGGCCAGGCAATTCCTGCCCCCTTCTCACGTTCACATTCACATTCATGTTCACATTCACGCAAGAGGGGGCGATCAAGGGCGCCTCAGTGCTTGCGCCATTCTTCCAGCTTGTCCGCCAACTGCTGGCGACGCGCATCAGGTGCCGCGAGAGAGGCACTCTGGTGACCTTCCCCGAAGCGATTCTCCAGGTAGTCCATCAGGTTGATCAGCTCGCCGTCGGTCAGGTTGTCATCAAAGGCCGGCATGAAGACGCTGTGACCATTGTTCTCGCGCTGCACGCCATTGAGAATCGCCTGCGCCAGGTTGTCCGGATAGACACTGCCGGTCACGCTGTTGTGGAACAGCGACGGGTAGTAACCATCCTGGGTGCCGGCGCCATCCGCCCCGTGACACATGGCACAGTGGCCCAGATACAGGCGCACACCCGGGGTGGCATCCGTCAGCTGGCCGATCAGCGCTTCGTCATCCGGGCGCTTGTCGAGTGGCTGACCGCGCAGCAACAGGACATCGTCAGCCGGTGCCCCCTGATTGAACCGCGTGGCGACCTGAGGCTCGCTGGCCTGCTCGGCTTCCGCCTGGCGATCGCCATCATTGATCGCCTCGCCCTGCTCACCCTTGCCATTCACGGCCGGGATGGACTTCAGATAGACGGCAATGGCACGCAGATCATCTTCGCTCATGTGACGCATGGAGTGCGTGACGACATCCGCCATCGGGCCGCCGGCCTGCGCCTTGCCCTTGAGATTGCCGGTGGCGAGGTAGGTCTGGATATCCTGCTCACTCCAGCTGCCCAGACCATCCTGCATGTCCGGCGTCAGGTTGAAGGCGCGCCAGCCTTCGATCATCGCACCACCGAGATAGCCGTCCTCATCGCCTGTCAGCGCCTTCTCCTGGAAGGCGATGCCACGCTCGGTGTGGCAGCTGCCACAGTGTCCCGGCCCCTGGACGAGATAGGCGCCACGGTTCCAGTCGGCGCTCTTCTCGGGGTCATCCTGCCAGGGCTCCAGCGGCGAGAAGATCTCTTCCCACAGCGCCATCGGCCAACGCATGTTGAGCGGGAACGGAATCTCGCTCTCACGGTTCGGCGTAGCGCTCGGCGTCACGTCATGCATGTTCCAGGCATAGAGTGACTTGATGTCGTCATCGGTCAGACGTGCATAGGACGGGAACGGCATCGCCGGATAGAGATTGTGGCCATCGGCCGCCTCGCCTTCGCGCAGTACACGGGTGTACTCCTCGAGGGTGTAGTTGCCGATACCGTGTTCGGTGTCCGGGGTGATGTTGGTGGCGAAGATCTTGCCGACCGGCGTCTCGAAACCGAGACCGCCGGCGTACTCTTCACCATCTTGCGTACTATGACAGGCAGCGCAATCACTGGCGCGTGCCATGTACAGGCCCTTCTCGATCAACGCCGGATCATTGGTGGCGGCCTTGTCGGCCTCCACCTGCCTGGCGTGCTCATCTTCACCACTGCCACAGGCGCTGAGCAACAGCGCACTGGAACCGGCAATGGCAGCAAGACGAATTGCACGGGCCAGACGCGCGGGACGGGCCGTGAGGCGGGCACCTCGGGCATTCTCATCAATGGCATCACGAATGCCAGCAGTACGGGCGTGCGGGACCATGCTTATATTTCCTGTTCGAGCAGATCGGCAATACGAAGAGACAAGGCGGCAATCGTCAGAGTGCAGTTGACCGAGCCGACTGTCGGCATGCTGCCGGAGCTGGCGACGAACAGATTGTCGTGGCCATGCACTCGGCAATCGCGGTCCACCACGGATTGCGTCGGGTCATCTCCCATCAGGGTCGTACCGCAGATATGCTGGTTGTTGGAGAACTCATCACGGAACGCGATGTCCGTGCCTCCCATCAGCTTGGCGATGCGTGCATATTGCTCCCGCGTATGCACGGCGCTGCGCTTGACGTAATCATCGATAGCATAACGGAATTCCGGGCGCGGCAGACCAAGTGCGTCACGTTTTTTTGACGGCGTGATGCGATTGGCTGGCTCGGGCAGCAGCTCATGGAAGCTGTCGAACTGCACATAACGACTGGCACGATTGTCGATCTGCGCCTGCAGGTCCGCGCCCAGCCTCAGGGGTGTCTCCGCCAGCACCTCGGTGGTCATCTGCTGAGTCCGGGCGATGTTGGAAAGGTGCAGCTTCTTGGAGGCGAATTCACGGCGAAAATCCCCGTCACGCCAGGTGATGATGGACGTCATCTCCTGGGGGCCACGGCCGGCCCACAGTGCCTCATCGGCCAGAAAGCTCACACCGGTACCCGGGTGATCCATCAGATGCCGGCCGACCATGTCGTTCTGATTGCCCACACCGTCGGGGGTATGTGCATTCACCGACATCTGCATCAGCTTGGGCGTCTCGATGCCATTGGCCGCCAGCACCACCTTGGGTGCGCTCAGTCGATGCTGCTTGCCTTGCGGGTCGAGATAGCGCACCTCGCGGATCTTGCCGCTGGCATCGCTTTCCAGATGATGGACGATGGCATTGTCGATCAGTCGGGCACCGGCGCGCTCCGCCTTCTCGACGTGAATGATGCCGGAGTACATCGCCCCGATCGGGCAGATCGGCATGCAGTTGTTGTTGCCGCAGCAGGTCGGGCGGTCATCGTAGGGGCGGCTGTTGCGCGCCACCGGCTCGGTGACCATGTCAAAACCGTGGGGGTTGATGCGCTCGCTGACCCGCCGTTCGTTCCACGACAGCGGCAGAGGCGCCATCGGATACTCGGCGCTGCGCGGGCTGCCGAGATCGACATCATTCGGCCCCCAGACACCCAGCGCCACCTCGGCCCGGAAGTAGTAGTCTTCCAGGTCCTCATAGGCGATCGGCCAGTCGAGACCTACTCCATATTCGCTCTTGAGACGGAAATCGCTGGGCAGGAAGCGCCAGGCCGAGGCCGCCCAATGCCAGGTGGTACCGCCGACGGCACGGATATACTGCGCGTCATAGGGCTGCTCACCCTTCTGGACGAGATAGTCGGCATTGTCGCCATGCAGCATGGGATGCGGTGCCGCCTTGCTGGCGGGATACGGCCCCATGAAGTCCATCTTGTCGGCCTGATTGCGAAAGCGCTCCACGATCTGCCAGCGCTCCAGTCGCGGGCCGGCTTCCAGCATGATGACCGCCTTGCCGGCTTCGGCCAGACGATGCGCGATCAGGGCACCGGCAACGCCGGAGCCCACCACGATCACGTCAGCGTCATACGTACGAGCTTCCTCAGCCATGCGGGGTTCTCCTCAAGGTGCTTTGCGTCACCGCAGCGGGACTGCGATGTCGTCAGGGCATTCGTTGCCGCCCGCTCTCATGGCGATGCTGGCAGATGAACGAGTGGATTCAGGCAGGACGCTCGGCCCAGAAACCGGGACGATTCGGGCAATAGGTCCGCACGACCTGGACATCGCGGGGGCCTGCATACATGCCGGCATGTTCAAAGGCGATCACCTCGGCCTGCGGGTCGGTGGCAGATTGCCCCACCGTCCCCAGCATCCAGGCCTGCAGCACGCGTCGCACCAGCGCCATCTCGGCTTCGCTCACGTCATCCTCGCGCAGATATTCACGCTGCTCCCCCAGGACCAGGAGACGATCTCTCAGGTCCACCAGCGTGCCAAGGCCCGGCACGCCATCGACGGGCGTGCGCGCCAGTGCCTCGAAGAACCGCTGCCCGAGGCGCTCATTGAGGACTCTGTCACTCAAGAGCCATGCCGAGAGGGACATGAAGGCGGCAAAGGCGCCATCCTCATCCGTCTCCCGGGCACTGCTGGTGACCGTTTGCGCCAGCGCCGACAATGGCAGGCTGGTCAGTGTCGCGGCACCGACCCCGAGCAGACCACGCTTGAGCAGGCGACGCCGGGAAGCATCGACGCGTGCGGTGTCATGAGTCGAATCAGGCAAGGCATCGGTCTCAGGCGAAGTCGTCATGGGGCTCTCCGGGCAATCATGGGAACAGATACGCACACTCGAGCACGCTGGCAGGCCAGCAGCAGGTCAAGCGGGAAACATTAACATTGGGTGAATGGTAACAATTGGCACCCCCTCATAGACGAAAGACTAATGAATCATGCGTTCGCACTTGCGCAACCCTGCCATCGCGCTCGATGCAACCCGAGCGAACGCGGCAGGCCCCACCCCTCGCCCCGGGAGCGTGGCTTACGTCTTTCGCGGCGGCTGACGTTTTCAGTCATCTCGCGGCACAGTAGGATGTGGGCTTGATCCCTTCGTCATTCCAAGGATGGCCATCATGCTTCGCACCCTGCGTACCCCTCTCGCGTTGATTCTCACCACCACTCTGCTGGCAGGGTGCGAGAGCGCGTCCCGTATCGCCGACAGCATTTCCCTTCCGGACTTCGGCAGCACCACTGCCTCCGAGGACGGCGATCAGCGCGTCAAGCGGACAGTGGCCTTCCCGGAGGCGGAGTACGCCAAGCTCGACAAGACGGGAACCTCGGTCATCAAGGGCCGCATGTCCTATGACTGGCAGGGTCAGACGATCCATGCCAACCGGGCAGGCATCTCGATCGCGCCGGTCACCACCTACTCCGCGGAAGCCGCGGAACTGGCACTGGCCGGCAAGACGGCAGAGCGCGCCGACCCGCGTGCCCAGGCCTATACCCATATCGTGCGCACCGACAGCAATGGCTACTTCAATGCCACCGGCCTGCCCGCCGGCACCTTCTATGTCGCCGGCGTCATCAAACTGCCCGATGGCACCCGCAGCCCGCTCATCCTGAGCCAGGTGCAGGTCGGGCGTGGTCAGACACGCAATATCGAACTGAGCCGCTGAGCGTGCTGAGCCCAGACTCCCGCGAGCCCCGGGCCTGCCACCCTGAGGGATGATCGACGAATGACCACGACACCATGACGGCACTCTCGTTACGTTCCTACACGCCACGCGCCGATGTGCATGATCACCAGTATCCGCAGCTGGTGCTGCCGATCCGGGGCCATCTCGACATCCAGGTCGGCGGCTACACCGGTACCGTGGTCACCGGCGAATGCGTGATCATCCGCTCGGGCGAGACCCATCAGTTCCAGGCCCATGACGCGGCACGCTTCATCGTCGCGGACCTGGATTACCTGCCCGACAATCTCGCCGCCACTCGGCGCGTGGTGTTCTCCATCAGCACCCTGCTGATGAACTATCTGCTGTTTCTCGAAGCCCAGCTGCAGGGCAAGGTCGATGCGCGGATCGACCGTCTGGCCATCGAGCTGTTTCTGGGCCTGCTGGAGCGGCAGACCTGCGACAAGCGTGTCGATCGGCGTCTGCTCAGAGTGCTGGATGTCATGAACGAGCAGCTGGATCAGCCGCATGACGTAGCATCATTGGCGGCCCTGGCGCATCTGAGTCCTACCCAGTTCCACAAGATCTTTCGTGACAACCTGGGCGTCAGCGTCAAACAGTACCTGACAGCCCGGCGCATGGAGCGCGCCCGTGCGCAGTTGATCCATTCCGACCTCAGTGTCCAGCAGGTCGCCGAGGCAGTGGGCTATCAGAACCTGTCGGCCTTCACGCGGCGCTTCTCTCACCATTTCGGCATGACGCCGCGCGAGATGACTCGCCAGTACTCCAGCCTGACCATCTCCAGCTGAGCGTCTTCCCCTGACCTTCTTCAGCACCTCTCCCGCCCTTGTCACGGCGTTTCAGACGCCTGCTGGCTCACTTGGCTGTCTCCAGCAGAACGAAGCGTAGTTTCAGCACAATATCGATTCGCAATGAAGCGTAATCTCGTGGTCACCGAATCACCTTTCATTGCGAGCCATCAACCATGCAACACCGCATCGCGAACGCTTCGCTCTCCCCGCTGCTCCAACGTCAGACCGGCAACCTGTGCGTACTGCTGGCTGCCTGCCTGTGGGGAACCACCGGCACGGCCGCCCACTTCAATCAGGGTGTGAGCCCGCTGGCCACTGGCGCCTTCGCCATGGGGGTGGGCGGCGTACTCCAGGCCATCCTGTCACGCCGCCATCTTCGCGCCGAGGCACACAAGCTGCTCGCACAGAAACACCTGGTGGCCTGGGGCGCTCTGTTCATCATCTGCTATCCCCTGGCCTTCTACTCGGCCATGGAATACACCGGTGTCGCGATGGGCACCGTCATCACCATCGCCACGGCCCCCTTGGCGGCCGCCGCACTGGAATATCTGCTGGACCGCAAGAAGGTCACTGCCAGCTGGTATGTCGCACTGACGCTGGGAATGATCGGCGTCGCGCTGATGGCCATCGGCGAGACCGCGTTGCCTGAAGCCACGCCACTGCTGGAAGCGCATGGCGAGGCGGCGATGCTCATGGATGAGCGCAAGCTCATCGGCATCGCCCTGGGGATCGTGGCCGGCGCAAGCTACGCCACCTATTCGCTGCTCGCCAGACGCATGATGTTGCAAGGCACCCACGGGCGTGCGGCGATGGGCTGCCTGTTCGGCACCGCAGGTGTGCTGCTGCTGCTCGGCCTTGGTGCCGCCAGCCTCATCCACGACCCGCGCCTGTTCGCCACGCCGGTGAATGCCAGTGTCGCCATCTACATGGCGCTGATTCCCATGCTGCTGGCCAGTCTGGTCTTCGGGCGTGGGCTGGCCAGCGTGCCCATCAGTCGCGTCACCATGCTGACCATGTTCGAGCCGCTGGTGGCAGGCGTTCTGGCGGTCGTGGTGGTCGGCGAGCAGTTCACCATGATGGGGGCGGTTGGCATGCTGTTGATCATGACCTGCCTGATGCTGCAGCTTCGCTCCCGCGCCCCCAGGACACCGACGGCCAGTCCGCAGCCAGCGCCCACCGCATGGGCAAGGTCCTCCCACGCATCACGACGCCCTGACCTTGAGGCAGAGCGGGCGTCTGATCTGGAGACTGACCTGGCGACGGGGCTCTGGACTGGCAGCGATAGCGGGCAGGAGTCCGTCTGCGAAAGCGTCGCAATGCTCGACTACCCCACAGAGAGCCAGCACGGCTGGTCCCATGCGGCAGTGGAGTCCGGCGACAGGACACCACGTTGAACGGATCTCACTGAACTGACCTCACTGAACTGGCCTCACTGAGCCGGTTGCACTGAGCTGACGACGGGGCGCAGACCGCAGTGACTCGCCGCGTTGTCGTGATCATGACAGAAAGTGGTTTCAGCACACTCTGCGTGCTCGCGGCATGCATGGCGAGCCGACGAGAAAGAGCGCACCTCTCACGCCAAAGGAATGCCTGGATGACAACGATCTCTCCTCTGACCACCCAACCCTCGAAGTCGGGAGCGCTGGGCAGCCTGGCGGTGCTGTTTGCGGCACTGCTGTGGGGCACCACCGGCACGGCGGCCCACTTCAATCAGGACGTCAGCCCACTGGCCACCGGCGCCTTCGCCATGGGGATCGGTGGGGTGTTGCAGGCATGGGTAGCACGCCCGAACATCACTGATTGCCTGGGGCTTGTGTTGGCGCAGAAGCGCTGGGTATTGCTCGGCGCCGTATGTGTCGTCATCTACCCGCTGGCCTTCTACTCCTCGATGCACCTGGCCGGCGTTGCCATCGGCACGGTGATCACCATCGCCACGGCACCCCTGGCGGCCGCGATACTGGAGCGCCTGTTCGGCCACCATCGACTCACGCCAAGCTGGTATCTCAGCCTCGCGCTGGGCATCGTCGGGGTGGTGATGATGGCATTGGGCGAAACGGGCCATCAGGGCATGACGACACCCCTCGCCACGGGGCAGAGTGCTGACGGTCGCCTTGCCTTCACTGATGAACTGGCGCGCCTGGCAGGTATCGCGCTGGGCATCATCGCCGGGGTGACCTACGCCGCCTACTCGCTGATCGCACGGCACATGATGGAAGGTGGTATCCACGCTCGCGCGGCCATGGGCAGCCTGTTCGGCGTCGCCGGCATCGCGTTGATCGCAGGCCTGGGCCTCAGCATGCTGGTGGCAGACCCGCGCCTGTTCGCCACTGCCGGCAACGCAGGCGTGGCACTCTACATGGCACTGGTACCGATGTTCCTCGGCTATCTCGCCTTCGGCTATGGCCTCAAGACCATCACCGCCAGCAAGGCCACCCTGCTCACGCTGTTCGAGCCGCTGGTCGCTGCCCTGCTCGCCGTCACCATCGTCGGCGAGCATATCGCCCCGCTCGGCTGGCTCGGCATGGTACTGATTGCCGTCTGCCTGGTGATTCAAGTGAGGCCGAAAACGATCTGAAGAATGCCTGGAGCCTGAACAACAGAAAGCCCCAGCCTGATCCTCAGGCTGGGGCTTTCTGTGTTACTGGGCATGTACTCACGGGATTACGCCGTCTCGATCACTCGCCGTGAAGAGCGCGACGTCAATGCGAGGTAAGCTCGACGGCATCAACTTGCGGCGTTATGCGACGTACGCCCTTGGCATCCTGCGCGTAGGCACGATGACGCACATCCCAGAGCTCCACAGCATGCTGGATGTTGAGCCAGAACTCCGGCGTATTGCCTAGCGCAGCCGCCAGCTTGATGGCCATCGGGGCCGTCAAGGTCCCCTTGTCATGAACGATACGGCTCAGGGTATTTCTGTGCACTCCCATCGCCTCGGCCAGTGTGCGGATGTCGATCTCCATCGGCTCCAGAAACTCTGCCGTCAACATCTCGCCTACCGTCAGTGGGCGCCGCTGGGTGTTTCTCATCGCTGCTACCTCCTCTAGCCCTTGTCAGCATGCGGGTCTAGATATGTTTGATGGGCAATCCCTGCCTCCCATCGAAAGATGAGTCGATACTGCTTGTTGACGCGAATCGAGCAATAACCTGCGAGATTGCCCTGCAGATGCTCGAAACGATTGCCTGGCGGAATCCTCAAATCAGACTCCTGGCTTGCGGCATCGAGAATCTGCAACTTGCGATAAAGCGAATTTGAGAGCGCCGCAGGTATCTTGCGGTGACCAACATCTTGCTCGTAGAAGCTCTCGAGCCACACATCCCTGAATTCCACCGCCATGGCAGCACCTTTTCCCCTCATTCTATGCACAACCCCGTTGTGCATCAAGTGACTCTCCCCTGACGTTTCTCTCCCCCATGAAAAACGCCCAACGAGTCCAGAACTCGTTGGGCGTTTCGTATTCCTCTGCCCTTCACATCAGGCGATCAGTCACTCATGCCGCCGTCTTGTCGGCCAGTTCGACCTTGGCAAGCTTGATCAGCCCGCCGTAGACGACGAAGGCGACCACGACACCCACGACGGGCGGCATGAACGGTGAGCTCCAGGCGCACAGGCAGGCGATGGCGTAGGCGGCGAGGCCCGGCCAGTGGTAATCGACCTTGGGCATCTCGGCGAGACGCGGATACTGCCCTTTATGGCCGAGCCAAAAGTTGGCCATGATCACGCCGCCGATCGGCGGAATGAAGGTGCCGAGCAGAATCAGGAACGGGATCAGCCACTCATACATGCCGAGTACCGCCAGCACCGTGCCGATGGCCGCGCCGCCCAGGGTGACACGCTGACGATGCGGTGTGCGCAGCAGGTTGCAGCCGGCGATGGCGAAGTTGTAGATGGTGTTGTCCTGGGTGGTCCAGATATTGAGAAACAGCATCAACACCGCGAGGCTGACCAGCCCCTGGGCAATCATCACATCGACGATATCGGCCTGCTGATAGATCATCGCGCCGAGCGCACCGGTGAGTACCATCAGGCCATTACCGACGAAGAAGGCCGCCAGGGTGGCGATCACGGCGATCTTCGGCGAGCGTGCAAAGCGACTCCAGTTGGTCGCCTGGGTGCCGCCACTGATGAAGGTACCGATCACCGCCGTGATGGCGGCTGTCCAGCTCATGGAATCCGTGGGCGTCAGTGCCGCGAGTCCCGCCATGCCACCGACATCGACCATGCCGGTATAGAGACTGAACAGGATGAACAGCAGCATGGCCGGCACGGCAACCCGCGAGAGCATGTCCAAGCCGCGATAGCCGATCATCGCCGTCAGGCAGAAGGCGAAACCGAAGATGACCATCAGCGGCGTGGTCAGCCATTCCGGCAAGCCGAGTGTCTTGACCAGCACGATGGCGATGGTCGCGGTGCCCCAGGCGTACCAGCCGATCTGGGTGAAGCCGAGCACGAAGTCCGACAGACGGCTGCCCCTCTCGCCAAAGCACAGTCGCCCCATCAACACCGAGTTGAGGCCGCTCTTGCAGGCGATGTAGGCCAGCGCCGCCGCATAGCTCCCCAGCAGCAGATTGCCGATCACGATGATCCACATCAGCTCATTGAGTTCGAAGGCCGAGCCCAGTGACCCACCGGCCCACATGGTGGCGGTGAAGAAGGTGAAGCCGAGCAGCACCATTGAAGTGGAGAGCAGCCCACGTCGTGCCGAAGCGGGGACTTCGCTCAAGGGATAGTCATTGCCTGCGGCCGAAGCCAGCGGTGAGGTCTGTGAAGTTGATGAGCGGTCATCTGCCATGCGGGGTATCCCTCGGACTCGTGCATCGCGCCGAGTCTCTTCGTGTGAGGCCGTGTCAGCCGGAGTAAGGTGCCATGCTCTCTCGCCACTTGGCAGGTCGCTCTCATGGAACGCTGCGCTCGACGGGCAGCGCGTCGGTCGATGAGAGCCTGCCAACCGCTGGCGAAGTGCGGATGAGCGGGACTGGCGGTCGCCACCCTACCACCACGCAAGAAACGCGCCAGTCCTTGAGATGCCCGCGTACCTGTCCGCGGACTGCCCGGCACCATAACTTGTCCTTGGCGTCAGGATCCCGCGCTGGAGGGGGTGTGAGGCAGCCATTGGCGCAGCAATGCCCTCTCTGACGTATCGCTTGCGTCACTTGGCCGGTGATGGCGCAAGATCCCCGTAAGATGCCCTCAATATGGCAGTGATCCACAAAAACGCCACGCGGCGCACTCTTTCAGTGCAGCGCGTGGCGTTGATCGCATCGTCCTTCCCTCACGTCATAACCTGACGCCGAGTGCAGGATGCAAATTTTTTTCAGACATTCCCGGTCAGAGGGGCCTCAAGCGCTTGCCAGCACTCCTTCACTGGCATTGACCTCTTCGCTGTCCATCAGACGCAATCTGACAGGCACCGATTTCGAGGCCGGCGTATTGCTGCGCGCATCACGGTGATCCAGCGGAATCAGGTCATTGGTTTCCGGGTAATACGCTGCCAGACAGCCGCTCGGGATATCGTAGGCCTTGAGCTTGAAACCGGCCATGCTGCGCTCGACACCATCCTCACTCACGGTTTCCATACGCACGCGCTGGCCCTCGGACAGGCCGAGCGTTTCCAGATCCTGCGGGCTGATCATCACCACCATGCGCGTCCCGTAGACGTCCCGATAGCGGTCATCATTGGAATAGACGGTGGTGTTGAACTGATCATGGCCCCGCATGGTGCTGAGCAGGAAGGTACTGTCCATGTCCAGCGTCTCGTGGGTGACCTTGTCGAGGCCCTGCTCATCGGTGCCAAGTCCCTCGGGGAACAGGAAGTTGGCGCGCCCGGAGTCGGTGTGCCAGATGCGCTCACGCGGGGCGATGCGGATGTGGAAGCCACCCTGCGCCAGGCGGGCATTGTAATCCGGGAAGATCTGCGGGAAGACCTGTTCGATACGGTCGCGAATGCGCGCGTAATCCGCCTGCAACCAGTCCCAGTCAAGCGTGGGATGCGCCGGCAGTGTGGCCTTGGCCAGCTGACAGGTGATGGCGATCTCGGAATGCAGGCTGGCATCCGCCGGCGCCATCACGCCGCGTGAGGGCGAGACATTGCACATGCCGTCCTCGACACTGGTGGTCTGCTCCGCGCCCTTGCCATCGGCGCCGGCCTGCAGATCCCGCTCGCTATGACCCAGCGTCGGCAATACCCAGCCGTGCTTGCCGGGGTGCAGATGGCTGCGATTGAGCTTGGTGGCGATATGCACCGTCATGTCCAGCTCGTGCACCTTCTCCACGATGCGCTTCTGGTCCGGAATCGCGCGGAAGAAGTTGCCGCCCATGCCGATGAAGGCCCGCGTCTCACCGCGCAGAATCGCCTCGCAGCATTCGGCGACATCATGGCCGTTGTCCCGTGGGCACTGGATGTCGAAGACGCGATCGAAGGCATCCAGCATCGCGCCGTTGGGGAGGTTCTCGATACCGACGGTGCGATCCCCCTGCACGTTGGAGTGGCCGCGCACCGGGCAAGGCCCGGCGCCCGGCTTGCCGATATTGCCGCGCAACAACAGCAGATTGACGATCTGCTGGATGGTATCGCCGCCGCGCGCATGCTGAGTGATGCCCATGCCCCAGCAACAGATCACGCGCTCGGCCTCAAGATAGGTCTGCGCCGCCTGCTCCAGTGACTCCCGCGACAGGCCGGACATCTCGACCAGATCCTGCCAGTCGAGCTTGCGGCAGTGATCGGCGAAGGCCTCGAAGCCGTGGGTGTGCTGGGCGATGAAGTCATGATCCAGCAGCCCCACCGCATGAGGATTGCGCTCACGCAGCGCATCGTCGGCCTCGATCACGTACTTGCACATCGCCTGCACGGCAGCGAGGTCACCGCCGATGCGCAGTTGATGGTACTGGGTGCTGATCTCGACGCCCTTGCCGCTCAGCATGTCCCTGGGCGATTGCGGGTCGGCAAAGCTCACCAGCGCCCGCTCGCGCAGAGGATTGAAGCTCACCACCTCGGCACCACGGCCACGCGCCTCGTGGAGATCGCCCAGCATGCGAGGACTGTTGGTGCCGCTGTTCTGACCGAAGATGAAGATGGCATCGGCCTGCTTGAAGTCCTCGAGATTCACCGTCGCCTTGCCGATGCCGATGGACTCCGGCAGTGCCCGGGAGGTGGTCTCGTGACACATGTTCGAGCAGTCGGGGAAGTTGTTGGTGCCGTACATGCGCCCGAACAGCGAGAACAGGAAGGCCGCCTCGTTGGAGGTGCGCCCCGAGGTATAGAACTCGACCTGGTTCGGGTCCTCATACTGTTTGAGACGCTCACCGATCTCGGCGTAGGCCGCCTCCCAGCTGGTGACCTCGTAGCGATCCTCAGCCGCGTTGTAACGCAGCGGGTGCGTCAGGCGCCCTTCCTTCTCCAGATGATGATCCGTCCACTCGCGAAGCTGGCTCACGGTGTTCTGAGCGAAGAGTTCATCGCTGACGCGTTCACGCGTCGCCTCCCACGCCAGCGCCTTGGCACCGTTCTCGCAGAAATTGGCCCCCTTGGGCTTGTCACCATTCGGCCAGGCGCAGCTCGGACAGATGAAGCCATCCGGCTGGTTCATCTTCATCAGGCTGACATGCCCGGCGATCGGCAGGCGCTCCTGCCAGAGGAACGTCTCCACTGCCTTGAGCGATGGCCAGCCGCCGCCCGGCGGACGATCAAGCTGGCTGCCGGAAAGCTCGCGGGAAAGGTCAGGCGCATGGGACCCCTTGTGGCCGAAGGTGCTGGAAGAAGCGGGCCGGGACGTGGGCGCGTCGTGTGACATGTCAGAACTCCTGCGCGGTGCGTGCTCGATCAAGAAAGAGAAAGTAGCAGGCGAGATATGAGCGATACCTCATCTCTTGCTCTCGCGCGGGGGATTTTCAAGGGCAGCCGGCGTTGCGCCCTTGAAGTTCTTTCGATCCGCCACCAGAGTTGTACATACCTGACACAATGAGCTCGAGAAAATGCGCTGACACGGCGAGACCCTGACAGACGTGAGCCGTCTTCTGGAATGCTGGAACTCCAAAAGCTTGAAGGGAGAAGCTGAGAGTCCGGCAAGAAGAGAGACAGGCCACGCGTCTCGCCCAGCCACTCGACAAGCTGACGCTGATGAGGAGCCCGAACATGACCATCTTTGAAGCCCTGCGCGAGACCCACGACGAACAACGCCGCCTGCTGGACATGCTGCTCAAGACCGAAGGTGACAGCGAATCGCGCGATGACCTGTTCAAGCGCCTCAAGGAATCGCTCACCAACCATGCGGGAGCTGAGGAGCGCGCGCTCTACATCCCGATGATGGAACACGACATGACGCAGGAAAAGGCGCGTCACAGCGTGGCCGAGCACCATGAAATCGATGAGCTGGTCGAGAAACTCGAGACGACGGACTACAGCTCGCCGGGCTGGCTGGCCGCCGCCAAGCAGCTTGAGCATCTGGTGACTCACCACTTGGACGAGGAAGAGCAGGAAGTCTTCCAGCTGGCCGGTCGCGTCTTCGACGACGCCACCAAGCAGCGACTCGCCGATGAGTACCTGAAGGACATGAAGGCGCGCGAAGCGGCCTGATACGTCGCCTGATGCCTGACGCCTGACGCTCGACAATAGCCAGGCAGGACATGACACGGGCTGGCCACATGACGTGGCCAGCCCGTTGTCGTTGATGGCGGTCGAGAAGTTGGCGAAAGAGGCTGACGCCCGGCCGCACGACATTACCGGCGGCGGCTGCCTTTCGCCCCGGCCCCCTTGAATGAGCCACCAGCACGCTTGCCCTTCTTCTCTCCCTTGCCCGCCCCTGGCCCGGTCTCGGAGGTCGCGGAACGTCCGACATAGCGGGCGATCCAGATCGTATGCCTGGCTCCGGACGTGCCATGGGCATACACCTGACGTGCCTCGGCCTTGAAACCGGCCCGCGACAGACGCTGCGAGAAGCGCGCATCGGCCGTGGCCGACCACACTGCCAGAATGCCGGCAGGTCGCAGTGCCCTGGCGCATACCGCCAGCCCTTCCGCGCTGTAGAGCCAATCATTGTCGTCAGCGGTCAGCCCCTCCGGGCCATTGTCCACATCCAGCATGATGGCATCGAAACCGCCAGGTGCTTCGCGCAGCACCTCGGCCACATCGCGATTCTCGACGGTCGTGCGCGGATTGCGGATCGGATACCCCGCCTTGGCCCCCAGCGGGCCGTCATTCCAGGTGATCACGCCCGGCACCAGCTCGGCGACCACCACCTCGGCATCTGCCTTGAAGTGCGCAAGCGCCGAGGCCAGCGTGAAGCCCATGCCCAGACCGCCGATCAGAACACGCTGCGGCGCCGACGGCGTTCCGCGACTCTTCAGCAGGCCAGCAGGAATCTCTGCCAGCGCGTCTTCCGAGCCATGCATGCGGGTATTCATCAGCTGCCCCCCCTTGCCGCTCTCGATCTTGATGACGAAGTCCTCGCCATACTCGAACAGACAGAGCGAATCCGTGGTACCGGGGATCGGGGCGGTATCGAGCAGCACAAAACGTTTCATGGCATATCCAGGCTAGAAGAGATCACGCGACAATCGATACCTGCAGGCAACTCCAGCCGGGGCGACGCGCATTGACGCAATATCCCGCTGGCAGGCATCTGCATGATCCAGAGGAGCGTTATCCTACCAGCCATGCGCGTCATGGCGATAATGAGCCAGTCACTCCACAGGGATAGCTGCCAGAAAGGACAACAGCAGTGGCAACGGTTGAGAGACAACAGAGCCCCTGCAACAGAACTGGCACATTCTCGTGGTATCTCTAATACTGGCTAGGTGGTTACGAAAATCCACAATCGTTAATCAATGGAAGTTGCATAATGCAAAACGCTGGCGCGAAGGTGCCAGACACGCGGCAGCGATGCTCTCTGGCTTGAGCGCCAGCCAGACCACGACCTGCTCGGGAGATCGTGCCCGCCAAGCACGTCTCTCGGGTCATTGCCTGACCCCGCCTTGAGGCGACACACTATGGGGAAAGGCGGTCTGCGGGACAGGCGAGATGGTGATTTCGCACGACGATTCGCGCACGCAAACAACGACACCTATAACAGCGACGCCTGACAGAAAGACACTCTCACGTGGCGGCATACGCCGCCATGACCAGCGAATGACACGCATCATCCGCACTCGGGACACCGAGTGCCATCTAGGGGAACCACCGATGCCACACACCAACCCAGAGCAACTGGCGACCATCAGTGCCGAAAAGGTAGAGGAACGCTTTCGCGGTCTGCATCCCATCGTCGCGCTGGTGTCAGCCACGCGACTGATGCAATACCTGGAGCGTGAGGGCCTGATGCTGCAGGCACACCGCCGCCTGTGTGCCTGCATCATCCGAGAGGCCCTGCCCACGCTGGAAGCCGGTCCGGGGCATGACCCCGAGAACCTGCCAGAGCTCAATGTCCAGGCCTCACCCCTGCAACGAGAGCAGGCGCTTGCCCCCGCCGTGGCCTCCGTCTCGCCCCAGGGGGCCCCCACCCCGGCGACCGTTCACGACAAGCCACAGGGCGTCGTTTCCTGAACCGCTGACACCTGGCCTGAGCCGAAGATGACACCCCCGCCCGTTGCTTTCCCCTGAGCAACGGGCGTTTTCATTGGTGGCATGACCCCGCCCCACATGAACATCAAGTTTTTTGAATGTAGGGGTTTGAATCCGCACGAAGATCCACATGTCATTCAGGTAGGCGTTCGCGTCTGAAGGCGATTGCGTCGTCATCATGATTCACGGACAAGGAGTGACAGCATGAGTCAACTACAACCCCCGCAGCATCAGGATCATCAACCGGGTGATGAACATCGCATGCAGCCTCGCCCCGAATATATCCGGGAAGGCTATCAGGGCAGCGGAAAGCTCAAGGGCAAGGTCGCCGTCATCACCGGAGGCGACAGCGGCATCGGGCGCGCCGCCGCCGTCCACTTCGCGCGCGAAGGGGCCGACTGCATGATCACCCACGTCGGCAGCGAGGAAAAGGACGCCGAGGAAACCATCCGACTGATCGAGGCCGAAGGTCAGAAGGCCAGCCGCATCGCCGGTGACATCGGTGACCCGGCCTTCTGCCGCAAGGTGATAGAAGGCACGCTGGAGGAATTCGGCAAGCTCAACATCCTGGTCAACAACGCCGCCGAGCAGTACGACTGGAATGACGTGACCGAGATAGATGACGAGCAGCTCGAACGTACCTTCAAGACCAATCTCTTCAGTCACTTCTATCTGATCAAGGCCGCCGTCCCGCATCTTTCCAAGGGCGACTCCATCATCGCCACCTCCTCGGTCAACGCCTTCAAGGGCAATGACAGCCTGATCGATTACAGCGCCACCAAGGGGGCCATCCAGGGGCTGGTACGCTCGTTGTCCGGCACGCTGATGGACCGCGGCATCCGCGTCAATGCCGTAGCCCCCGGCCCGGTCTGGACACCGTTGATCCCCGCCAGCTTCGAGGATGACAAGGTCGCCGAATTCGGCAAGCAGGTACCGATGGAGCGCCCCGGGCAACCCAGCGAGATGGGTCCGGCCTACGTCTATCTGGCCAGCGACGATTCAAGCTACATGTCGGGACAGACGATCCACCTCAATGGTGGCGTCGTGCTCAACACCTGATCACGATGCGTCCTCGAACGCTTCACTGCGCCAGCGACTGGTGATCACTGTCCGGCCAGCGACGAGACGATCACCAGGCAGCAACACCAAAGGCCACCCGATCCGGGTGGCCTTTTTCACATTCCCATAGGGGTCTGCTCAAGGAATGCGTACCGCGTCTCAGCGCTTGTGCCGCGTTCGAATCACCTCTTCTCCCGGCCAGTATCAGGCCCTCCTGTCGGTCCGTATCAGGCATTTCACACGGCTGTAAAGCGTTGGCCTCTCTATTCTGGTAGCAGCCCAGGGAATTCCATGGGCAGGAAAGGAACGTCACTCGCGCTGCAGGAGGCCTGCATGTCCAAGCTGATTCTCTCGCTGGATGGTGGCGGCATACGTGGGGCGGCCACCGCCCGGTTTCTGATGCATGTCGATGCGACACTCAAGCGCGACCACCAGACCACACTGCGCGACTGCGTCGATTTCTACGCAGGCACCTCTACCGGCAGCCTGATCGCGCTGGCGCTGGCTACCACCGACATGAGCCTCGAGGACATCAACGGGCTCTACAGCGCAACCAATGCCAGGAAGATCTTCGTCGACAACCGCGGCTGGTTCGAACTCGATGGCATCAATGCGCCCAGGTACGAGGCCAAGGGCAAGAGCGCGATGCTCAAGAAGCATCTCGGCCAGGCCAAGCTCCGGGATGTCCCTGACGGCAAGCAGGTCCTCGTCGTCACCTACGGGATCGAGAGACGCCGCCCGCATGTGCTGAAGTCCAGCAAGCGCGAGCATCACAAGCTGCTGGCCTGGCAGGCGGCGGATGCCTCGAGCGCCGCGCCCACCTACTTCCCGACCCGCGACATGAAACTCGGGACGGACAATGAGCAGACCTGGCTGATCGATGGTGGCGTGATCGCCAACAACCCGACCATGTGCGCCATCGCCGAGGCCTGTCGACTGTGGCCGCATGACACCCGGCGCGTGCTGTCGATCGGTACCGGGACCCGCACGCGCAAGATCAACGGCCCGGATTCCCAGCATTGGGGCGCGGTGCAGTGGATGCTGGAAGGCAGTCTGATCGACGTGCTCTCCGACGAGAAGGTCGTCGGCTATCAGGCCATCACCATCTCGCCGCCGGGCAGCTACATCCGCGTCAACGCCGAGATGCGCCCGCAACCCGGATTGCCCAAGGCGCCTGACGATGCGATGGACGACATCAGCGTCACCAATATCCAGCGCCTCAAGGGCATGGGCGACTTCTGGTTCGCGCAGTACGGCGAGGCAGCGGTGGCGCTGATCATGGACCACTATCGTGGCCCGTCGCTGGACCGCATCGACCCCGCCACCGGCAAGCCCGAGGCCTATGAGCCACACTGAGCACGCCTGGCGCGACGCGAACTCGGAGACGCCTGTCAGCGATTTTGCTACTCTGCGCTGCCATGCTCCACGCCGACCCGAGTGTCTCCGATGCCCCAAGGTAGTTCGCAAGTGTCTCGCCGCCCCGTCACCCGCCTCCTGGCAGCGCTCAGTCTGTCATTGGCGACCCTCGCGCCCACCTTGACGCCGGGTCTCGCCCTGGCAGCCGACGATATGCACTTCGACCAGCCGGAAACCTTCGCCACCTTGAAGAAGGCGGTCGGCTATTTCGATGAGATGGACACCTTGCCGGAAGAGGCCTGGATCAGCCGCGATCAGGCCTCCGCGCGCAGTGATATGGACGAGATGATCGAGGAAGCCATGCAGGCCCTCGACGTGCCACAACTCTCGACCCTGCGCAGCACCTATCGACAGGTCGAGGACAAGATTCGCGAATCGCGCCGTGAGATTTCCGAGTTGAAAGAGAAGCGTATCCTGGCGCCCGACACCGAGGTCTCGACGCTGACGCGCTTCACGCCTACCGATACCCTGCGCGAATTCACCGCCAGCACACGCGGCGATTATGACCTGCTGATCGCCGCACATGAGAAGAACATCACCGCCTATCAAGGCGAGCTGACCACGCTGGAAGGCAAGCTGGCCGCGCGGCTCGATGAGATCGGCATCACCCTGACGCCGGACCAGGTCCAGGTGTGGCTGTCCTCGGTGGTCGGCGACGACGTGCTGACCATGAGTGTCGTGTTCGCCAGCATCAAGTCGGTGGCCCAGCAGCTCGCCGAGCTGACCCGCGACAGTGGCGAGAATCTGGACTACGCGCGTCGCTACTACGGCATGGTCGTCATGCTCCACCGCATGATCGTCACCATGCAGCAGGACTTCATCGCCCGCGTGGATGACGAGGTATTGCCGCAGCTGCAAGGGTTCGCCGACGAAGCCGAAGCCACCACGCGGGATGCGCGTACGCTGATCAAGCAAGGCGGCTCACGTGAGAGTCTGGAGAGCAACATCCGCGCCAATGCGCTGACGCTCAAGACGATCAACCTGTATCGCTCGCTGGTGAGCGAGCAGCGCGACCGCGTCAAGACATCGCTCACCAAGAGCCAACGCGAACTTGCGGTGGCGACCAATACCTATCGCACCGTCAAGCTCAGCGCGCATGTCGCCGACCTGATCCGCCAGGGCGTCAATACCTTCGACACCCTCGCCGGCCTGCAGGTACCGGTCGCCACCAGCTTCGAGAACAGCGCCATGCGTGAGGAATTCCGCAAGCTGACCGAGCGCATGCAGCAGGCAAAGTAGCACTCGCGTTCAGTGTCGATACCACGCCTTCGCCCTGCCGGGCGGAGGCGTTTTCAGTTCTGGCGCTGCTCAGTGCCGCCCTACCGGATGTCGCGCATGGTCAATATGCTCTCCAGCGTGCGTCTGAGCCGGGCCACCTCACTGACCAGACTCTCGCCTGCCAGCATGCCGACCCCCAACACCAGCCCGCGCCGCGAGTCCTCGCTGCTGCAGACCATGCTCAGTGGCCGCACGATCAGATGCTCCTTGACCATCAGTTGCGCGACACGCTTGTCATCGATCTCGGGGGCGAACTGCACGCACAGGCTGATGCCGCGCGAGGGCGGCGAGACGCTGATCACGCCCTTCACCTGACACAGCTGGTCATGCACCACCTGCTGTCGGCCGAGATAATCGCGCTGGATGCGCTGATACCAGGCATCGAGATCCCCATCGGCGATGAACTGCGCCAGTACCGCCTGATCCAGCATGCGCCCCTCGCGAAACACCTCGCTGCGCAGCCGATTCATCGGCCCGGCCAGCGCGCGCGGCACCACCAGATAGCCCAGCCGCAGGCCAGGAAACATCAGCTTGGAGAACGAGCCGACCAGCAGGCGATTGTCGGCGTCCGGATCAAACAGCAGCTGATCATGGTCATCGCCACTGAACTCGTAGTCATCCTCGAGGATATAGGTGGGCTGACAGGCCTCGCAGAGCGCCAGCTTGTCACGCCGTGAGGTAGGAACACTCAAGGGATAGTGATGCGAGCCGGTGAAATAGGCGATCTGCACCGGACGACGCGCCAGCAGGGCGATCTCGTGGCCCGGGGCATCGGCGGTGTCATCCCGGGGCCGCCAGGGAATCAGCTGGGTCTCGAGCCCGGCGGCCAGAAAGACATTGCGTGCCCCCCAGTAGCAGGGCGACTCCATCACCACCTGCTGGCCGGCGTCCGCCAGCGCCAGCGCGCACAGCTCGATGCCGTGGTGGGTGCCCTCGGTGATGATGATCTGCTGGGTATCGCAATCGATGTTGCGCCAGCGGCGCAGAAAATCCCGAATCTCCCGCTTGAGCGGGCCATAGCCACCGCTGGAATACGACAGCAGCAACGCGTTGTGGGGCACCGTGACGCTGGCATACAGCTGACGCCACTTGCGCATCGGAAAGCGCGCGATATCCGGAATGCCCGGCACGAAGGCGCCACTCTGGATCAGACTCGCCCCTTGCCCGCCCAGCACCCGGCGTGCGCGAGTGGAGAGCGGCAGTGGCGCAGGTGCCTCGGGCGAGGCGCTGCCGGGTCTCGCGGCATGCGGGCGGCGCGTCCAGGTGCCCTGCCCCTGCCCGGTGTGCAGATAGCCTTCCTCGATCAGCGACTTGATGGCCAATGACAGGGTGTTGCGTGCCACGCCCAGCGCCTCGCACAGCTTGCGATGCGCAGGCAGCCGTACCCCCACCGGCCATTGCTCACGAATCATCTCGAGCAATGCCTGCTCCAGCCGCACCTGCTTGCCCAGGGCCTGCGACTGGCGGCGATAGCACTCGATCAATGGCTCAAGCGTGGCCAGTTCCATGCAGGTCTCCCGATATCGTTCATGTAGCACGTAACGTCCATACGCTGCATAGATCACGTGAGCAACCAGCCTGGCTGGCGGGGTACAGCGCCCATTCATCCCTGATTATCCGCAGTCCACCAAGATTGGTCCAGTCAAACGCTCAATTGGTCTATTCGCCTGAACAGTGGCCGCTGATAGCGTGTCCCTCAGGCGCTGCCTACTGACTGATGCTCACAGCCCACGATGGCTGGATCGCTCCTGCGATGTCGACAGGAGCGAATTTTTCCCACAAGCCTCAGCCAGCGACAGGACTGACCTTGCACCTGCTTACCCGCCAGAACGTTCGGCAGAGGACAGCAGACGCACACGAAAGACATCAGCAGGTCCGGCACCGCCATATAACAAATTCCAAGATCGACTCGGACGCATCCCCCATGACCCAAACAACTCCCCCTGCAGAACAACTTGTCAGAGTCCTCGCCCGCGGCGACGTTCTGGCCCTCGCCTTCGGTGCCATGGTCGGCTGGGGCTGGATCGTCCTGACCGGCGGCATGATCCAGAATGCCGGCAGCATCGGTGCCATCATCGCCTTCATCATCGGCGGCATCGCCGTCGTGCTGATCGGCCTGACCTATGCCGAACTGGCCGCCGCCATGCCCAAGGTGGGTGGCGAACACGTCTACAGCTACCGTGCCATGGGACATTTCTCGTCCTTCCTGTGCACCTGGACCATCATTCTCGGCTACCTGAGCGTGGTGTCTTTCGAGGCGGTGGCCCTGCCGACCGTCATCGAGAACCTCGCACCCGGTTATGCCATCGGTCACATGTGGACCATCGCCGGCTGGGACGTCAAGGCCACCTGGGTCGCCGTCGGTGTCGGCGGGTCTCTGGCGATGATGGCGATCAACTATGTCGGCATCACCACGGCAGCGCTGCTGCAGAAGGTCGTGACCGGCGTGATCCTGATCGCCGGTGTCCTGTTCGTGACCGGCGCCCTGTTCGAGGGGGACGTCGCCAACATGACACCGCTGTTCACCCAGTCTGAGGGTGGCGTGACGGCTGGAATCATCGCGGTACTGGTGCTGGTGCCCTTCCTGTTCGTGGGCTTCGATGTCATCCCCCAGGCCGCCGAGGAGATCAATCTGCCCTACAACGCCATCGGCAAGGTGCTGATGATGTCCGTGGTACTGGCAGTGGTGTGGTATGCGCTGATCATCCTGGCCACCAGCCTGGCACTGGATCACGACTCCCTGCTGGCAAGTTCACTGAGCGTGCCGGATGCCATGCAGGCACTGTTCAACACGCCCTGGGCCAGCAAGCTGATGATCCTGGCGGGTATCGCCGGCATCATCACCAGCTGGAACGCCTTCTACATCGGTGGCTCACGCGCCATCTACGCCCTGGCGCATGCCGGCATGCTGCCGGCCGCCCTCGGCAAGCTGCACCCGAAACACAAGACACCGACCAACGCCGTACTGCTGATCGGCCTGCTGTCCTGCATCGCGCCCTTCTTCGGTCGTCCGGCACTGGTGTGGATCGTCGATGCCGGCGGGCTGGGTATCGTCATCGCCTATCTGTTCGTCGCGATCTCGTTCCTGATCCTGCGCATCCGTGAGCCGGACATGCCGCGTCCGTTCCGCGTGCGTCACGGCAAGCTGTGCGGTGTGCTGGCCATCCTGCTGTCCTTCGCCATGGCCTGTCTGTACCTGCCGGGCAGCCCTTCCGCACTGACCGGCACCGAGTGGATGATCTTCGGCGCCTGGATGGCACTGGGCCTGGTGATGTACGCCATCGCCCTCAAGCAATTCGGCCGTGAATACAGCGACCGCATCATGGCACCGGCCTTCACCGCTCACTGAGCAAAGGCCTCGTCATGTGACCGCCGGGCAGGTCCGTCCGCCTGCCCGGCCCCATCGGACTCGACTACCGCGAGCCGATATCAGGACAGTCCGCGCGATTCGCCAGCGCTGTCCACTCAATGAATGCACTGCACGCCAGACCGCCAGAGGAGCTCCACATGTCCCGTATTGCACTCCCGACCAGCGACTTCCTGAAGCGCTACGTCAACTCGGAGAACAGCCGCGACGTCTTCGTCCCTGCCTTGATCGGCAGCGAGCGCCGCGAGACCGGTACCACCTTCAACGTGACCAATCCGGCGACTGGCGAGCAACTGGCCCGTGTCGCGGAAGTCAGCGCCGAGGATACCCGTGACGCCGTCGCCGCCGCCGAGATCGCCGGCAACGCCTGGAAGAAGGTGCCGGTGAAGGAGCGCTCCGCCCTCTTGCGCCGCTGGCTCGACCTGGTGCTTGAGCACCGGGAAGACCTCGCCCAGCTGATGACCCTGGAACAGGGCAAGCCGCTGGCGGAATCGCGTGGCGAGGTGACCTATGGCGCCTCCTTCATCGAATTCTTCGCCGAAGAAGCCAAGCGCATGGCCGGTGAGACCCTGCCGTCCCACGGTGCCGACAAGCGCCTGATGGTACTGCGCGAGCCCATCGGTGTGGTGGCAGCCATCACGCCGTGGAACTTCCCGCTGGCGATGATCACCCGCAAGTGCGCGCCGGCGATCGCCGCAGGCTGTGCCGTGGTCATCAAGCCGGCCGAAGCCACCCCGCTGACCGCGCTGGCACTGGCGGATCTCGCACTGGAAGCCGGCCTGCCGGCAGGTCTGATCAGTGTCGTCACCGCCATGAAGCCGATCGCCATCGGCGAGGTGCTGACCACCGACCCGCGCATCCGCAAGGTCTCCTTCACCGGCTCCACCCCGGTGGGCAAGACGCTGATGGCGCAGTGTGCCTCCACCGTCAAGAAGACCGCGATGGAGCTGGGCGGCAACGCGCCGTTCATCGTCTTCGATGATGCCGATGTCGATGCCGCCGTCGACGGTGCCATCGCCTCCAAGTTCCGCAATGCGGGCCAGACCTGCGTATGCACCAACCGCTTCCTCGTCCAGGACGGCGTCTACGATGCCTTCGTCGAGAAGCTCGCGGCGCGGGTCGCCGCCATGCAGGTCGGCGATGGGCTGGTCGATGGCAACACCATCGGTCCGCTGATCAACGGCGCTGCCGTCACCAAGGTGCAGAGCCACATCGATGACGCCATCGGCAAGGGCGCGCGCCTGGTCACCGGTGGCAAGCCGCACGCTCTGGGCCACAGCTTCTTCGAGCCCACCGTGCTGGCCGATGTCACCACCGAGATGGTGGTGGCGGATGAGGAGACCTTCGGGCCGCTGGCACCGGTGTTCCGCTTCCACAAGGATGAAGACGCCATCGCGATGGCCAATGACACGCCCTTCGGCCTGGCCGCCTACTTCTACGCCACCGACTACCGTCGCATCTGGCACACGCTGGAAGCGCTGGAATACGGCATGGTCGGGGTCAATGAGGGCATGATCTCCACCGAGCTGGCGCCCTTCGGCGGCATCAAGGAGTCCGGTCTGGGTCGTGAAGGGTCTCACCACGGTCTGGAAGAGTTCACCGAGCTGAAGTACGTCTGCATCGGCGGTCTCTGATTTTGTGAGGACGCCTCGCGACGACGCCTCGCGACGATGCCTCGAGAGGACGTCTCACGACGTTATCCCACCACGTTTACTAGACAACGGTGGCATGGCTCGCGCCATGCCACCGGCAACAAGAAAAGGAACCTGACATGAGCCACTCTCAGCTGAGCAACGAACAACTCGACGTCCTCAAGCACAAGTTCGTCGCCAAGGGTGCCGTCACCGCCACGCCGCAGTTCGCCGACACCGCGCTGAACGCCGAGATCTGGGATGCGGACGGCAACCGCTGGATCGACTTCGCCGGCGGCATCGGCGTGCTCAACCTGGGTCACCGTCACCCGAAGGTCGTCGCCGCCGTCAAGGCACAGCTCGACAAGGTCATGCACACTGCCGCGGGCGTCATCTCCTACGCCCCGTACGTGCAACTGAGCCAGAAGCTGGCCGAGCTGACGCCGGTGCGTGGCCCGGAACGCAAGACCCTGCTGGTCAACTCCGGCGCGGAAGCGGTCGAGAACGCCATCAAGATCGCACGTGCCGCCACCGGCCGCAGCGGTGTCATCACCTTCGACGGCGCCTTCCACGGCCGCACCATGATGACCCTGGCGATGACCGGCAAGGTGCTGCCGTACAAGAACGACTTCGGCCCGATGCCGGGTGACATCTTCCGTGCGCCCTACCCGAACCCGATTCACGGCATCAGCGAAGAGCAGTCCCTGAACGCCATCCGCACCCTGTTCAAGACTGACATCGCACCGCACCGCACCGCCGCCATCGTCATCGAGCCGGTGCAGGGCGAAGGCGGCTTCTACATCGCCTCGCCGAGCTTCCTCACCGCGCTGCGTGAACTGTGTGACGAGCACGGCATCCTGCTGATCGCCGATGAAGTGCAGTCCGGCTTCGCGCGTACCGGCAAGCTGTTCGCGATGGAGCACAGCGGCGTCGAAGCCGACATCATGACCATGGCCAAGAGTCTGGCCAACGGCATGCCGCTGTCAGCCGTCGTCGGTACCGCCGAGGTGATGGATTCCTCCGGCCCGGGGTCGCTGGGCGGCACCTACAGCGGCAACCCGCTGTCCTGCGCCGCGGCCCTGGCCGTCATCGACGTCATCCGCGAAGAGAACATCCTGGAGCGCAGCACCCAGATGGGCGAGCAACTGGCCGCGCGTTTCGCCCAGTGGGAAGAACGCTTCGCGCATGTCGCACACTCACGCAACCAGGGCTCCATGGCGGCCTTCGAGCTGGTGGACGCCGATGGCAAGCCGGACCCTGCCGCGACGGCGGCCGTATGTGCCAAGGCCAAGGAGCTGGGGCTGATCCTGCTGTCCTGTGGTTTCTACTCCAACTCCATTCGCGTGCTGGTGCCGTTGACGGTCGAGCCGGAAGTGCTGGAAGAAGGTCTCGACATCGTCGAGAAGGCGCTGGAAAGCCTCGCCTGATCCACGGCCTGTCATGAGACAGGCAAGCCAACCAACGGCCACCTTCGGGTGGCCGTTGTCGTTTCCAATGCCACTCGCTGCGCTGGAGGGAAACCCTGGGCCGAGAAATGAATCGCAAGCTCATTACCCATCTAACCATATAGCCAATCAACCCAAGCAGCCTTTTGTAGCAAGTAATTGATTAAATTATGATATTCGCTGCATTTCTGCGTATTCCCGACCGATTCTCGCCATGCCACACGCCATCGTGAACGACGGCTGCCAGAGAGAGACCTTTCTCATCGGCAGCACCTCGAGTGACCCCTACCATGACTGACAGCAACGCCCACGACTTCAAACGCAGCATGCAGCAGCGCCATCTGGTGATGTTGTCCCTCGGCGGTGTCATCGGCACCGGCCTGTTTCTCAGCTCCGGCTATACCATTCAACAGGCCGGTCCGGCGGGGGCGGTGCTCGCCTATCTGATCGGCGGACTGGTGGTCTATCTGGTGATGATGTGTCTCGGCGAGCTGGCCGTGCACCACCCGGAACCCGGCGCCTTCAGCGCCCACGCCACCCGCTATCTTGGCCCGGCCACCGGCTACACCGTCGCCTGGCTCTACTGGCTGACCTGGGCCGTGGCACTGGGCTCGGAATTCACCGCCTCTGCCGTGTTCATGGGGCGCTGGTTCCCCGATGTCGAACCCTGGATCTGGTGCGGGCTCTTCTCGCTGATCGTGTTCGGCATGAACATCGTCTCGGCACGCTTCTTCGCCGAATCCGAATTCTGGCTGTCGTTGATCAAGGTCGCCGCGGTGATCGTGTTCATCGCCGTGGGCGCCGCCGCCATGTTCGGCTTCACGTCACTCTCGGGCAACACCGAGGCGCCGGGCGTCACGCGCATCCTGCAGGAGGGGGTGTTCGATCACGGCGTGATGCCGATCCTGATGACACTGCTGGCCGTCAGCTTCGCCTTCTCCGGCACCGAGCTGATCGGCATCGCCGCCGGCGAAAGCGAGAACCCCGATAAGAACGTGCCCCTGGCGATCCGCGCCACCCTGTGGCGGCTGATCATCTTCTTCATCGGCACCATCATCGTCATCGCCGCCCTGCTGCCGCAGGACAGCGCCGGTCTCAAGGAAAGCCCCTTCGTGGCGGTCTTCCAGCTCACCGGCATCCCCTACGCGGCGGACATCATGAACTTCGTGATCATCACCGCGCTGCTGTCGGCGGCCAATTCCGGTCTCTACGCCGCCTCGCGCATGCTGTGGACCCTGGCGGACCAGAAGACGCTGCCCCGCGTGTTCAGTCGCGTCAATCAACGCGGCATTCCGGTGCCCGCGCTGCTGATCACCATGCTCGGCGGTCTGCTGTCGCTGCTCTCGAGCGTCTATGCCGAGGACACCCTGTATCTGGCGCTGGTGTCGATTTCCGGGCTTGCCGTGGTGCTGGTGTGGATGGCGATCGCCGCCAGTCAGTTCAGCTTCCGCCGCCAGTGGCTGAAGGCCGGCCACAGCGCCAGCGAGCTGACCTACCGCGCGCCGCTGTATCCCGTCGTGCCGATTGCCGCCTTCCTGTTCTGCGCGCTGGCCTGCATCGGCATCGCCTTTGACCCCAACCAGCGCATCGCGCTCTACTTCGGCGTGCCCTTCGTGGCGCTGTGCTATCTGGTCCACTTTCTGACCCATCGCTCGTCTACCGACGACGCCAATTCCCCGACTCCGACCCCGCAGGAGGCCCTCGATGCCCGCTGATGCCATCCGCAATCCGCTGAGCGCCATCACCGCCCAGCAGCCCTTCCTGATCGTCGATGGCGCCCTGGCCACCGAGCTTGAGCGTGCCGGATTCGATCTCAACGACTCGCTGTGGTCGGCCAGGGTGCTGGCCGATGAGCCGCAGGCGATCGTCGATGTGCACCGCGCCTACTTCGAGGCCGGTGCCGATGTCGCCACCACCGCCAGCTATCAGGCCACGCTCGAGGGCCTGATGGCGCGCAGCCTGAGCGAGACCCAGGCCAGCGCGCTGATCCAGCGCTCTGTCACCCTGGCCGCCCAGGCCCGCAGCGAGTACCTGGCCGCGCACCCGGAGCGCCTGGACTGCCCGCCGCTGGTCGCGGCCTCCGTCGGCCCCTATGGCGCATATCTCGCCGATGGCAGCGAATACCGTGGCGGCTACGCGCTGGACCGCGCCGGCCTGCGCGACTTCCACCGTGCCCGCCTCGCCACGCTGCTCGATGCCAAACCGGACGTGCTCGCCGTCGAGACGCTGCCGTGTGCCGAGGAAGCCCAGGCCGTGTGTGACCTGCTGCGCGATGACTTCCCCACGGCGCGTGCCTGGATCGCCTTCAGCGCGCGCAACGCCAGCGAATTGAGCGACGGCACGCCGATCCGAGAGGCCGTGCGCGCCATCGCCGACTGCGAGCAGGTGGTCGCCATCGGCGTCAACTGCACCGCGCTTGAGCACATCGAATCGCTGGTGCGCGAGATTCGCGGCGAGACGGACAAGGACATCGTCATCTACCCGAACTCCGGCGAGGTCTATGACCCTGTCACCAAGACCTGGTCTGCCGCCTGCGCCGTCTTGGTAGATTCTGATGGCGACGGCTCTGAACACGATCATGACCTCGCCGGCTGGACACCGCGCTGGCTGGCCGCAGGTGCCACGGCCATCGGTGGCTGCTGCCGCACCGGCCCGGATGATATCCGCGCGCTGGCGGATCTACGCAAGGCGCTGGGTTGATTGAGTTGCTGAGTCCAGTGCAGTGAATACGAAGCAGTGAATACGAAGCAGTGAATACGCAGCACTGAACTCCAAGCGCTGAACTCCAAGTACTGAATTATTAGCGCTGAACACGAACGCCCTGTCCGGTCATGACACATGATCGGCCAGGGCGTTTTCGGTAGCGTCCCAGGCCCAAAATCTCTAGGATGGCAGGACACTGATGAGCGATTGCTCAAAATCATTCCAACGTGCTCTCAAGATGGCCCTAGGCTCCCATTGAAGAGCGCGTGAGAGATCAGCAGGAGAATCCCCATGTCACAGCTCGATATCCAGGTCGCCTACGACGTGGTCTGCCCCTGGTGCTGGATCGGCAAGCGTCATCTTGATGACGCCATCGCGCAACTCGACTTCAAGGATGACGTGCGCGTCAGCTACCTGCCCTTCCAGCTCAATCCGTGGGTGCCACGTGAAGGCATGGCGCGCGCCGACTACCGCGCGCAGAAGTTCGGCAGTGTCGAGCGTGGCGCGGAACTGGATGCCCAGGTGGCCCAGTCAGGCGCGCAGAGCGGCGTCACCTTCCGCCACGCCCTGATGGAGCGCACGCCCAACTCCACCGATGCCCAGCGCATCGTCTGGCGCCAGCAGTCCGAGGGTCTGGCGGAGCGCCCGTTGCTGGAAGCACTGTTCACCGCCTACTTCCACGATGGCAAGGACGTGGGAGACCGTCAGGTGCTGGCCGAGATCGCAAGCCACCACGATGAGAATCTGAGCATCGAACAGGCGCTGACCTTCCTCGAATCCGACGCGGGCGAGCAGGAAGTCGCGGCCCAGCAGGAAGCGCTGCGCAATGCCGGTATCCAGTCGGTGCCCAGCACCATCGTCGGTCAGTACTACGTGCCCGGCGCGCAGCCGGTGGAAGTGCTGGTGCAGATGCTCAATGAGGCGCGTGCCCAGCAGAAGGATTGATCTGCCACGCACTGATGCCAAGCGCTGGCACCAAGCGCGAATGCCATGAACGGACAGACGACACGCCCTTCGCAAGGATGGCGTGTCGTTTTGCGTTCAGGCATAAAGGAAAGGCTGATTGAGGCAAGTCACGACAACAATACGACTCACGACAAGGACTGCTGCATGCCGCGCCCCATCATTCTCGATTGTGATCCCGGCCACGACGATGCCATCTCGCTGATTCTGGCCCTGAGTTCAGACGCGCTCGACGTACTGGCCGTCACCACCAGCGCCGGCAATCAGACGCCTGACAAGACCCTCAACAATGCGCTGCGCGTGCTCACCCTGCTGCGGCGGCATGACATTCCGGTCGCCGGTGGCGCGCCGAAACCGCTGGCGCGTGAGCTGATCATCGCCGACAACGTGCATGGCGAAAGTGGCCTGGATGGCCCCAAACTGCCGGACCCCGCCTTCGCTCCCGTCACCCAGAGCGCCATCGAGCTGATGGCCGAGAAGGTCCATGCCTGTGAGCAGAAGGTCACGCTGGTGCCCTCCGGCCCGCTGACCAATATCGCGCTGTTTCTCTCAGCCCATCCGGAGCTACACCACAAGATCGACAGCATCGTGCTGATGGGGGGTGCGGCAGGTGTCGGCAACTGGACCCCCGCCGCCGAGTTCAACATCTTCGTCGACCCCGAAGCCGCCGACATGGTGTTCAAGTCCGGCCTGCCCATCGTGATGTGCGGGCTGGATGTCACCCATCAGGCGCAGATCATGGATGAGGACATCGAGCGTATTCGCGCCATCGACAATCCCGTCGCCCAGTGTGTCGCCGAGCTGCTCGACTTCTTCATGATCTACCACCGTGACCCCAAGTGGGGCTTCAGCGGTGCGCCATTGCATGACCCCTGCACCATCGCCTGGCTGCTGAAGCCTGAGCTGTTCACCGCTGTCGAGTGCTGGGTCGGGGTCGAGACACAGGGCGAGCATACCCAGGGCATGACGGTGGTCGACCGTTACCAGCTCACCGGCAAGCCACACAACGCCAGGGTGCTGTTCGATATCGACCGCCAGGGTTTCGTTGACCTGATCGCGCAACAGCTCAAGCACTATCAATGACTACCGATGACTATCGATGACTACCGCTGATCGCCACGCCAGTGCCACTGCTCCACAAGAGCACGACCACGACCACGACCACGACTACGACTACCTGATCGTGGGCTCGGGCTTTGGCGGCTCGGTGTGCGCGCATCGCCTGACCGAGAAAGGCTATCGCGTGGCTGTCATGGAACAGGGCAAGCGCTGGACGCCGGACAACATGCCCCGCTCCAACTGGCGTCTGAGCCGCTGGCTGTGGCGGCCGATGCTGGGACTGCGCGGCTTCTTCACCATGAGCTTCTTCCGTCACGTCATCGTGCTGCATGGCAACGCGGTGGGCGGCGGCTCCATCACCTATGCGCAGACACTGCTGGTGCCGCCTGCCAAGATCTGGGACAACGGCCAGTGGGCGGGGCTCAATGACTGGCATGCGGTGATGCCAGAGCATTACGCCACGGCGCAGAAGATGCTCGGCGTGACGACCAATCGGATCATCGCACCGGCGGATGACGCCCTGAAACGCATGGCGGCGGTCGCCGGCTGTGAGGACACCTGGTACCCCACCGAGGTCGGCATCTTCTTCGGCCCCGAGGGCGAAAGCGGCACGCCCGCCGCCGGCAGCCCCCATCCAGACCCCTACTTTGCTGGTGAAGGGCCTGAACGAAAAAGCTGCATCGGCTGTGGCGGCTGCATGATGGGTTGCCGTCATGGCGCCAAGAACACACTCGACAGGAACTACCTGTATCTGGCCGAGAAGCACGGCGCCAAGGTGCAAGCCGAGACCAAGGTGATCGATGTCGTGCCGCTCAATGGCAAGACGGACGGGGCCGATGGCTATGCGGTGACGACGGTGCCCTCCACCTTCGCCGGGCTCTATCTTGGCCTGGGCAAGCGCCGTGTCACCTGTCAGTCCATCGTCTTCGCTGGCTCGTCGCTCGGTACCCAGGAGTTGCTGTTCCGCCTCAAGGACAAGGGCTCATTGCCGAACCTCTCGGATGCGCTGGGCAAGCGGGTGCGCACCAATGCGGAGTCCTTGATCAGCTGTCGCATGCCGGACAGTCCCGATGACATGTCCCGGGGCATCGCTATCGGCTCCGGCATCCATATCGATGAGCACACCCATATCGAAGCCACGCGCTATCCGGCGGGCTCCGATTTCATGGGGCTGCTGTTCACCGCGATGGCCAGGGGCAAGCCCAGCTGGACACGCCCTTTTTCCTGGCTGAGCGCGATGGCGAAGCTCTTCCTCGCCAATCCACTGCGCGCGCTGAGATTCCAGCTGCCGTGGGGCTTCGCGAAGGAGACCATCATCTTCCTGTGCATGCAGACGGCGGAGGGCCACCTCGACATGACACTCAAACGCCTGTGGTACTGGCCATTTCGCAAGGCGCTGGTCACCGAGGGCAAGCGCATTCCCACCTTCATCCCCGAGGCGAATGACTTCGTCACGCGTGGCGCCAAGGCCATCGGCGCCATCCCCGGCAGCAGCATCCCCGAGATACTCTTCAACATCCCCACCACAGCGCACTGCATGGGCGGCGCGGCCATGGCGGCCTCCCCCGAGGACGGCGTCTGCGATGGCCAGAATCGCGTCTTCCATTACCGCAACATGCTGATCTGTGACAGCTCGATGCTCGCCGCCAACCTGGGCGTCAATCCCAGCCTGACCATCACCGCCCTGGCGGAACATGCGATGAGCCATATCCCGCGCAAGGACTGATCTTCACAACGCCCGGTGTGGGAAGTACTGGTGCAGGAAGTACTGGTGCAAGCAGGTGCTGGCGCACGAAGCGCTGGTGTAGAGAGAAAGCGACGGCTGGTATCATTGCCCGCCAGCGTCTCAGGCCAGGTGCCTACAACGCGCGGGATCGATCAACACGGGAGCAACAGCAATGAAACGGGTGTCACTCTTCAGCATGGCGAACTGCCCGCACTGCCAGACAGCCAAGCAGTATCTCGAGCAGCAGAAGATCGGCTTCCGCCTGGTGGATGTCCGATCCCCCACGGGACAGAAGGAATTCGCCAAGACCGGCTTTCGCAGCGTGCCGGTCCTGAAGATTGGTGATCAGTTCTTGAAGGGGTTCAGCGTCAAAGGATTCAATCAGCTGTATAAGGGTTGAGTGAGGCATTCTAAGCAGTGGGATAGAGTCTTTATTGGCCATATAGTGAAAACATCTAGACAAATGACAGCCACTAATTAATAATAGCCAGCCAAAACACCTAATGCTCGTAACCTATATCAGGCCTCAGTAAACGCCTAATTAATACCATAGCAAAATGACTTGATATTACATACAACAATAATAACAAACTATAATTTATAACGAGATCGATTTTCAAACCCATCTCACATTTTACACCGTATACAGAGAAATTTTAATGAGCACGATTAATTCAATAAGAATACGTAACTTACGTAGTTTTGGCAATAACTCAAAATTCATACCAATTAACGACATTAATGTTTATGTCGGTAAAAACAGTTCAGGAAAAAGTACATTCGCCCGACTTTTTCCATTACTTAGACAATCAATAGAAGAAAAAACCAAGGGCCCAATATTGTGGTATGGGAATTATGTAGACTTTGGTGACTTTAAGTCAGCTGTAAACATAAACAACAAAGCAGAAGAAATTTACTTCGATTTCAATATAGAAATCCATAATCAGCACGAAAGTTATCGAGAATTCACCACTAGCAGTGGACTGATAGTATTTAAGCAGAGCAAATTTCATTCCGATGCAATGATTAGTATCGGCGTTAAAAATGAACAGAACAAATCTTCCGCAAGCTCAGTATTTATTTCAATAGAGAACTCAAAGTTAAATATAAATCTACAAGGTGACAAAATAACTCGTTTAATAGCTAGTAACGCTAATCTCAACTTAGTTGAAGAATTCTCGTGTGAGTATGGCTTATACCCAGGGAGCATTTTACCTAACCTCTATCATAACACTAACGACTTAGCTTCAAGGTTTTCGAACACTTATATGCCTGAAGAGGTGAAAGCTTCACTATGCAAGTATATAATGCAATTTCATCATAAGAATAAGCAAAGCGATTCAGTTATGGATATCATAAATCGCATGTCTCTTATGAGCAGAAAGTCGTGTTACGAGTTTTTTAAAAAAGAATTCTCCAGCAATAAACAGTTCATTAAAAACATTAAAGGCAAGGAAGAAGAATTTACTGAAACAGTACACCTACATAATATAGCCTGCCATGTACAACATATAGTTAAAATGTCAAATAATGTACTCGCAGATTTTTTCTCAGGCGTAAGGTACATGGGGCCTATAAGAGCAGCTGCAGAAAGGTATTATCGCTACCAAGACCTCCAGATTGATGAAATTGATCATCTTGGTTCAAATTTACCTATGATTTTAAGCTCACTTAGCAAAAACCAGAAAAACAAGCTAACTAAATGGACGAAGGATAATTTTGGATTTTCTCTTGATATATCAGAATCAGGCTCTCACTATGCCATAAAAATCAAAGAGGAGGATAGCCAAGACTACTTCAACATTAGTGATATGGGATTTGGATATTCACAAATATTGCCTATAGTAGTTTCAGTATGGCTCGAAAGAGAGAATCAAAATAGCACATCAAGAAAGGTTCGTCGGAACAGTAACAAAAATAGTTTAATTGTGATTGAGCAACCAGAGCTACACCTTCATCCGATGTTACAATACAAATTCGCGCGAGCTATAGCTAACTTATCCTCTATGCTAGGTGATAAAAGCATCAGATTTATATTCGAAACACATAGCAATCATATAATTGATGGCTTAGGTGACTCAATAAGTGAAGGAAAAATATCTAGCGACAACATAACAATAACCTTGTTTAGCAAGGACTTACAAGGTACGACTATTACTGAGTCATCTGGATTTGATTCTGAGGGTTATCTCACAAACTGGCCTGCCGGCTTCTTATCTGCTTAAGGAGAAGACAATGCTAATTAAGTTTGATGATCCAGGAGAGCTAAATCCTAATGACAAAACTAATAACTGCAGCGTCAATACAATAAGAGTTCTTAGCAACGCTATAACAGCTTATGCTGAAGGTAGCCATTTAGTTTGGATGCCTTTGCCTTTAATAAAAAGGTTGATTGAACTAGATTGCTTTAATTCATACCAGCAACGCGCCCTATTTCAACTGCAACAATATTCAAGAGAGGCTAGAAACTTAAGCGAAGAACTTAAATATTACATCCACATAACCTTTGATGATGAAGATGTATGTGTATTCGCAGAGAACCATCTTAAGCTAAGCTATCAATTGATGCTAGAATCATATTTATGGCAGCCGTTACCTCTCCTCGTAGAGAATATTGACGATGCTGAACTTTATGAAATTAGTGCAAAATCAATATTAGTACATATAAAATCCAGCAATATATATAATATAAATCTCGACCACCAAAATGGTGGCGGAACTACTACATTCGACTTATTCACCCGCCTTATATCAAAAGAAAAATTAACTTTATGTATCCTCGATAACGACAAAAACCATCCTGACGATAAACTTGGAGGTACAGCAGATAGGTTTAGTGATCATTTTAACAGTGACAACACAAAATACCTTATAAAAGTGTTAGAAAGTCGTGAAATAGAAAACATCATACCGATATCCATTATTAACGAGATTGCCTTTAAACATCATTTAAATATACCAGATAAGTTTTATGTACTCACAAGATCAGGCTTTAGGACTTACTTTGACCATAAAAATGGTTTATATACTGAACAAGCTCTTAAGTATGATGAAGATTACAATAGCATTTACTGGGGAAGACTGCCAAAAGCTATAAAAAAAACTTGGATATGTGAGCCGCTACCAGCAGGCATAGCAAAAAAAGCATTAGATTATATGAAAAAAAATACTCCTCATAAAATGCTCGAGATGACAAAGCCTGATGAGGATAAAGAATGGTTAGATATTGGTAGACTAGTGGCGTCTTGGGGGTTATGTAACAAAAGAATAGTAAAGTAAAAGAAACACATGCGTAAACCAGCATTTAACAAAAAACAAAAGAGTGCTGGTTTATCTGTGTAATAATACTAGCTATAGATTTAAGCCAATAATCCTCTATTACGATATACTTTGACCCTACACATAATTACCAAATAATAATAGAGTCGCTATTGATTAATCAGTTGATAAAAGGATGTAGTATTTACACTCCAGTTCAGAGACAAGATGTTACAAAATCATTAGTGTGACCTTTACCAGATGCATTAAATAAGCATACAATATAGAAAATTCACAATGCACCCAAAAATAAAACAGCCGTGATTTAGAGTTAATTCATTAAAAACAATTTGTAATTTTGTATAATACTTAATCATTTCGAATTATTGTAAACAGGGGTTAGTTAGGTTCATGCAACCGCTCAATATTCGCCACTAGATCGGTAAACCTCTCCCCCTGGATATGCACGTGATCCTTCAGTACCTGCTCGGCAGCAGCGGCGTCGCCGGCTTCGATGGCGGCGACGATGGCTTCGTGTTCAGCATAGGAGCTGTGCATGCGGTGGCGGACGTGGAGTTGCAGGCGGCGATAGGGCTTGAGGATAGCGTGCAGACGCGTGGCTTCTTCGGTGAGGAAGGCGTTGTGGCTGGCGCGATAGAGACAGTGATGAAAGAGGCCGTTCTCGTAGTAGTAGCCATTGGCGTCGTCGGCTTCCAGGCGTTCTCGGCAGGCGGCGTGGGCGTCCTTGAGTTCCGAAAGCTCCTGCGTGGTGATGCGCCGCGCGGCGAGTCGGCCGCACATGGCTTCCAGTTCCGCCATGACTTCAAAGCGTTCCACCAGCTCCGAGACGCCCAGCTGCGTCACGAAGGTGCCACGCTTGGGCACCACCTTCACCATGCCGGAGGCAGCCAACTGCTGCAGCGCCTCGCGGATCGGGGTGCGGGAACACTGATACTCGCGGCCCAGCGCTTCGGGGTCGAGCTTGGTACCCGGCGGGAAGCGCCCTTCGACGATGGCATCTTCCAGCAGGTCTCGCAGGCGTTGCGCATGAGACATCTTGATCATCATCGTCGTCCTTGTACTGTGGCCTGACGGCGCTTCTCTCGAAAGCGGCCCTTGAATCCCTGTGAGCCTGAGCGCTGGAACACTGAAGAGCCTGAGAGCTCGAGAGCCTGCAAGCTCGAGCGCGATGGCCTCGTCATTGCGATGATGCTTGATGAGCCGTCATTGATTCACCGCAACCCCGCCCAGCACCACGCCGTTCTCGCAGCATTCTGCCCTCGCTCTCCTGCCTTCATTGAACAGGGAAGTGGCCGTGCAGGAAACTGACTTTAGTCTAGTCATGCATGGGATTCCTTGACGCTACCACACGATGCGCCTATCTGTTGTATACAACAAGACGACGCAAATATTTAAGCCTCAGACGCCATACTGAGAGCTTGAGCAGTGAACACGTCGCTTCGTCCCGCGCCTTGAGGAGCCGCCATGAACATCAATCTGAGTTTTCTGCAGGATCTGCTGACCCATGTCGGCCAGCGTGCCCGCCAGCAGGTTGGCCTCTCGCCCGGCGCCGGCAATGAAGACACCGCCCTCGCCCGCCTGACCGAGAGCTGTCACAACCTCACCGAGAGCAGCGGTGAAGCCTCGCGCATCATGATGGCCCAGCGGGCGCTGGAGGATTATCAGCAGCTGGATCACGAGCAGCGCCTCGCCTTCTTTCAGCTGCTGGCCGAGCACTACGCCGCCGACGAAGCGGCCATTCACGCTGCCTACGCGGCCTATCGCGACGCCCCGGACAACGCCAATCTCAGTGCGCTGTTCGCCGCCAGTGAACCCAGGCGCCAATCGTTGCTGCGCCGCCTGAACCTGTGCCCCGGCGGCACCTATGAAATCGTGCGCATGCGTGCCGACCTGCTCAAGCTCATCAAGCAGCATCCGGAATTGAAACCGCTGGATGCCGACTTCGCGCATCTGTTCGCCTCCTGGTTCAATCGCGGCTTCCTGATGCTGGAGGCCATCGACTGGAACACCCCCGCCGCGGTGCTGGAGAAGATCATCCGCTACGAGGCGGTGCACGCCATCCAGGACTGGAGCGACCTGCGCGGCCGTCTCGACCCCGAGGACCGCCGCTGCTACGCCTTCTTCCACCCGGCCATCGGCGATGAGCCGCTGATCTTCGTCGAGGTGGCGCTGTGCAAGGGCGTGCCCAACAACATCCAGCATCTGCTCGCCAACAGCGGCCAGACCACCGAACGCGAGGCGGACACCGCCGTCTTCTACAGCATCAGCAATTGCCAGAAGGGCCTGAAAGGCATCTCGTTCGGCAACTTCTTGATCAAGCAGGTGGTGCAAGAGCTGCAACGCGAACTGCCCAACCTCAGCCGCTTCGTCACCCTCTCGCCGGTGCCCGGCTTCAGTCAGTGGCTGACACGCGCGCGTGATGAGGAAGGCCTGGAAGTCTCCGATCTGCTGGCCCATCACCTGCAGCACGACGACTGGATGAATGACGAGGAGGCCCAGCAGAAGATGGCGCCGGAACTGCGTGCCCTCGCCGCCCACTACCTGGTCAACGTCAAGCACCGCAGCGGCCAGCCGATGGACCCGGTCGCTCGCTTCCACCTCGGCAACGGTGCCAGCCTGCATCGCCTCAACTGGCCGGGTGACACCTCACCCAATGGCCGCCAGCAGGCCCACGGCCTGATGGTCAACTACCTCTATGAGCCGCACCGCATCGAGCAGAACCACGAGGCCTTCAGCCGCAACGACAGCGTGGTATGCAGCAGTGAGGTCAAGAAGGAATCGAAAGCCAACAAGGAGCTGGCCAAGGCGCCGAAGCGCGAGGCCAGGAAGGAAAGCGAGCTTCTGTCATCAAAAGCGTCCGAGCAGCCCCCCGAGACCAGATCGACCACGGATGCCAGCGACAGCAAGCCAACGCCATCACTCGAGGAATAAGCCACTCGAGGAATAAGCTACTCGAAGAATGAGCCACTCGGCAGGCACGCCACCTGCCGGTGCACGCCGGATCAGAACGTCGCCTTGCGTCAACGCCTCATGACAAGACAAGACTCATGACAAGACAAGACTCATGACAAGACAACGCCTCATTACAAGAACAACGCCATTGGAGCCAACGATGCCTCACGCCAACCACGACAACCTCTATCTGCAATTCGCGCGCAACTTCGATGAGCGCCCGGATGCCACCTTCCTCGACACCGTCGAAGGCCACGGCTACACCTTCGCCGAGGCACGCAGCGCCGCCGGCCAGATGGCCACCGCACTACGCGAGCTGGGCGTGGCACCGGGCGACCGCGTCGCGGTGCAGATCGACAAGAGCTGCGAGACCGTCATCCTGTATCTGGCCTGCCTGCAGGTCGGCGCGGTCTATCTGCCGCTGAATACCGCCTACACCGGCGAGGAGATCCGCTACTTCCTGGGCGACGCCGGGCCGCACCTGTACGTCTGCCAGCCCAAGGTGCTGGAGACGGCACGCGCACTGGGCAAGGAATGTGATGTGCCGCGTGTCGAGAGTCTGGGCACCGAGCAGGACGGCACCCTGATGGAGCAGGCCCGCCAGTGCAGCGCAAGCAGTGAAGTCGAGCCACGCGCCGCCGATGATCTCGCCGCCATCCTCTATACCTCCGGCACCACCGGGCGCAGCAAGGGCGCGATGCTGACCCACGCCAATCTGGCCTCCAACTGTCAGGCGCTGGCCGAGACCTGGCGCTTCACCCGTGATGACCATCTGATCCACGCCCTGCCCATCTTCCACACCCACGGCCTGTTCGTGGCCTGCAATATCGTGCTGACGGTGGGCGCCTCGATGACCTTCCTGCCAAGGTTCGATGCCGAGCAGATTCTGGATCTGATGCCACGCTCCAGCGTGCTGATGGGCGTGCCGACCTTCTACACCCGCCTGCTGGAATCCGAGCGCCTCAATCGCGAGACGACCGCCGGCATGCGGCTGTTCGTCTCCGGCTCCGCGCCGCTGCTCAGCGAGACCCACAGCGAATTCAGCGCACGCACCGGCCACGCGATTCTCGAACGCTACGGCATGACCGAGACCAACATGAACACCTCCAACCCCTACGACGGCGAGCGGCGTCCCGGCACGGTGGGCATGGCGCTGCCCGGCAGCGAAGTCCGCATCACCGACCGCGAGACAGGTGCCACCTTGCCGCGTGGCGAGACAGGGCTGATCGAGGTGCGCGGTGCCAACGTCTTCAAGGGCTACTGGAAGATGCCGGAGAAGACCGCCAGCGAGTTCCGCGAGGATGGCTTCTTCATTACCGGGGATCTCGGTCATATCGATGCCGATGGCTACCTGTGCATCAGCGGCCGTGACAAGGACCTGATCATCTCCGGCGGCTACAACATCTACCCGAAGGAGGTGGAGCTGCTGATCGATGACATGCCCGGCGTCAACGAATCGGCGGTGTTCGGCGTGCCCCACCCGGACTTCGGCGAAGGTGTCTGCGCGGTGGTGGTCATGCAGGCCGGCCACCAGGACAGTCTCGATGAAGCGGCGGTGCTTGCCGCCCTCAGCGACAAGCTCGCCCGCTACAAGCAGCCCAAGCGCGTGTTCTTCATCGATGGCCTGCCGCGCAACGTGATGGGCAAGGTGCAGAAGAAACAGCTGCGCGAGGAATATGCACAGCTGTTCGCCCCTGAGCCGGCCCGCTCACACGGCTGAGCGACAGCCACCGGAGCCTCTATCTCGTCATTCATCAAGACGCTCATCGAGACAACCGGCTTGAGGTATCAAGCAACATGAACCTGCCGGCAGCCGATCACGCCAATCGTCGCTGCCGGTAGCCCCTCTCACCCTTGAACTGACGAGTGATATTGACCCGCAAGACCCTGACATGTCGGCAGGGGATGGACACTCGCTGTTCGCCCATCTGCCGACAAGGATTCACGCCTGCAACACGCTTGAATTCTCGCGGTACCTGAAACGCCACAACACAAGCAACGCCAAAAAAACGCGACAGACAACAACAAAAAGGTAATACGCCATGGTGATCTACGGAGTTGCCCTGCTGGCAGGGTGCATGATGGCCGGTCTCGTGATCGGTGATCTGCTCGGAGAAATGCTCAATATCGATTCCAATCTCGGCGGTGTCGGCATCGCCATGCTGCTGCTCATCTTCATCACCGGTGTGCTGAAGGACCGCGGCAAGATGGCCGACAGCACCTCCAGCGGCATCAATTTCTGGAACGCGATGTACATCCCCATCGTGGTCGCGATGGCCGCCAGCCAGAACGTGGTCGCGGCCTTCAGCGGCGGCATGGTCGCGCTGGTCGCGGGCGTGCTGGCGGTGGTGCTGGGGCTTGCACTCGTTCCTCTGCTGACCGGCAAGCGGCCGGAAACCGCACTGGAAGAGGCTCCCCTGCCCGACGAGAACCGCCCCAGAACCTCAGTGACGACAGGCGCCCCGGTGCTGGATCGCAGTCGCCATGCCTCCCCCACTCCTGCTCACAAACACTGAGGGCTGACCCATGATCGAGTCACTCGTCCACCTGTTCGACAAGTATCATCTGGTCGCTGCCTTCGCCGTGATCGGACTGGCGATGTATGTCGCCTACTGGATCAGCAACAACCTGACACGCGGCAAGCTGCACGGCTCCGCCATCGCCATCATCCTCGGCCTGGTGCTGGCCTACGTGGGTGGCGCGACCACCGGCGGCAGCAAGGGGCTCTCGGATGTCACGCTGTTCTCGGGACTCGGCCTGATGGGGGGCGGCATGCTGCGTGATCTCGCGATCATCGCCACCGCCTACGGGGTCAATCTCAAGGAAATCCGTCAGACCGGCTTTCGGGGTGTCATCGCGCTGTTCGTCGGCGTGCTGATCTCCTTCGTCGCCGGTGGTGGCGTCGCCATCGCCTTCGGCTATACCGATCCTGTCGATATCACCACCATCGGTGCGGGCGCGGTCACCTACATCGTCGGCCCGGTCACCGGTGCCACGCTGGGCGCAAGCTCCGAAGTGGTCGCGCTGTCGATCGCCGCCGGGCTGGTGAAATCGATCCTGACCATGGTGGCCACGCCGATGACGGCGCGTCTGATCGGGCTCGACAATCCGCGCTCCGCGATGATCTTCGGTGGCCTGATCGGCACCACCAGCGGTGTGGCGGCGGGCCTTGCCGCCACCGATGCCCGTCTGGTGCCCTACGGTGCCATGACCGCCACCTTCTACACTGGCCTGGGCATCCTGCTCGCCCCGACCGTGCTGTTCCTCGCGGTACGTGCGGTGATGTAAGCATCGCGCTGACACGAGAGGCAATGACACAAACCGCTCTGAACAAGCAACGCTTAAACAAGACGACGGCGGCATCAGTCAGGACAATACATGTCCCACGCTGATGCCGCCGTCGTGTCGTTTACTGCCCATGCGACTTTCCACTTTACTGCCCAGGCCACACCGTGGCGGCCGGTCGGATCAACGCGGTCTCACCAATCGTTCCATCACTGCCCGCGCGGCGGGCCACATCACGCTGCCGTGGTCTTCGCCCTCGAACAGTCGCCACTGGACGGCTGCCTGTGGACAGTGCTCGCGCAGCTGACGTGCATGCTCATGGGCGTTGTCGATCATCGCGCGCTGGACACGCAGCCTGTCACGCTCAGGGTCCTGCCGCCTGGGCTGCGGCGATTGCTCGCGTCCGCCAGCGGCGATGTACACCGGGCCCGCCATCTCGGAGCAGGCAAGACGCAGCGGCCAGTTGGCCGGGTCATTCTCCTGCCGCCACCACAGCGACGGACTGATCGCGAAGATCGCCCCGAAGGCCTCGGGCGCCTTCTGCTGGGCATGGAGCGCGAACAGGCCGCCGAGTGAGTGGCCGACCAGCGCAGGCCGCGCGAGATCGAGCGGATAGCGTGAGGCCAGTTCAGGCGGCAGAGCCTGGGTCAGATAGTCGAGGAAATCCTCGCCACCGCCGGTACCCTCTGGCGCCGTGCCGGTGGTGAGCGGTGGCGTGAAGTCTTTTAAGCGTAGCTTCGTGACGATGTCACGCACCGCCTTTGCCTGCCCGTCCGTCTCGCCCGCATAACCGACCGCGACGATGGCGAGATCAGACGGCGCCTTGTCATAGCCACGGCGTCCCAATATGTCGCGCGCTGCCGTGAACAGATCCAGATGGCGATTGCCATCCAGTACCAGCAGCACGGGATAGCCCTCTTTTGGCAGTGCGACCTGCGGCAGCGCGACCTGGATCAGGTAGTCATGTCCCGTGGTGGATGAGTGCTGAGTGAAGGAGGTCGTCATGCCAGGCAACACTGCATTGTCAGCGGCCTGAGTCATGGTCATGGCCATGGCCATGGCCGGCAAGCTGACAGCGCCGGATGTCAGCATGATGAGTCCCCATGCCTGCAGTCGTGCGAATAGCCTCATGCGCGCTCGCAATCCGATCCTCATGCTCAGAACTCATACTTCATGGTGGCGACGGCACTGGCCGGGCGCCCTACGAAATTGAAGACACTGGCGGAACCGGCGCGCACGTAATATTCACGATCGAACAGGTTGTAGACGTTGAGCTGGCCACTGAGTTTGGGCGTGAACTGATAGCCGAGCATGGCATCGAACACGGCATAGCCCGGTGCCTGGATGGTGCCCTGGGTGCTGTCGAAATCGCTCAGTGCCGTCATCCCGGCACCGACGGACACGCCATCCAGCAGGTTGCCCTCGAAGCGATACTGGGTCCACAGATTGACCATGTTGTTGGGCATCAGCATCAGCAGTGCATCGGAGCTGCCGGCCTCCAGCACCTCGGAATCCATGTAGGTGTAGCCGAAGATGACATCCCACTGCGGCGTGATGTTGCCGGCCAGCTCAAGCTCCGCACCGGTGATACGCATCTTGCCGGAATCCACCGAATAACTGACGCTACCGTCGGTCGAGGAGGCAGCACGGTGGCTGTCGGTCAGCTGGAAGCCACTGATACGCGCATTCAGTGCGCCATCCAGATAGCTGCCCTTGATCCCGATCTCGTATTGCTCGCCTTCGCGCGGGTCGATCAGGTCCCCATCCTCGCCTTCGCGGGTCTGTGGCTCGAAGACTCTGGAGTAGCTGGCATAGAGGGAGTGGTCGGCGTCCAGGTCATAGACGAGTCCGCCATAGGGCGTGACGGCGGTGTCCTGCATGTCACTGCTGCCGCCGTTGAGCTTGTCTTCGGTCTCGGCCGAGAACTGGCTGACGCGCGCACCCAGTATCACCGCCAGCGGTGCCACGGGACGCAGTGTCACCTTGCCGTACAGGCCCTGCTCCTCCAGGGTGGTCTCGGTGCGCGACAGGCTGTAACCGCTCACGCCATCCCGGGCGTTGCCGAGAATGTCGACATAGGCCAGGGAGTTCAGCTCGCTGATGCTGGCGCTGGAGCCGGTCAAGTTGCCGGTGCGCGCCGCGGTGGTATCCGAGTCCGATGTCTTGTAATCGACCCCGACCACGAATTCGCTCTGGTTGCCGAAGGCATCGAAGCCCTGGGTGTAGCTGGCATCCACGCTCACCGAGGTCTCATCGGTGACACCGGCATAGCCCGCGACACTGCTCAAGTCGCCGGTATCGCTCAGTGCCGAGCCACTGTAGGCGTATTCGTAATCGGCATTGCGATCACTGTAGCGCGCCGCCAGTCGGCCATAGCCGCGTGAGCTGAAGCGGTGGGTCAGCTCGGCGATCACATCGGTGGCATCGCTCTCGAAGCTGTTCCAGTCCGCGCCGTAGAATGCCGAACGGCGGCCATAGGTGAAGTTGTTGTCACCATCGACCGGCTGACCCTGATTGACGCTGATGTCCTTGGTGTTGTGGATCACCCCCAGCGACAGCTCGGTATTCTCGTCGAGATCGATATCCAGCGCGCCATAGAAATCATTCAGCGTGTTGTCATTGTCATCCACCCACTGCGCCTGCTCGGTGGAGCGGGTCACCAGGCGTCCACGGATGCGGCCCTGCTCATCGATGGGCCCGGAGAGATCGACACTGACGCTTCGGTCTTCCAGCGTACCGACACTGCCGCTGATGGAGCCCTGGAAGGTATCGGTCGGGCGCTTGCGCACCAGATTGATGACCCCGCCCAGCTCACTGGTACTGTTGAACAGACCGGACGGCCCACGCATGACCTCGACCCGGTCGATGGCGGTCAAGGATGGCACCGAGCCCGTCAGACTCGACATCGGCGCGGAGAGCCCATCGATGCTGTAGGCATCGTATTCATAGCCACGCGCGAAGATCGAGGAGCGACCGCTGTCATTGTTCAGCACCCGCACGCCGGGCGTCCGTGCTGCCAGCTGATCCAGGGTGATGAAGTTCTGGTCCTCGATGGCGTCATGGGTCACCACGCTTACCGACTGCGGAATGTCGCGCAGCGAGGCCGGCACCTTCGAGCCCACCGTGGCAGCGTCAACGCTGTAGCCACCGCTCTGCTCACTGGACGCCATGTCATACAGGCGCAGCCCCGTCACCCGCTGGGTATCCAGCACCATCGTCGCGTCTTCCGCCTGTGCCGGCAGACTGACCAGCACCACGCCCGCCCCGATCATCAAGCGACGCGTGCCTGCCCCGCACAGACCGCGTCCCCGTACCGTCACCTTCTTCATCGTGTCCCCTTGGCTCACCTGGCTATCGCCACTAATGATAATTATTTGCATCTGTGTGACTGACGGGGCATTTTGGCACTCCATGACGACAAAAACCTTTGCGGAACCCTCCCTGATGTTTGCAGGTGCGACAAGATGAGCCTTACTCCCCCTCCCGGCCTCGCCAGCTCTCACACCTCGGCAGGCGCACGCCACCGGATCATCGAGCTCGATTACGTGCACCGCATGGCGCGAGCACTGACCAGCGACCACCAATGCCAGCCCGCCGAGGGCCAGTCAGCCGATGGCGCGCTGATCGGCAACATGCACCTGCAGGAAGTGCAGCCGGGCCTGTTCATGCGCCTCAACCGCATCCGCAAGCGGGCGGATCTGATGATTCGCTCCCGCATCGAGCCATCGCTGAAGATCGCCGTGGTATGGCGTGGGGAGCCAAAGGTCAGTTTCGGGCCACAGCGCCATGCGCTGAAGCCGGGCCGAGCGCTGTGCATCGCGCTCGATGAACTCACCGAATTCCGACTGCAAAGCCCCAAGGGGGCTTATGAGCACAGCGCCATCCTGACGCTGACACCGGCGTGGCTGACGTGGCATCTGGGGGTCTCAAGCGCCAGCGAGGTGATGCCCGAGGCGCGGCATCTGGCGCATTACCATTGGCAGCCGTCTGCGCGTCTGGTCGAGCGCCTGGAGGAATTCAGTCGCCAACGGCCGGGAACGCTGGCGCTTAGACTCGGCATCGAGTCAGTGGCGCTTGAGGTGATCAGCGAGTGCCTGGCGGCCAGACCGTCCCTGGCGGATGACAGCACACAGCGCCGCCTGCAGGGCACGTCAGAGTGGCAGGCGAGGCTCGAGGACTGGATCTCCAGCGGGGAAGTGGCCTATCTGAGTCAGGCAGAGATCGCCGCCCGGCTGGGCATGAGCGTGCGCCAGTTGCAGCGCCGCTATCGCGACGCCTACGGCCAGACCATGTCGCGGGACCTGAGACGGCGGCAGTTGCTCCGCGCGGCGCACCTGTTGCAGGACCGCAATGTCACGGTGGAGGCCGCCGCCGAGATGGCGGGGTATCGCAGCGCGGCCAATTTCGCCACCGCCTTTCGTCGCCAGTTCGGCGTGCCGCCCAGCCAGCGGCCTGTCGTGACGGCGTGAACGACGCATGGACCTGGAGATGCCCCGTTGCTAATGTTGAGCGGCATCGCGGCCCGCGCCATGCCTGCCGATTGCGGCAGCACCTGAACGGCACACGGCTCGCATGAAAACGGCACGCACCAAAACCGCACCCCACAACAAGATCTTCGCCACGCTCTCGCACAAGGACACTGCCATGTCAGTCGACAACATGAAGCTGGAATCTCTCGCCCTGCATCACGGCTACACCTCGGAAGCCACTACCAAGGCGGCGGCGGTGCCGATCTACCAGACCACCTCCTACACCTTCGACGACACCCAGCACGGCGCGGACCTGTTCGATCTCAAGGTGCCGGGCAACATCTATACCCGCATCATGAACCCGACCAATGACGTGCTGGAGCAGCGCATGGCCGCCGTCGAAGGCGGGATCGCGGCGCTGGCGGTGTCCTCCGGCATGGCAGCGATCACCTATGCCATCCAGGCGCTGGTGGAAGTCGGTGACAACATCGTCAGCACCAGTCAGCTGTATGGCGGCACCTACAACCTGTTCGCCCACAGCCTGCCGCGTCAGGGGGTCGAGGTGCGCATGGCGGCCTTTGATGACTTCGCCGCACTCGAAGCACTGATCGATGACAAGACCAAAGCGGTGTTCTGCGAGTCCATCGGCAATCCTGCCGGCAACATCGTCGATCTCGAGCGTCTGGCCGAGATTGCCCACAGGCATGGCGTGCCGCTGATCGTCGACAACACCGTCGCCACGCCAGTGCTGTGTCGTGCCTTCGATCACGGCGCCGACATCGTGATCCACTCGCTGACCAAGTACATCGGCGGCCACGGCACCACCGTGGGCGGCATCATCATCGATTCCGGCAAGTTCGACTGGGTCGCCCACAAGGAGCGCTTCCCGATCCTCAACGAGCCAGACCCCTCCTATCACGGCGTCGTCTACACCGAAGCCTTCGGCCCGGCCGCCTATATCGGTCGCTGTCGCGTGGTACCGCTGCGCAATACCGGCGCCGCGCTCGCCCCGCACAGTGCCTTCCTGCTGCTGCAGGGGCTGGAGACACTCGCCCTGCGCATGGAACGCCACTGCAGCAATGCGCTCGCGCTGGCCGAATACCTCCAGCAGCATCCGAGCGTCAGCTGGGTCAACTACGGCGCCCTGCCGGACAGCCCCTATCACGCCACCTGCCAGAAGATCACCGGCGGCAAGGCCTCCGGCATCATCAGTTTCGGCATCAAGACGGACGCGACAGGGGCCGATCAGGCCGAAGCCGGGCGTATCGCCGGCGGCAAATTCATCGATGCGCTGCAGATGATTCTGCGCCTGGTGAATATCGGTGACGCCAAGTCGCTGGCCTGCCACCCGGCCTCCACCACCCACCGCCAGCTCAACGAGGAAGAACTCGCCATGGCCGGGGTCTCGGCGGACCTGATTCGCATCTCGGTGGGGATCGAACATATCGACGACATCATCGCCGATGTCAGCCAGGCGCTGGACAGGGCGGTGGCCTGACGCGAGGGCGGCTCTTAAACGACAGTCAGGCGACATTCAGACGCCGACCAGGCCGCCTCAACGAACATCAGTGACATATCAGCGCCCGCGAAGACACGCCTCTTCGCGGGCGCCTTGCGTTGCGTGTCCCGATGACTACTGCTTCTCTCAGGCTTGCCAGAACTGAAATGGGTACCAAAGAAGATAACGGTATATAAAAGAACTGGGCGGTCAGATGGGTGGGGCATCCAGACCCAGCATAAATCTGATTAATACCAAGAATAAGAATTCGCAACTACCGAAATACACGAGCAGAACACACTCTTGGGTCAAGGCGTACACAGAGACGCCTGTCACGACCATAACAACTCCAAGAGGTGTCCCGATGAAATCCGTCCCGCTGAAGCCTGCCCTGCTGACTGCTGCCATCACGGCGGCCTGTGCCCTGCCGCTGAGCGCCGCTCAAGCCCAGGATATCAAGCTCGGCCACGTGCTGGCGCCGACCCATAGCTGGAACATCGCGGCGGAAGGCTTCGCCAAGGATGTCGCCGAGGCCACCGAGGGCCGCGTCAATTTCCAGGTCTTCCCCAGTGGTCAGCTCGGCAATGAGAAGACCGTCGTCGAAGGCATGCAGATCGGCAGCGTGCCGGCCGGCGTGATCGGCTGTGGTTCCTTCCAGCCGCTGGATGCGCGCTTCGGCATCGTCGAACTGCCCTACTCCTGGCCGGACCGCGAACACGCCTACGCCGCCTATGACGGCAAGCTGGGCGATGCGCTCGAGGACATCGCCGACGAGCACAACATGAAGATCCTGTCGTGGTGGGAGAACGGCTTCCGTCACGTCACCAACAATCGCGGCCCCATCACCAGCCCGGAAGACCTCGCGGGTCTCAAGATTCGCGTCACGCCGGACAAGATGCGTCTGGACACCTTCACCGCGCTGGGTTCAAGCCCGGCACCGCTGTCCTTCGGTGAGCTCTACTCCGCATTGCAGCAGGGCGTGTTCGATGCCCAGGAAAACCCGCTGGCCATCATCTATTCCTCCTCGTTCAGCGAAGTGCAGGACTACGTCTCCCTTACCGGTCACGTCTGGGCACCCGCGTGTCTGACCATGTCCAACTTCAGCTGGAATCAGCTCTCCGAGCAGGATCAGGCCGCGGTACAGAAGAGCGCCGACGAATGGCGTGACAAGCAGCGCGCGATGACCCAGAAGGATGACGCCGAGCTGGTCGCCAAGCTGGAAGAGGCAGGCATGCAGGTCAACGAGGTCGACACCGCGCCTTTCAATGCCAAGGTGCAGGGTGTGTGGGCTGATTACGCCGACGTCTTCGGGCCTGAGCTGATGGGCCTGGTCGAGCAATACCGCAAGGGCGAGTGACGATGTCTTCCGCCTCTCCCTCCGTCAAGCCGCTGGCCGCGTTGTGTGCCGTGCGCACCTTGATGATCACTTTCTCACGTTGGTGCTGCCGGGGCTGTCTGGCCCTGGCAGCCAGTGGCGTGGCCGCGCTGTCGGCATTGGTGATCTGGACCGTCTTCATGCGCTGGGTGATGGGTCAGCCGCCGCACTGGGCAGAGGAATTGCCGCAGCTGGTGCTGGTCTGGACGACATTGTTGGCCGCGGTGTCCTGTACCCGCAACCGCACTCACCTGAGTGCGGGTCTGCTGCCGCTGCTGGTGCGCTCGCTGCGTGTCCAGCGCATCACCGGCCGTATTACCGACGCGATGATCCTGATCATGCTGCTGTTGCTGGCCAAGGCAGGCATGGACCTGAGCGCCATCACGATGCGCCAGACCACCACCGCGCTGCAGATTCCCGCCGGCATCGTCTACCTGTCCGTGCCGCTGTGCTGCACCGCGATGGCTCTGATCCAGCTTGAGCATCTGTTGAGCCCTTCGGCCATCGGAGCCGAGGTTCACGAGACGGATACCACTGTGCCTGACAACGCTTCCTCTCGCCAAGGAGATGCCCCATGACTCTCGGCGCCCTGGCTCTGCTCGGCGTATTCGCGCTCGGCATCCTCATCGACATTCCCATCGCCTTCGCGCTGCTGATGTCGGCCCTCTTCTACCTGCTGGCCTTCGGTGCCGCGCCGATGATGGTCTCGGCGCAGCAATTCGTGGCCGGGATGGAAAGCTTCACCCTGCTGGCGATTCCGCTGTTCGTACTCGCCGCCCAGTTGATGAACCGCGCTGGCCTCACTGAGCGCCTGGTGCGCCTGTGCATGGCGATGGTCGGTGACATCCGCGGCGGCCTGGCGGTGGTCGCGGTGCTGGCCTGCATGATGTTCGGCGCGCTGTCGGGTTCCGGCGTGGCGGACGTGATCGCCATCGGCAGCATGCTGCTGCCCACCATGGCCCGCAACGGCTATGACAAGGGCTTCAGCAGTGCACTGGTCGGCACCGCCAGCTCCATCGGCACCGTGATTCCGCCCAGCATCGTGATGATCGTCTACGGCACCACCTCCAACACCTCGGTGGGCCAGCTGTTCATGGGCGGCATCATCCCCGGCCTGATGCTGACCGTCGCGCTGGTCGGCGTCGCCCTCTACCTGTCACGCAAGCATGGCTGGTCCGGCGGTGTCGCGGCCCGTGTGCCGGGCGAGCGCCGCCGCGCGCTGCTCAGTGCCATGCCGGCGCTGATGGTGCCGGTGATGATCATCGGCGGTATCCGCTTCGGGGTGTTCACGCCCACCGAGGCCGCCGCCTCCGCGATTCTCTACGCCATCATCATCGGTACCTGTGTCTATCGCAGCCTGACCTGGCAGGGCTTTCTGGACAGCGTCCGCGCGACCGCCGAGACCACCGGCGCCATCCTGCTGATCATCGGCGCGGCCGGCATGTTCGCCTGGGGTCTGACCTACGAGCAGGTGCCGCAGGCCATCGCCCAGTTGATCGGCGAATTCACCGACAGCCGCATCAGCGTCCTGCTGCTGCTGACCGCCGTGCTGCTGGTGCTGGGATCCTTCATGGAAAGCGTGGCGATCATCATCATCGTGACGCCCATCGTGATGCCGCTGCTGGCGCAATACGGCATCAGCCCGGTGCACTTCGGGGTGCTGCTGACCGTCAATCTGGCCATCGGCGCCAACACGCCGCCGCTGGGGATCGACCTGATGGCCGCGTGTCGCATCGCCGGGATCAACGTCAGCGACTCGCTGCGTCCGCTGGGCCTGATGCTGGGCGCGATGCTGATCGTGCTGATGCTGATCACCTTCATTCCGGAACTCGTGCTGTTCCTGCCCAACCTGATGGAGGGCTGAGCGATGACCTCTCTTGCCACTCAGCCCCTCCCGCAGCGCTGGCTGTTCGTGCCCGGGGATGACGCCGCACGACTGGAAGCCGCGCTCACCAGTGGTGCCGATGCCATCGTGGTCGATCTCGAGGAATTCACCGCCCCCGAAGGCCGTGCACTGGCGATCAGTCGCTTCGCCGAGTTCGCCAGACGTGCCCGTCGCCTGCATCTGTGGCCGGCGGTACGCCTCAACCTGCTGGAGCACGGCGGTCGCGACGAACTGACCGCCCTGCTGCAGACCGCACTGGGCGAACTGGCCGGCACACCTGCTGCGGTCTTTCTGCCCGCCGTCGAGCAGCGCAGCCAACTGGCCGCACTGGATGAGGCGCTCGCCGAGCAGGAACGCCTGCATGCCCTGCCCGCGGGCTGTCTGAAGAGCATCGCGACCCTGGAAAGCGAGGCCGGCCTGTTGAACGCCGAGGCCTTGCTCGCACCGGGAAGTGACACGTCACGCCTGCTGGGCGCGCTGATCGGCACCGGGGACCTGGCCACTGACCTGGGCCTGATGCCGGACCAGCCCGCCGCCATCATCACCGAAACCCTGAAACCGTGGCGCCAGCGACTGGCCGTTGCCTGCAGGACACATCAGCGACTGGCCATCGATGGTCCGTGGCGCTGGCAGCACGGGCTGGGCACCGACCAGCACTGGGCCAACCAGCAGGGACTGCATGCGCGGTGTGTCATCCACCCCGATCAGCTCGAAGCGCTCTACGACCTGATGCCCGCAGACAGCCACCGACTGCGACGCTGACGACATCGCTCCGGCTCCCTCGTTCGCTCTGACAGCCTCTTTCGCTCGGACAGCCTTTATTGCACCGACAGCCTATTCACCTTACGCAACCACAACGAGAACCTTCCCATGACTCAGGCCGCTGACACCTACACTCACGAATCCACTCTGCCGCTGCGCAATGGCGGGCAGATCCTCGTCGACCAGATCCGTCTGCACGGCACCAAGCGTGTCTTCCTGGTGCCCGGCGAAAGCTACCTGCCGTGCATCGATGCGCTCAATGAGCACAAGGGCGCCATCGACCCCATCGTCTGCCGCCAGGAAAGTGGCGCGGGCTACATGGCCGAAGCCTACGGCAAGCTGACCAACGAGCCGGGCGTGTGCTTCGTCACGCGTGGCCCGGGCGCCACCAACGCCTCCATCGCCGTGCACACCGCCTATCAGGATTCCACGCCGATGATCCTGTTCATCGGTCAGGTCGGTGGCGACTTCATCGAGCGTGAAGCCTTCCAGGAAATCGATTACCGCCGCATGTTCGGCGAGATGACCAAGTGGGTCGCGCAGATCGACGACACCTCGCGCATTCCGGAATACATCGCCCGCGCCTATCAGGTGGCGCGCAGCGGTCGTCCGGGGCCGGTGGTGCTGGCATTGCCCGAAGACACCCTGTGGGGCGAGGCGCAGGTCGCGGACGTCAAGCCGCACCCGCGCCTGATGACCTACCCGGGGCAGCCGCAGCTGGATGAGCTCAAGGGCCTGCTCGCCAGCGCCGAGCGCCCCTTCCTGCTGGTCGGCGGCAGCGGCTGGACCCGCGACGCCCAGGTCGCGCTGGAAGGCTTCGCCCAGCGCTTCGACATCCCCACCGGGGTCGCCTGGCGCCGTCTGGAATGCGTCGATGCCGAACTGCCGCAATTCGCCGGTCACGTCGGCATGGGCATGCATGACGCACTGCGCCAGCAGCTGGTCGAGAGTGACCTGGTCATCGCAGTCGGCACGCGCATCGGCGAAGCCACCAGCGAAGGCTACAGCTGGATTCAGTCACCGGTGCCGACACAGAAGCTGGTGCACGTCTACGCCGACCCGGAAGAGCTGGGGCGTGTCTATCAGCCGACGCTGGCCATCAATACCGACGTCAACGGCTTCGCGCTGGCGCTCTCCACCCTGTCACCGGACAGCACGCCGCGCTGGTCCGGCATCACCCGCGAGGCGCGCGCCGCCTATCTGGCCACGCTTGAGGAACAGCCGTCGCCGGGCCCGCTGAGCCTGGACAAGGTCAGCCTGACCGTCGACCGCATTCTCGATGGCAAGGGCTGCATCAGCGTCGGCGCCGGCAACTACGCGCTCTACGCCCACCGCTACGTGCGCTTCCGTGGCCTGGGCAGCTCGCTGGCCCCGACCGTCGGTTCCATGGGCTACGGTCTGCCCGCCGCCATTTCCAGCAAGCTCGAATTCCCGGAACGCCCCGCCGTCTGCTACGCCGGTGATGGCTGCTTCCAGATGAATCTGCAGGAACTGGGCGTGGCACTGCAGTACCGCCTCGGCATCGTGGTGCTGGTGTTCAACAACGGCATGTGGGGCACCATCCGCGCCCACCAGGAAAACGACTTCCCGGGCCGCGAGATCGCCCTGACCTTCACCAACCCGGACTTCGCCGCGCTGGTCACCGCCTACGGCGGCCTCGGTCAGGTGGTGGAGAAGGACGAGGACTTCGAGGAAAGCTTCACGCGCGCGCTGGAATTCGCCGACCGCGAGCATCTGCCGGCCCTGATCGAGCTGCGTTATGACCCGGACGGCATCGCCCCGGGCAAGCTGCTGAGCGGCATCCGCGAAGACGCCCTGACACGCAACGACAAGGCAGGTATCTGACATGAGCACATCCTCAACTCAAGACGTGCTGGACACCCTCGCCCTGCGCGTCGATGGCAAGCGCCTGTGGGACGCGCTGATGACATTGGCCGAGATCGGCGCGACGCCCAAGGGCGGCAACTGCCGTCTGGCCCTGACCGAAGAAGACCGCGCCGGCCGCGAGCTGGTCACTGGCTGGCTCGAGGCCGCTGGCCTGACGCTGCGCGTCGACGAGATCGGCAACATCTTCGCCCGTCGTCCGGGCCGAGATGACAGCCTGCCGCCGATCGCCACCGGCAGCCACATCGACACCCAGCCCACCGGCGGCAAGTTCGACGGCTGCTTCGGCGTGCTGGCCGGCCTGGAAGTCATGCGCGTGCTGGATGAGCACGGCATCGAGACCGAAGCGCCGCTGGAAGTGGTGATCTGGACCAACGAGGAAGGCAGCCGCTTCGTGCCGGTGATGATGGGGTCCGGCGTGCATGCGGGCCTGATTCCGCTGGAGAAGGCGCTGGCCGCCACCGACCGCGACGGCGACAGCGTTGCCGCGTCGCTTGAGCGCACTGGCTATGCCGGCGACGTGGCGGTGGGCAGCCATGATTTCGGCGCCTATTTCGAGGCGCACATCGAGCAGGGCCCGGTGCTGGAGCAGGAGGAGATCACCATCGGTGCCGTCACCGGCTCGCTGGGCCTGCACTGGTTCGACGTGGTGGTCAGCGGTCAGGAAGCCCACGCCGGCCCGACGCCGATGCCTTACCGTCGCGATGCGCTAAAGACCGCCTGCGCGCTGGTCAGCGACATCCTCACGCTGGCCGATGACTACCAGCCCAACGGCCGCGTCACCTGTGGCGAATTCAATGTGCACCCCAACTCGCGCAACGTGATTCCGGGCCAGGTGCGCTTCAGCGTCGACCTGCGTCATCTGGAACCGGCGGTACTGGCCGAGATGCACGACCAGCTCAAGGCGCTGTGCCTCAAGCATCACGCGGCCAATCAGGCTGACAAGCAGCGCGTCGATGTCGAACTGATCGAAGTGCAGCACATTCCGCCGACGCCCTTCGCGCCGGAACTGATCGAGATGGTGCGCAGCGCAAGTCAAGAACTGAACCTCAGCTTCCGCGACATGGAAACCGGTGCCGGTCACGACGCCGTGCAGATCGCCGGCATCAATCCGGTGGCGATGATCTTCGTGCCCTGCGAGGACGGCATCAGCCACAACGAGAGCGAGAACGCCGAGCCTGCCGATCTCGAAGCCGGTGCCAACGTGCTGCTGCTGGCGATGCTCAAGCGCGCCGGTGTCGTCAGCGCCAGCTCCGACAATGACGACGCCGATGCGACCCACAACACCGCGGAGAACGTCCAATGAGCACTGCCACTGCTTCGACCACTGCCGCCCCACTGACCCATGCCGACTGGCAGCAGCGCGCGGCAGCGCTGACCTTCGAGACCCGTGCCTTCATTGACGGTGCCTATGTGGAAAGCACCGGCTGCGACACCTTCCCGGCCTGGAATCCGGCCACCGGAGACGTGCTGGCACATGTCACCGCCTGCACCGAGCAGGACATCGACCGCGCCGTGATGGCGGCGCGGCGTGCCTTTGACTCCGGCGTGTGGTCGCGCCAGTCACCCCAGGCGCGCAAGGCCGTTCTGCAGTGCTTTGCCCAGCTGATCCGCGACAATGCCGAAGAACTGGCGCTGCTGCAGACACTGGAGATGGGCAAGCCGATCGGCGACAGCCTGGGCTTTGATCTGGCGGAAACCGCGCGCGCGGTGGCCTGGTATGCCGAGGCCATCGACAAGCATTACGACGAGATCGCGCCCACCGGCGAGAACGTGCACGCCACCATTACCCGTGAAGCGCTGGGTGTGGTCGCGGCGGTGGTGCCGTGGAACTTCCCGCTGATGATCGCCTCGTGGAAGTTCGCCCCGGCGCTGGCGCTGGGCAACAGCGTGGTACTCAAGCCTGCCGAATCCTCTAGCCTGAGCGCGCTGCGTCTGGCGGCACTCGCCGATGAAGCCGGCCTTCCGGCGGGCGTCTTCAACGTCACGCCGGGGCTGGGCGCGGTGGCGGGCCAGGCGCTTGGCCTGCACATGGAAGTCGATGCGCTTGCCTTCACCGGCTCCACCGCCACCGGCAAGCGCTTCATGCGCTACGCCAGCGACTCCAACTTGAAGCGGGTGTGGCTGGAATGCGGCGGCAAGTCGCCGCATATCGTGTTCGCCGATTGCCCGGATCTCGACATGGCCGCACGCGCCGCGGCAGACGCCATCTTCATCAATCAGGGCGAAGTCTGCATCGCTGGCTCCCGCCTGTATGTCGATGAGGCCATCTTCGATGACTTCATGCCGCGTCTGATCGCCTGCGCCCGCGCCATGCCGGCCGGTGATCCGCTCGATCCGGCCACGCGCATGGGCGCACTGGTCAGCGCGGACCACCACGAGAAGGTGCTCGGCTTCGTCGAGACAGCGCTCTCGGAAGGCATGACACTGCATCAGGGCGGCCGCGCCATCGCCCCCAGCGACGCCACTGCCGGCGGCTGGTATCTGGAGCCGACCATCGTGGAAGGCGGCCAGAACAGCACCGTGATGCGCGAGGAAATCTTCGGCCCGGTGCTGGGCGTGACCCGCTTCAGCGGCGAGGAAGAGGCCATCGAACTGGCCAATGATTCCATCTATGGCCTGGGCGCTGGGCTGTGGACGCGGGATCTGGCGCGTGCCCATCGTGTCTCGCGGCGTTTGAAGGCGGGGCTGGTGTGGGTCAACTGCTACGCCGATGGCGATATCAGCGTGCCCTTCGGTGGCGTCAAGCAGTCCGGATTCGGGCGTGACAAGTCACTGCACGCGCTGGACAAGTACTCCGACCTGAAGACCACCTGGATCAATCTGGCCTATTGAGCCGGCGGTCGGCCCTCGAGGGGCGCCCCCGAAGCGCCGCTGCCACCCGGACTGACTGGTGACAGCGGCGCGGGCCATTCAGAACGCGCTTCAGGACGGGCTTCAGGACGGTCTTCACGACAAGGTCTTGATCGAGCGCCAGGGGTGGCTCAAGTAGCGGGCGCGCCGTCACTGGCCAGCACGGCATTAGGGTCCGGCAGCTGCATTTCCAGACCGCGATGCAGACGTTCTTCCAGCGGCACCTTGGCCAGCGCGTTGTGCAGGAAGTCGACGAAGGTGGATTCGGCGGCGCTGAAACGCGCCTCACGGTGCCACATCAGGAGCAGGTCGATATCGGCCACGCCACCGTAGGGTGGCAAGGGCCACAGCTGCTGCTCCTCGACCTCACGCCGCACGATGTGCTCCGGCATACAGCCGATGCCCCAGCCGGCCAACACCATGCGGCGGATTTCCTGCAGGCTGCTGGATTGACCGATCACCGGGCCCTGCAAGCCCTCGCGGGCGCGGAACATCGCCAGCGGAGACAGCACGCCATCGAGCTGCTCGCTGCCGAAGGAGACGTAACGCTCATTGCGCAGCGCCTCCAGCGGCAGATTCTGCTGACCGAAGAGCGGATGCATGCGACCACAGAAGTAGCGGTAATTCTGGCGCGCCAGCACCTGGGACATCAGTGGCTCCGGTGTCTGCTGCGCCAGGCAGATGCCCAGCGCGCCCTGGCGCTGCAACAGCCCCTGCTGCACCTCGTGACTGGACATCTCCTGGATCGAGAAGGTGACCTGGGGGAAACAGCGATGAAAGCGCGCGAACACGCTATCAAGGAATCGGCATTCGATGCCGGTAATGAAAAGGAGCGAGACATGCCCGGAAATCTCCGTATGACTGTTGCCCACCTCAGAGGCGAGACGCGCCACGTTGGCGTAGATCTCCACGGCCTCGCGATAGACCACCTGCCCCGCCCCCGTCACGCGAAAGCTGTGACTGTCTCGTTCGATCAACCGTTGCCCGAGACGCTCTTCCAGACGCTTGAGTGACAGACTCACCGCCGGCTGGGACAGATAGAGACGGGCTGCCGCTCGACTGACACTTTCCTCCTGAACGATGACGATGAAGGTTCTCAGCAGGTTCCAGTCCAGAGTGTCATGGATGGGTCGCATGGCGAGGATTCCTGTCCAGAAAATGACGCACCCGGCGTGGCAATGGCCACGCAACGTCTTCGTGACGAGCCAGGTAGCATGAAAGTCAGCACTGCCTCGCCATTGCCATCCACTTGAGTGATATATTGCCTTTCTCTCAAGCTGTCAATGACGATCAATACAACATCAACAATGCGGAAAAATGACAATGTTCGATAGCCGAGAAACCGAGATTCTCTCGATCATGATCATAGCATGTGGCCTATTTCTGATGGGGCTTTCGCTGTATTTCTTTCGCCGCATCAAGACCTATGATGACTACAATGTCGCCGGCCGTTCCACCGCGACCTTTCCGCTGATCTGCACGCTTGTCGGCACTGCCGTCGGCGGCTCCACCCTGCTGGGCTTCGTCTCCAAGGGCTACACCTTCGGCATGGGGCAGCTGTGGCTGCCGGTGGGCATGACCGTCGCCGGCATCGCGCTGTACTTCTTCATCGGCAAGATTCACGCCGAAGGCCGGCGCCTGGAGATGGTGACACTGGCCGACTTTCTGGTCAGCCGCTTCGGCGAGGGGGTCAGACTCCCCACTCTGCTGAGCATCCTGTGCGCCTACGCGGCCATCACCGGCATGCAGTTCGTGGCGGTGGCCACGGTGCTCAAGCTGGTGTTCGGCCTGGCGCTGCCGGTGGGTATCCTGCTGACCTGGGCGCTGCTGACCGCCAAGACATGGCTGGGCGGCCTGATGGCGGTCATCTGGTCGGATGCGATTCTCGGTACCCTGCAGACACTGGGCATCTTCTTCCTGCTGGTCACCGTCTACTACGCCAGCGGCAGCTGGGAGATCATCAGTGCATCGCCCACACCACAGGGCAGCCCTGACTTCCTGAGCCTGACCGGCATCTCCGGCCATGAACTGGCGGTCTACATGCTGACCATCGGCGCCTATCAGTTCGTGCGCCAGGACCTGTGGCAGCGCTTCTGGGCCGCGCGCAGCCTCAAGGCGGCACGCACCGGCTACGCCGTGGCCATCGTCTTCACGCTGCTGGTCGGTGGTGCCGTGGTGTTGATCGGTGCCTTCGCCAGGCTGGGGCTGGACATCGCGGTGGCCAATCCGGACCTGTCCTTCTACGCCATCATCAAGGCCACCCTGCCACTGCCGCTGATGGTCAGCATGGTCGTGGTGCTGCTGGCGACCATCATCTCGTGTGCGGATTCGTTCTTCATCGCCGGCGCCTCGTCGATTGCCAATGACGTGATCAAGCCGCGCATGAAGGGCCGTGATGATGCCTTCATGCTGCGCATGAGCCGTCACTCGGTGATCGCCATGTCCTTGATTTCGCTGGGTCTGGCACTCTACGCCCCGCGCCTGCTCGATATCTGGATTCTCGGCAGCGCGATGCTGGTCTGCGGGGTACTGGTGCCGACGGTGGTGGCCCTGTGTCGCCGCACGCCGGACCCGCGCGGCGGGGTGATCATGATGTGGGGCGGGCTTGCCACCGCCATTCTCTGGCAGCTGCTGGGTCATCCCTTCGGGCTGCATCCGGTGATGATCGGCCTGCCGGTCTCGCTGGCACTGATGCCGTTGGCGCTGCGCAAGCCGAGCCTCAGCCTCGCGACCGACACCGCCACGCGCTGAGCCTGATGAGCGGGGCTCGCGCCGCTGTCAGACGCTGGGGCACGCCTCGTCATGCATGACACATGATGCAACATGCACGATGCATGAGACCTGATGCATAGGACCTGATGCATGCAACATGAAGCCCCGGTTCCCGATGCTGTCATCACGACATCGAGAACCGGGGCCTTGTGGCGATCTTCGCTCGAAGCCCTGCGGTTCTTGTCTTTCTTGCAGTGGTGTCTGTTCTTTCCTCTTCTTCTCCCCCTTCCCTTACGTTCTCACCTTTTATTTCATCGTTCTCCACCAGATTCATCCCCCTTTATGGCCCATAAGTATTCTGGGTTATCTGCCAGTATCACTCTGGATTCTCTACCAGGATCATCTCGTATTGCCTTGTGGTTCGCATCGGGACTTTGCCTTGAATTGCCGAACTATTCCCCTCGAATTGACGCTGGAAGTCACTGGACCAAACACACAGGTTTTCTTACATAAATCTCGCAAATACTGCATATTGAAATTTGAAAGCCCAAAAGGCTGATGATTCGTTGACCGCAGCCAAGGCGGCTCATAGATTGAAGACGTACCATCAACGACAAGTCGCAAGGGACGCCGCTGCACCTCCTGGCTATCTGATCCCACCAGGTACGTGCAAACAGCATCGCCCGACACAATAACGATAAAGTGGAAACTGCTATGAAAACCCTCAAGCCCGCTCTGTTGCTCCCGCTGCTCGCACTGCTCCCGGCCACCCAGTCAATGGCCACCGAACTGCGCATGCTGTCCAGTTACGACCAGACCACCGCCTATTCCCGTGAAATCGCCCAGCGCTTCATCAAGGAAGTCGAAGCCAATGACGCCGCCGACCTCACCATCCAGCTGACCGGCCCGGACGTCGTGCCGCCCTTCGAGCAGCTGCAGCCCGTCGCGGCCGGTGTCTTCCAGCTGCTCTACACCCACGCCGCCTATCACACCAACACCACTGGCGTTGGCGCGGCGATGGATGGCGTGGCGGTGAATCCGGAACAGACGCGTGAATCCGGCCTGTGGGACATGGTCGATGAGCACTACAACGGCCTGGGCCTCAAGCTGATCGCCATTCCGCCGCTGGGCAGCCACGGTTTCCAGTACGTGCTGAAGGAGCCGATCACCGGCACGCCGGGTCTGGACGGTCGTCGTCTGCGCGGCAGCCCCACCTATACCAATGTCACCAAGGGGCTGGGCGGTACGCCGGTGCTGATGTCCAGTGGCGATGTCTATTCCGCGATGGACCGTGGCGTGATCGACGGCGCGGCCTGGGGCCTGAACGGCGTCAAGGACATGGGCTGGCAGGAAGTCGCCGGCTACTACTCCAAGCCGACCTTCGGTCAGACCTACAACTTCGTGCTGATGAACTTGAACGCCTTCAACAGCCTGACCCCAGAGCAGCAGAAGGTGCTGCTTGACGAGGGCCGTCAGCTGGAGACCGAGATCGTCCCGGTGCTGGATGAACTGGCGATCGAGGAATGGAAGGCACTGAACGAGGCTGGCATGCAGGCCACCGAATTCGCCCCGGAAGACGCCGAGCGTCTGGATGCCCTGGTCACCGACGGTATCTGGCAGCTGGGCATCGACAAGTCGCCGGAAGCCGTGACCGCCATGCGCGAGCTGGCGATCGAGAAGAACCTGACCACCGTCAGCGAGTAAGGAATCCACCATGCCAACCCTGCTTGCACGTGTGCATGACGGCGTGACGCGAGCAGGCTTCCTTCTGGGCGGTGTCACCCTGTGTGGCATCGTCCTGTGCTTCTGGCTGGAAGTCATCGCGCGCTATTTCTTCAATTCGCCCACCCTGTGGTCTGGCGCGATGGTGGCCTACCTGCTGTGCCTCTCCATCTCGCTGGCCGCGCCGGAACTGGCACGTACCCATGGCCATATCGCCATCACCGTGCTGCCGGAACGCCTCAGCCCTGCCACCCGCGCCCTCTATGACCGCCTGCTGGCGCTGATCACCGGTGGCGTCTGCGCCGTGGCCGGCTGGATCTGCCTGCAGGAAAGCCTGCGTCAGTTCCAGTACCACACCACCACCGCCATGGGGCTCGATATCCCCAAGGTCTGGGTGTCCTCCTTCATCGCCTACGCGTTGATCAATGCGGCCCTCTACTTCCTGCGCCACGCCTTCACGCGCGCCGCGCCCGAGACGACCCCATCGGACGACTCCGACTCCGCCGCCTCCTCGGCGACCACCGACGCCAGAAAAGGACCCTGAGTCATGGAATGGTATTTCTCTCTGGGCCTGGCCATCGCCTTGCTGATGGGCCTGTTCGCCCTCGGCATCCCCGTCTTCGCCGCCTTCCTGACCATCAACGTGCTGGGCACGCTGTGGTTGATGGGCACCGCCGGTTTCGGCATGTTCGCCAACAGTGTCTACGACAGCATGACCTCGGAGACGCTGACCACCATCGCGCTGTTCGTGCTGATGGGGGAGCTGCTGTTCCGCTCCGGCTCCATCGATGTGATCTTCGACTCGCTGGATGCCCTGATGGGCCGCATGAAAGGCCGCCTCTACTTCTTCGTCGTCGCCCTCTCGACCCTGTTCGGTGCCCTGTCCGGCTCGGCACTGGCCGTGACCGCCATGCTCAGCCGCTCGGCGCTGCCGACCATGCAGGAGCGCGGCTATGACGACAAGCTCTCCATCGGCCTGATTCTGGGTGGGGCGAGTCTCGCGCCGATCATCCCGCCGAGCCTGTTGGTGATCATCATCGGCTCGATGGTGGATGTCTCCATCGCGCGGCTGCTGATCGCCGGTATTCTGCCGGGTATCCTGCTGGCTGCGCTGTTCATCCTCTACGTGAAGGTGCGCATCACGCTGGACCCGCGCCGTGCGCCGCCGGTCGATGAAAGCGGTGGCGGTACGGCAAAGGAGAAGCGTCGTGCCCTGATCAACATGCTGCCGTTCAGCATCATCATCTTCGCCGTGCTCGGGTTGATCCTGCTCGGTATCGCCACACCGTCCGAGTCCGCTGCCACCGGCGTGCTGGGGTCGCTGCTGGTCGCCGCCTACTACCGCAAGTTCTCCTTCAAGATGGCGGGCGAAGCGGTGATGTCGTCGCTGAAGGTCAGCACCATGATCATCCTGATCCTGGCGTGCTCGAAACTGTTCTCGCAGTTGTTGAGCTTCACCGGCGCCACCAGCGGCCTGGTGAGCAGCGTGACCGGGCTGGATCTCGATCCGGTATGGATGCTGCTGATCCTGATGCTGATTCCGCTGATCGCCTGCATGTTCATCGACCAGATCGCCTTCATGATGGTGGTGATTCCCATCTACGCGCCGCTGGTCAAGCTGTATGGCTTTGACCCGGTATGGTTCTGGACGCTATTCCTGATCAACATCTCAGTGGGCAGTCTGACCCCGCCCTTCGGCTACAACCTGTTCGCGGTGAAAGGTGCCGCCCCCGCGACCCCGATGCAGACCATCTACGCCGCCGCCTGGCCCATCGTCATCTGCTTCCTGTTCGCGATGCTGATGCTCTACTGGGTACCGGCACTCACCACCTTCCTGCCCAGCCTGATCTGACCGACCACGCCGAGAGACTTCCATGTACCAACTCAATGACATGCCAGACCAGGTCGCGCCGGAGCTGCTGGCACGGCTCACCCAGTGTGAGACGGCCACCATCGGCCACTTCCACACCCACGGCTTCGTCGAACCGGCGATTGCCTGCATGCTGCCCCAGGTACGGATTGCCGGCACCGCCGTCACCGTCTCGCTGCCACCGGAAGATGGCACCCTGCTCAACCACCTGATGCGTCTGGTGCGCCCGGGCGATGTGCTCATCGTGCATCGTCAGGGCGATCGTCACCGCGCCTGCTGGGGCGGCGTGATGACCACGGTCGCCTCACGCCTGGGCGTGGCCGGTGTGGTGATCGACGGCATGGCCACCGACGCCTTGACCATTCGCGACAAGCATTTCCCGGTGTGGAGTCGCGGGGTCGCCTCGCTCACCACCCGCTTCGCCGGAATCGGCGGCGCGCTCAACGTGCCGGTCAGCATTGGCGGCGTGGTCGTCAATCCGGGCGATGCCATCCTCGCAGACGAAAGCGGTGTCATCGCCATGGCCCCCTCAGAAGTCTCCGCCATCGCCACCCACGCCATCGAGGTCCAAGAAGCGGAAGACGTACTGCTGGCGAAGATCGCCGATGGTGCCTGCCTGCCCGACCTCACTGGCGCAAGCCAACTGATCGAGGAAGTGAACGCACGCAGCTGATCACCCCGCATGATCAGGTCGCGAGATGCTGTTTTTGAGAGAGATGCTGATTCTTTAGAGAGATGCTGAAAGCAAAAAAGGCCACCAGATTGCTCTGGTGGCCTTTCGGGTTGTGTCACAGTCAGTCTGACACGGTCAGTCCGACACGGTCAGTCCGACACGGTCAGTCTGACGCGGGCTGAGGGCTGCCCATCACTGATGGGTGATCACCGCCTCGCAGCTGACCGGGAAATTCAGCGAATTGGCGATGAAGCACAGCGCATGCGCCCGGTGGTGCAGCTCATGGGCGAGCGCGATATCGTCGCCAGCGGCCAGGGTGATCTCAGGTCGCAGCACGATGGCGGTGAAGCGGCCCGCCTCGTCAGCTGGATCGCCTTTGCCGCCACTGGTGCCTTCCCGCATCGTGCCCTCGGCGTGATCGAGATAGGTCATGACACGAATGCCGGCGTCGGCACACAGGTGCAGATACCACAGCTTGTGGCAGGCCGAGACGGAGGCCACCAGCAGGTCTTCAGGATTCCAGCGCGCGCCGTTACCCCGAAAGGCGGGGTCCGCGGAGCCTTCGAGGCTCGGCTTGCCACTGACACTGGCCACGAAATCGCGCTCATAGGCGGTGTAATGGGTGGTGCCCTCGCCGCGATTGCCGGTCCACTCGAGATCAACCGAATAAAGGTGTTGTCTGGACGTCATTGTCTGGGGGTCTCTTCACAAGGGGAGCGCGGACGCCGGCATGACGTGCCGCCTGATACTTCCGCATGATTAGTCTTCCAATCAAGGTGGGGAAGCAAGAAGTCCCCACACCCCGATGATAGGATTGGCACATTCGCACTCTGACAGGATGTCACGCATGGCGTTTGCAGCTGGACGACGGTTTACCGGGATTCCCGGGCTGGCAATCGCCGCCCTGACAGTCGGGCTCGGCCTGGGCTTATGTTTCATGACTGTCGGTGCCTCGGCACGCGCCGACGCCGCACAGTTCCGCCCCACGCCTCGGGTCATCAATACCCTGAGCAGCACCTACGGCTTCGTCATCGCTCAGGACATCACGCTGGCGCGCATCGCCGAGACCTATCCTGAACTCGCGCATGACGCTGACCTTGCCTCCGCCTACTTCGCGAATGCCTTCCCCGATATCACCACACGCCTCGCGGACAACCTCGAAAGCCTGATGGGGCGCGAGCACGCACGCGAAGTGCTCGACGGGATTCGCCGGCAGATGCAGAAGGAACTGGCCCCGCAACTGACCGCCGACAAGCTGACCACCGACTTCGCCGCCCGCTTCATCGAGGCCATCCGCCTGCGTGCCGAGGGCGAATACCTGCCCTCACCCTTCAAGGAATTCCTGCTGGCGACCAAGTACCAGATAGAGCCGGTGTACGAACTGTACGACGGCTATTTCCAGCAGTTCCACACCAAGGGCCATGCCAAGTCGCTGGGCATCAACCTTGCGCTACACCTGCCCGCCTCATGGTCTGCCGCCGAGGGTCGCCTGCCGCATATCGTGCAGAAGTGGCAGAGTCAGGCCGGTACCGGCACCGACATGATCATCCTCGAGATCTATGACCTGCATGGCGACACCGTCAGTGACGCGCAGCTCAAGGTGATGGCCTCCACCAATACGCTGGCCCAGTGGGCGCCCATCAACAGTCAGATGCTCGACTCCGGCCTGACCCGGGTGGATCACCGTCAGGCCTACTGGTTCGATATCGCCATGACACAACGACACCAGGGCATGCCCATCACCTCACAGACCCGCGAATACGGCCTCTTCCTCGATGACAAGCTGATCCGCCTGCACTGCACCAGCTACCACCCCGCCGCCGACGGCACCACCTACGCCAAGGCCAAGACAGATCTCACCGTCGAAGAAGGCTTCAGCGAGATCAAGCCGTTATGTGAAGGGGTGATGGGGAGTCTGATGGTGATGGAAACAAATTAAATTATAATTTTTATTAACTAACTATACATCAAAGCTTCTTTGCACCAAACTATTCCTAGACATCCCCCAATAATCAAACAAGCATCCTATCAATGATTTCACACCGACTGATGAATTAGAGAAATGTACAAACTCACGACTCATCGACATTTCCTCCAGTTCTTTTGCCACATAAAAAAGAGTCCTAAATACTTCGCTTTTGGAAAAATAATCCCCGAGTAAATTCGCCTCTAAAGATTCAAACTCATGATCGACCTTATGTTTTATTTGCTTGGATATGCTAGCTCCACCTTCATAAAACCGTTCTACAAGTGATAATGACATACTAATTTTATTTTCTATTCCTTCTTTACCGCTACTACCATATTGAAACCCTTCAACTATTGCCTTACGTCTTTCTTCTGGCTCTAGAAAAAGTATATCTCTTAAGAGGTAATCAACTGAAAGCGCGAAGTATGAGAGCATCAAATAAAATGAACGTAGAGCTATTTCACTATGCATATGTGAAACTAACCCTTGCTCAGCAAAGAACTGAGAATCAGACAACCATTTATTTGCATTATCGAAAGTTAGCCCAGTGGTTAATAGGCTTTTGGCACGATTTATTCTCCCTTTCCAATCACCATTTAATTTAGAGTATGTATAATTAGAAATCTCTTCAAAAAATTCTTCATCTGAGTACCTAGTTAGATTTTCTTCACTATTCTTATTCAATCTAGATATAAAATTTCTATCCAACACTAAAACATCAAGTTTTTTACCGAAATCTTTAACTTCTTTACGGCCTTCAGTAGTAGCCACAATAGCTTGATCCGCACCTACAGCTGCTTGAAGACCTTTAATCCAAAATATTCTTTCAATTGCCTGAGGAGTTTTTTTATTTTTAATATCAACTATTGTGATTTCTCTAGAAACAGATGAAGCTCTACCATACAACCATAAGTCTATATCTGTAATATCGAAATTGGCATATTTAAAAGGGACCCCGCGCACAACAAAATAACCGGCTCTATTAAAGTAATCTCTTAAATTCTCTTCAGCTCTAAACCCTTTTTTTAAATTAATCATTAGAAAATTGCTCCAGTACGCAAAGCTTGGATAACATCGTTAGTGGCTTTAGGATCACGACTCAGTTGCTGCTTCCGAATTTCTACCCTATTCGCGCTTGGCCCCTTATATCTAGTCAGAGCCATACCTGGCATGCATTCTAATGAATTTTCACTAATATCCCCTTGATTAATAGCCTGCAAGGCCAGTTCACCTACCTCTCTTTTTAATAATTTCATCATATACCCCCTTCTACCTTTCTTGCTACCGCTAAATACTCTTATTACTCCTTTAGCTTCTAAAACCTTATAGTCTTCACCTATAGCATTAACAGGCCCAACTGGCTCTCCAGAAATTAAAACTTGAAGAAGCCTATTAATCATACTTATTTTACCTCGTGGATATTCACTTCGCGTCATCCCATACGTGAGAGAACTCACAAAAGCTTTAGCCAAATCAAAAGCATCATCGACCATCGAAGAACTATATTTAGAAAACGTCGATGGTAGCGTAACGTATCCATAATCAGTCTGACTGTTACTTACTACGTTTATATCAAAATAACCCACAGCACATAGTTTATCAAAAAGAGGTACACCCAATACTTTTCTTACTTCGATTACACTCATACATGCAGTTTTTTTTAGTTCTCCATTAATACTTAACAGATTTTGATTATCTATTGGAGATAGAGTGTCAAGAACTGATTTTATCTTTTTCGGGCTACCGCTTCTAAACACATTACCGTTAAAATATATCTCCTTATCACGACCATATTTCTCACTATCAATAAAACCTATAATTTCTGAAGTCTCGAAAAACCTCTTAGTAGAAGGGGTATCAAGTCGATAGGTATCTGAGAAATATTGAAAAGCTTCTTTTTTATCGATTGGCTTGTCAGAAGCTAATTCAGAAAGTTCAATCGCTGCTAATTCTATAGGTCTAGGGTTGAAGTCTCTAAAAAAATTGGAGGTATGAATCAAAGAACTATGGGTGGTAGTACCTAATACAGATATGGAATTTTTGCTTTTATCAATAACACCTTTCTCTTCAAGCAGCCCCAGTAAAGTGGGAAGTTCAAGCCTTGAGATGTTAGCAGATCCGGCTAGAGCCTCTACCCTTATCATATCAATATCAGCTTGATCATCAGCTGAAATGGCAGAAAGCAGCATACCTGCTTTTCCCGCCATCTCAGTGCAACTATATTCATTATTAGAAGTAACTAGGCCCAACTTCTGAGTATGATGTATTAACCATGAACCCTCAATTCTTTTATCCATATCGCCATCTCCTTGTATGAATACTCAATAATGAATATTATATGCGCTTAACTCGTGGCAGCTTTTCATATGCACACATTATCTTTCTAATCTCTTTGTTATTATTTAAATCTAGCTTAGGGATCCACTCGACAAAGTTAGTTAAGACCTGTATGTTATTGATCTTCCCTGCGACTTCAAGGAAAACCTTATCGTCACTTCTATGTCTCCGATAGCCATATTCATTTAGGAAAGCAAGCAATATAAGATGAAGAACAACCAACCTATCCCACTTAAAATTATTCTCATCTAATTCGATGCCATCAAAATAATCTAATACGGGCCCTATACCAGACTCATGGTTAATATGCTTCAAAAAGATATCCATACTAACCACCTTATCTTCATTAACACATAATGCGCCATATTCTCTTAGCTTATCCGAAAAAAAATGACATGATTGCTCATAGTTATTATAATCCAACCCTTCAAAAAGGGCTGTATCTGTCATAACCCAATGTATTGCTTCGGAGTAATTTAAAAACAACAAATCTTTTTTCTCAGCCACTTTGGTATTCATAATCAGTGATTCTTGATCTACTTGGTAAATACAAGCAATCACACACATAAACCTATAAAGGGTGCTATTGTAATAGTAATTGTTGGAAGAATATTTCTTACCAACATCTAACCAACATCTATTTTTATTTGAATACATGTTAAACAACCTGTAACTCATATTGCTTGTATAACGGACCAAATAACCATGATGTCTGACTACAAATTTTCTTATTTCTCTTTTTTCTTCATATCTATAAATTACAGAGGCTGAATAAGTTATTTTGAAATAATTAATTAGCATCGTAATCGTAGCCGAAACAAAAGCTGAAATTATAACTATATCCATACTTCCTCCCTAACAAGAAAGTACAATATTAATTTGATTATACATTTTTAAGTTTCCTCACCACCGAAGGCTGGCTGATCCCTGCCCTCTTGGCTATCGCATAGGTACTGGGCAGCTCGGCTGCCATCTCGCGTAGCCACTGTGCTTCGATGCGTGCCAAGCCTTCCTTGAGCGTTTCGTTGGGGCCGAGTTTGGGTATTGGCATGGCTACCGCCCCCTCAGCGGCATGCACTGAGAGGGAATTGTCACTATGTAAGGTATCGGCAGTGGGAAAACTTTCAGTAACGCCTATTCCATTAGATTTGTCATTACTGAAGCCAAATGAATTGCCTAGTCCATTAGCGTTATTCGTGGAACAAGTGTTGAGCAGTGATTTTACTGAGTCGCTGTCGATGACATCACTGGGGGCGCTGAGCCAGGCGCGTTCCAGCCAGTTTTCCAGTTCGCGGATATTACCGAGCCAGTCCTGGCGCATGAGAACGGGCCATAGGGTAGCGTCGAGGAGTTTGCGACGACCGTGACGTTGATTGAGGCGTGAGAGGTGTTGCTCTATCAGGGCGGGAATGTCTTCGCGGCGTTCGCGCAGCGGCGGCAGGCTGACGGGGAGCACATTGATGCGGTAGTAGAGGTCGAGGCGGAATTGTCCCTGCTCCACGCGGGCGGCGAGGTCTTGATTGGTGGCGACGACCAGTCGGAAGTCGGCGCGGCGGGTGGTGGTGTCGCCCAGGCGGGTGATCATTCCGTCCTGAATCACCTTGAGCAGCTTGGTCTGGGTGGCGAGCGGCAGCTCACCGATTTCATCCAGAAACAGGGTGCCGCCTTCGGCCTGCTCCATCAGGCCCGCCTTGCCGCGATTGCCCGCGCCGGTGAAGGCACCGGCTTGATAGCCGAACATCTCGGACTCGAACAGGCTTTCGGGGATGGCGCCACAGTTCACCTCGATGAAGGGGCCGTCGGCGCGTTGGCTCCAGCGATGCAGTTGATGGGCGAAGGCCGTCTTGCCGACCCCGGATTCGCCCAGCATCAGTACCGTGGCGTTGGTGGGCGCGACCCGCTTGAGCAGCAGCGCTATCTCACGCATCACGGGGCTTTTGACCTGTAGCTCGCCCAGTTCCAGCGCGGCGTCTTCACACTCTGCCTGCTCGCGCGCGGCCTGCTCACACAGGGCACGCCCCTGCTGCTGCGCGTCATGGGTGGTCTGCTCGGCACCGGAGCGCGCACTCCCCACCGCCCCCCAATCACTTTCCCCCGCACTCCCCCCGCCCAGCTCACTGCCCCGCGAGTTGCGCCGCAGGTGATCCGTGAAGCGCTGCTGGAGCACGGCATATTCCTGCTGCAACAGTTGGATATCGGTGAGATCCATCGAGCGGCTGACCACGCACTCGAGCTTGCCCGCGACGAATACCGGATGCGCCTGCGCCACCACTCGCCGTCCAGTGGCGGTGAGCTGCATCATCTGCAGCGTTCGCCCCGTGCGCAGCACCTCCAGGCTGATGGAGGGTTTGAGCACCCCGCTGGCTTCCAGGTCATGCACGTTGGCGGCACACAGCGCCTCACGCGTCATGCCATAGACCGCCGCGGCGCCGGGGCTGACATCCAGCACCTGGCCGTCCGCGCTCACCACGAAGTAGTGATCGTGAGCGGTGTCGATGATGGTCTTGAGAATCTGGTGGTCGAGCTCTGACATGGCGGGCACCTCATGGTCGAGCCTGTGAATCGGGACGGGGCTTTCTGCGGGTCTTTCTCGCAGGTCTGTCTTGCACGTCTTTTCAAGAGGTGCTTTTGACGACAGCGCACTTCCTGACAGTGCGCTGCAAGTACTGCGCTGCAAGTACAGCGCTAAAAGACACTCTCGATGATGCCTGAATGTGATCCACAAATGAATCAGTGATCCATTTTTGAATCAGTATTGGCGCACGAGTGATCCACAAATGAATCACTCGACAACCACCTCTTTAAAAAATCCAATAAAATCAATCGACTGAAAGTTGGCATGGTTACTGCAATGCTGGGGTATGCGCCAAGGAGAATCGCCGGCTTTCATGACACCGTCCGGCCAGGCGATCAGGCGAACCATCACAATACCCCGCTCGCCGTCAGCGTATCGCGAGCGACTCAAGACCCTGGAGAGACAGATGAGCGAATTCAATCAGCCACTGGGCGGCAACGACATGCCACGTTTCGGCGGGCCGGCCACCATGATGCGCCTGCCGGCTCAGGAAACCGCGGAAGGCCTGGATGCCGCCTTCATCGGCATTCCGCTGGACATCGGTACCTCCAACCGCCCGGGCGCGCGTCTCGGCCCGCGTCAGATCCGTGATGAATCGCGCATGCTGCGCCCCTACAACATGGCCACCCGCGCCGCGCCCTTCGACAGCCTGCAGGTGGCGGACATCGGCGATGTGCCGATCAACACCTTCCACCTGCCCAAGAGCATGGACATCATCGAGAAATTCTACGATGAAGTGCTCAGCCACGATTGCGTGCCGCTCACCCTGGGCGGTGACCACACCGTCACCCTGCCGGTGCTGCGCGCCATCGCCAAGAAGCACGGCCCGGTCGGCCTGATCCACATCGATGCCCACGCCGACGTGAATGACCACATGTTCGGCGAGCCCATCGCCCACGGCACGCCGATTCGTCGCGCCCAGGAAGAAGGCCTGCTCGACAGCCACCGCGTGGTGCAGATCGGCCTGCGTGGCACCGGCTACTCCGCCGATGACTTCGACTGGTGCCGGCAGCAGGGCTTCCGCGTGGAAACCGCCGAGATGTGCTGGTTCAAGTCACTCGCCCCGCTGATGGCCGAAGTGCGAGACATGATGGGCGATCGCCCGGTGTACATCACCTTCGACATCGACGGACTGGACCCCTCCGTCGCCCCCGGTACCGGCACCGTGGAAGCCGGCGGCCTGACCATGCCCCAGGGCATGGAAATCGTGCGCGGCGCACGTGGCCTCAATATCGTCGGCGGTGACCTGATGGAAGTCTCTCCGCCCTACGACACCAGCGGCAACACCGCGCTGATGGGCGCGACCCTGCTCTACGAGATGCTCTGCGTATTGCCGGGCGTGCAACAGCGCGACTGAGTCGCACCGCACCTCCATTGCCAGTGAAAGACCCCGCCGGAGGGCGGGTCGCGTGCCAGGGGCCTGTCCCGTCTCTGGCACGTGAAGAATCCCCCGCGAAGACGGCATGTCGCATGCCGAATGACCGATCAGAGCCTGACCATTACAACAAGATCAAGGTGACCCGAATGACAACCAGCATCGACCCGACGGCGGAGCACGCACCGTCCCAGCATGACTCCGCGTCTGACTCCGCCGCGACCCCAGCGGCCCGCCCGAAGAAGGACCTGATCGCCACCCGCCCGGTGCCGCTGACGGCCAGGGGGCTGATGAAATTCCTGGTGCCGTCACTGCTCGGCGTCAGCTTCTTCCTGGTGCCGTTCAGCGTTGGCGACACCATCAACATCGGCATGGGCCTGATGGCCGATTGGCTCAAGGCCACGCTCGGCAGCGCCTTGCCCGCCATCGCCGTCGCGGTGCTGTGTCTGTCGGTGATCCTCACCGGCTTCGTCAAGCTCGCCAAGCCGAACTGGGCACGTCAGGGTGCAGCGCATGAGCTGTTCGATGTCGCACCGGTGTGGTTTGCCATGCGCGCCCTGGGCGCCATCTTCGCGCTGATGACCTACTTCCAGTGGGGGCCAGCCGCCGTCACGGCGGCCTTCACCGGCGGCGTGATGCTCAATGATCTCGCCCCTGTCCTGCTGACCTTCTTCTTCTTCGCGGCCATTCTGCTGCCGCTGCTGGTGGACTTCGGCTTCATGGAATTCATCGGCAGCCTGGTTCGCCGTCCGTTCCGCGCCATCTTCAATCTACCCGGTCGCAGTGCCATCGATGCCACCGCCTCATGGATGGGCTCCGGCACCGTCGGCGTGCTGATCACCACCCAGCAGTACGAGCAGGGCTTCTACAGCAAGCGCGAAGCGGCGGTGATCGCCACCAACTTCTCGGTGGTCTCGATTGCCTTCGCGTTGCTGGTCACCAGCTTCATGAACATCAATCACCTGTTCGTGCCCTTCTATCTGACCGTCGTCATCGCAGGGCTGATCGCCGCCGTCATCGTGCCGCGTCTGCCGCCGCTGTCGCGCAAGCGAGATGACTACCACGAGCCGGTCGGCTGCCAGATCAGTGAAGAGAACCAGAGTGACTGTGGCGTGCTGCGTTACTCACTCGGCATGGCGGTCGCGCGCGCCGAGCATGCGCCGGGCCCGCTCAAGCTGGTGAAATCGGCCGGCTTCAACGTGGCGGACATCTTCCTCGGTCTGCTGCCGGTGGTGATCGCCATCGGGACCGTGGCGCTGATGCTGGCCGAGTTCACGCCGGTCTTCACCTGGCTCTCCTACCCGATGATTCCTCTGCTGGAACTGCTGCAGATTCCCCACGCGGCAGAGGCAGCCCCGGCGACGCTAGTCGGCTTTGCCGACATGTTCCTGCCGGCGGTGCTGGCCAAGGACATCGACAGCGAACTGACCCGCTTCGTGATCGCCTGCCTGTCCCTGACCCAGTTGATCTACATGTCCGAGATCGGTGCCCTGCTGCTCAAGTCGAAGATTCCGCTCAAGATCTGGGAACTGGTGGCCATCTTCGTGCTGCGCACGCTGATCACCCTGCCGATCATCGCTGGTATCGCCCACGTCTTCGTGTTCTGAGCCGAGGCCAGCCCGCCGCAAGAGCGCTGTGCCACCACCAGCCTCCTGTGCCTGGGCTCCTGTTCCTAGGACTCCTTTTCCTCATGACTTCCGGGGGCGCCACGGCGCTCCCGTCTGCCGGATAGCCTGCCATGACCTGTGCTGAACTCCTGATCCGACTGCTGCGTGACACCTACGGCGTCGATACCGTCTTCGGTATTCCCGGCGTACATACCGTCGAACTCTACCGGGGCCTGGAGCCGGATGCTGATCCCACTGCGCGCACCATTCGCCACGTCACCCCGCGCCATGAACAGGGCGCCGGCTTCATGGCCGATGGCTATGCCCGCAGCACCGGCAAGCCCGGAGTGTGCTTCATCATCACCGGCCCGGGGATGACCAACATCACCACCGCGATGGGCCAGGCGCTGGCCGACTCCATCCCGATGCTGGTGATCTCCAGCGTCAATCGCTCCGACACCCTCGGGCGGGGCCAGGGGCGTCTGCATGAGCTGCCCAGCCAGCAGCAGCTGATCTCTGGCGTGGCGCGCTTCAGCCACACCCTGCTCGACCCGTCCGCGCTGCCGGAAGTGCTGGCCCGTGCCTTTGCGCTGTTCGAGGGTGCCCGCCCCGGCCCGGTGCATCTCGAGATTCCCATTGACCTGTTCAATGCCGAGATTCCACTGCCTGCCGGTCGTAGCACCCATGACGTCACGCGCTCACGCATCGGGCGTCTCGCGCCGGACCCGACGCTGATCGACGAGGCCGTGGCCCTTCTGACAGGCGCCGAGCGCCCGCTGGTACTGCTGGGCGGTGGCTGTGTCGCCGCGCCTGAGGCCGCGCGTCAACTGGTGGAGGCGCTGGATGCCCCCACCGTCACCACCATCAATGCCAAGGGCCTGCTCGGCGGCGCCCACCCGCTGGATCTCGGCGCCAATGCCGCACTGCCTGCGGTACGCGAGCTGGCGCGCGACGCCGATGTGGTGCTGGCGATCGGCACCGAGCTTGGCGAGACCGATTACGACGTGGTGTTCGACGATGGCTTCGTGATCGGCGGAGAGTTGATCCGCATCGATATCGACCCCGAGCAGCTGGCGCGCAATCATGCCGCCACGCTGGGTATCGTCGCCGATGCCAGCCTGGCGCTGGAGACGCTCGCCGATCGTCTGGCTGACCTCAAGGGCAACCCGAAAGGCACAGGTCGCGGCGCGCAGATCACCGCCGCCACGCTGGAAGCCCTCGCCCTGCCGACCGACCCGGCCTTCGCGCCCTACGTGCCGCTGTTCGACACCCTCCAGCAAGCGCTGCCGGAGGCCATCTGGGTCGGCGATTCCTGCGCCACGGTCTACGCGGCCAACCACCTGCTCAGCCAGCCGGCACCGCGCCGCTACTTCAATGCCTCCACCGGCTACGGCACGCTCGGCTACGGCCTGCCCGCCGCAATGGGCGCGACCCTGGGCCGCCCGGACCTGCCGGTGATCGCGCTGGTCGGCGATGGCGGCATCATGTTCACGCTGTCGGAACTCGCCTGCGCGGTAGAAGAACAGCTGCCGGTCGTCATCGTGCTGTGGCACAACCAGGGCTATGAGGAGATTCGCCGCTTCATGGACAACGCCGGCGTCACGCGTCTGGGCGTCGACATCCAGGCCCCCGACTTCCAGCTGCTGGCCCGCGGCTTCGGCTGCGCCGCCGTCGCCATCGATTCCCCCCAGGCACTGCAGGTCGCCTTGGACGAGCGCGACGCTAGCGCCCCGCTGCTGGTGGAAATCGACGCGGCCGGGTGGCAGCGCTCGATCGCCGGCTGAGTCCGATTTGGCGCATCGCATCTCTTCACAACATTGAACAATGACCGCCAGTCACCCGTATGTCACTGGCGGCAAGGAACTCCCATGTCAGCTACTTCAATGCACAAGCTCGATCAGCAGTTCATCAACAACGCGTGGGTCAAGTCCCACGGCGAGCGCCGTCTGGCGGTCACCAATCCTTTCGAGGAAACCGTCATCGCCGAGGTGACGGCGGGGGATGCGCGTGATGTACAGGCCGCTGTCACGGCGGCTGCCAATGCCTTCGAGGGCTGGCAGGCACTGAGTGGCGCCGAGCGTGCCGTCTATCTGGAGGCCTTCGCCGAGGGGCTGACATCTCGCCGGGAAGCGCTGGTGGAAATGTCGTGCCGCAACAACGGCAAGATTCGCGCCGAGGCCGAGATCGATCTCGATGACGCCATCGGCTGCTACCGCTATTACGCCGAGCAGGCACGCGCGCTGGATTCCCGTCAGGGCGAGGTGGTCGCGCATGATGTCGAAGGCTATGCGGCGCACAGCTATCAGGAGCCGGCCGGCGTGGTGGGGTTGATCACGCCGTGGAACTTCCCGCTGGTCACCAGTGCCTGGAAGGTCGCGCCGGCGCTCGCCGCGGGCTGCACCCTGGTGATCAAGCCGTCTGAAGTGACGCCGCTGCCGGAACAGGTGATGGCCGAGATCGCGCTGGAAGCCGGACTGCCGGCAGGCGTGTTCAACCTGCTGCACGGCGATGGCGAGGGCATCGGCGCGCCGCTGACGCGTCATCCGCGCATCGACAAGATCTCCTTCACCGGCAGCAATGTGGTCGGCGAGAAGGTCATGCAGGCGGCGGCCTGCGGTACGCGTGGGGTGTCACTGGAACTGGGCGGCAAGTCAGCGATCATCGTGCTGGAAGATGCCGACATCGACGACGCCGCTGACTGGGTGATGGCCGGCATCTACTTCAATGCCGGGCAGATCTGCTCCGCCACCTCGCGGCTGCTGGTGCATGAGGCCATCGCCGATGACCTGCACACCGCCCTGGCCAGTCGTATCGATGCACTGGTGCTGGGTGACCCGCTGGACGCCGCGACCCAGATGGGACCGATGACCAGCGCCCGCCAACGTGACACCGTGCTGGGCTATCTCAATGTGGCACGCGAGGAAGGCCTGACGGCGCTGCGCGATGACACCCATCGCAGCCTGCCGACCAAGGGCTATTTCGTGGCGCCGACGCTTTACACCGATGTCCCGGTGGAGAGCCGTCTGTGGCGTGAGGAGATCTTCGGGCCGGTGCTGTGCTCCCGTCGCGTGGCGGATGAGGCCGAGGCGATTCGCCTCGCCAATGACAGCGATTTCGGGCTGGTGGCCACGGTGGTCAGTGGTGATGCCAGGCGCGCCCAGCAGCTCGGCCGCCGTCTGCGTGCAGGCGTGGTGTGGTACAACAGCGAGCAGCTGCCGCTGGTACAGGCCAGCTGGGGTGGATTCAAGCGCAGCGGCATCGGCCGCGAGCTGGGCCCTTGGGGCCTGGCGGGCTATCTGGAGGTCAAGCACATCATCGGGCCGGTACTTGATTGAAAGTATTGACTGAGCGTCTTGCCTGATCAGATGACGAAAACGCCCCGCCTCGGCAATCCCCGAGGCGGGGCGTTTTCATTCACCTTTTTACTTCACCACTTTTCCTTTGCGGCTTCCCTTCACGGCTTTCCCATGAAACCAGCGCCTTCTCCTATCAGCCGGCCGCCGCCGTCTGGCTGACCCCATCCCGTGCGCAGCACTGGCCACAATGGCTGCCGTGGATGCTCAGCGCCTGCCAGGCATCGAAGGTGCTCAGATAGATCTCGCCGCCGAGATTGGTCGGCAGTTCAGAGCGCTTGAGGCGGTCCATCACCGGGCCCTTCACTTCGCTCAGATGCAGCGACACCCCGGCTGCCGTCAGGCGTTCATTGATGACCTCCAGGCTTTCCAGCGCAGAGGCATCGATCAGGTTGACCGCCTGGCAGGCCAGCACCAGATGCCTGAGCGACGGCTGCTGTGCCACCAGCGCCAGCACGGTGTCTTCCAGATAGCGCGCATTGGCGAAATACAGGCTCTCATCGATGCGCAGTATCGCCAGCTCCGGGTCGGTCTCGACCTCATGTCGCTCGACATTGCGAAAGTGCTCACTGCCCGGCACGCGTCCGACCAGCGCACTGTGCGGCTGGCTGGTGCGCTTGAGATAGAGCCCCAGTGACACGAGGATGCCGACGATGATGCCGCTCTCCACCCCCTGCACGAGGGTGATGATCAGCGTGATCATCAGGGCCGCCCCATCGCCCTTCGAGTAGCGGAAGGTGCGCCTGATCGCCGCGAGGTCGATCAGACTGCTGGTGGCGACGATGATGATGGCCGCCAGCGTCGCGCGTGGCAGCCACGCCAGCCAGTCCGTCAACCACAGACTGGCGAGCAGAATGCCGATGGCCGTGAAGGCCCCCGCCAGTGGCGTGGCGGCCCCGGCATCGAAGTTGACCACCGAGCGCGACAGCCCGCCCGAGATGGGCATGCCGCCGCTGACGCCTGCGCCCATGTTGGAGAGCCCCAGCGCGATCAGCTCCTTGTCGGGGTCGATGCGCTGACGCCGACGCGCGGCGAGGGTCTGGGCCAATGCCAGCGACTCGACAAAGCCGACCACGCTGATCAACAGTGCCGACACCAGCAGTCCCGACCAGTCATTGCTGACAAGGCTTGGCAGGCTCAGGGTGGGCAAGCCGCCGGGCACGCTGCCGACCAGTGCCATGCCCTGCTCGCCAAGCTGCAGGCCCCAGGCCAGCAGACTGGACAGGATGACGGCGAGGATCGGCGTGGTCTTGCACAGCATGCCCGCCGCGCTCTCACTCATCCCGAGGGCCATCAGGCCCTGCTTGAGATGACGACGCGCCAGCGTCAGTGCGGCCCAGCAGCCCAGCCCGAGGGCCAGTGTCGGCCAATGCACGCCGGCCCCTTGCGGCAATGACAGCCACGACTCCCCCATCTCGAGCAGATTGCCGCCACTCAGGCGCAGGCCGCTCATGGGCCCGAGCTGGCTGGCGATGATCAGGACACCGGAGGCCGTCATGAAGCCGGAGATCACCGGGTGGCTGATGAAATTCACCAGCGCCCCCAACCGCAACAGCCCCATCGCCACCAGCATGGCACCGGAGATGAGCGCCAGCAGCAGCCCAGCGGCGAGCATCTCGGGCGTCGAGAGCGCGGCACCATCGGCACCGCTCATGCCTGCGATGGCAGACGCCGTCATCAACGAGATGATCGCCACCGGCCCGACGGCCAGCGTGCTGCTGGTGCCGAACAGCGCATACAGCACCAGCGGCAACATGCTGGCATACAGGCCGACCTGCGCCGGCAGCCCCGCCAGCAGCGCATAGGCGAGTGCCTGCGGCACCAGCATGACACTGACGATCACCGCCGCCAGCAGATCTCGCCCGAGACTCTGGCGATCATACTGGGCAAGCCAACCCGCCAGCGGCAGCCAGCGGGCCAGCGCACCGCGCGAGCGGGCGTGGGTCAGCTCGGGCGGCTCAGACATCGCGTGACGCCGGACGCGCCAGCCACTCATGGCCCTTGAGCATCAGGTTCCAATAGATGAACGGCAGGCCACGTGCCTTGAGCTGCCAGGCCAGGCGCGTCGGACGGGTACCGTCATTGAGCCACTTGGGGAAGGTCGGCTGCAGCTCACCGCCGTAGCCGAATTCCGCCAGCACGATGCGTCCGTTCTCCACCGTCAGCGGGCAGGAGCCATAGCCACGATAGCCCGCCGCCAGCGAGTCGCCGGCCAGGGTCGCGAGCAGATTCTCCACCACCACCGGCGCCTGCTTGCGCACGGCCGCGGCGGTCTTGGCGTTAGAGGTGCCGCTGATATCTCCCAGACCGAAGATGTCGGGATGGGTGATGTGCTGCAGGGTCTCGGGTTCAAGCTCCAGCCAGCCAGCGGCGTTGGCAAGCCCCGAGTCCTTGATCAAGGCCGGCGCCTTCTGGGGCGGTACCACATGCAGCATGTCGAAGGACTGCTCGACGATCTGCGGCTCGCCGCCTTCCTCGGCCGCCGCCACCTCGAAGCGCGCCGTCTGCGCTTCCCCATCCACGGCGATCAGACGCTGATGGAACTGCACCTCGATGCCATAGCCCTTCACGGCCTCTTCCAGCGCAGGCACATAGGCCGGCACGCCGAACATCACGCCCCCGGCGTTGTGGAAGGTGACCTCCAGCTGACCGAGCACATCTTCACGCTGCCAGTGATCGCAGGACAGATACATCGCCTTCTGGGGGGCGCCGGCACACTTGATCGGCATCGGTGGCTGGGTGAACAGCGCACGACCGCTGCGCAGGGACTGCACCAGCTGCCAGGTGTAAGGCGCGAGATCATAGCGGTAATTGGAGGTGACGCCATTCTTGCCCAGGGTCTCTTCGAGGCCTTCGATGGCCGCCCAGTCCAGCTCAAGCCCGATGGCCACCACCAGACGCTCATAGCGAAGCTTGCGCCCATCCCCCAGCGTGACCTCATGCGCATCCGCGTCGATGCCCACCACGGACTCGCGATACCAGTGCACGCCCCTGGGCATCACCGTGGACATCGGCCGGCGAGTGGACTCCGGGGTGAAGATCCCGCCGCCGACCATCGTCCAGCCCGGCTGATAGCTGTGCTGCTCCGATGGCTCGACGATGGCGATATCCATGCCGGCCTGACGCTTGAGCAGGCTGGCTGCCACGGCAATCCCGCCGGCCCCTCCTCCCAGAACCACCACCTTGTGGGCATTGGGGGGCACCGTGACGGTCGTCTCGCCCCTGGTTGCTGGTGACGGTGATGAGGCTGAATCGCTGGCGGGATTGTTCATCCGTGACTCCTTGAAAAGAAAATGGGCATAGACACGTAAGAAGTCTACGTCATTTATTTACCTGTGCAGACGACGAGGGTCAGAAACGATTGAGCGGAATCTTGAGATAGGCCTGATCATTGGCGTCCTCAGGCGGCAGCTGGCCGGCCCGCATGTTGACCTGCACCGCCGGCAGCATCAGGCGCGGCATGCCAAGCCCGGCATCACGCTTTGTGCGCATGTCGACGAAGGCCGCTTCATCGACCCCGGTGTGCACGTGGATATTGTGCAGGCGCTGCTCCCCGACCGTGGTCTCACAGCAGAAGCCCTCGCGCCCTTCGGCGGAATAGTCGTGACACAGATACAGGCGGGTGCTGTCAGGCAGCGCCAGTACCTTGTGGATCGAGCGGTACAGGGTGCGCGCATCACCGCCGGGGAAGTCACAGCGCGCGGTGCCGTAATCGGGCATGAACAGCGTATCGCCAACGAAGACGGCGTCACCGATCACATAGCTCACGCAGGCAGGCGTATGGCCCGGCGTATGCAGCACGCGGCATTCAAGCCCGCCGATCGCCAGGCTGTCGCCCTCTTCCAGCAAGCGGTCGAACTGGCGTCCGTCACGCGCAAAACCCGCCTCGGCCGCGAAGATGTCCGCAAAGATGTCCTGCACCTCACGGATGCGTGCCCCGATCGCCAACTGACAGCCCAGCGTGTCTTTCAGATAGGCGGCGGCCGACAGGTGGTCGGCATGGACGTGGGTCTCGAGAATCCATTCCACCTCCAGCGACTCGTCCGCGATGTGAGCCAGCAGGGCATCCGCCGACTGCGTGGTGGTGCGGGCTGCGGGGTAATCGAAATCCAGTACCGGATCGATGATCGCGCAACGCCGGGAGTGCGGGTCACGCACCAGATGCGTGAAGGTATTGCTGTCTTCGTCGAAGAAGCTCTCGACATGGGGCTGCAGTGTCGGGGTTGTCATCCTTCGGCCTCCTGAGTCAATCAAGGGTGAATGGACCTCAGCCTACGCCTGTCCGAGCGCGAACGCAAAAATAGAATAACGATACAACCATTTGGAATAACGGTAGCACCTAATTGTTAACCTATTGATATCAGCCATCAAAAAAGGCACGTGACGGTGCCTCGGATATCGCCAGGCGCGCCTCTCACCCTAAGGTATAGCGGATAAACGATATCGCTCACGTTAGGCTATTATTGTCAGGTGACACGATTCACCTATACACTCTTGAACGATTAACCTCCGCGAATCGCTGTCTTTCCTTCACGCCTCATTGGATGAGCTACGCCATGCCACGCATTCTTCAATGGTCGATCACGGTCGCTCTCGCCGGCTTCCTGTTCGGCTTCGATACCGCTGTCATCTCAGGTGCGGACACCTCTCTGCAGAGCCAGTGGGGTCTCAGCGACCTCATGCACGGCCTGGTCATCATGTCGATGGCACTGTGGGGCACGGTCATCGGTGCCATCTTCGGCAACTGGCCGACAGATCACTTCGGCCGCCGCGCGACCCTGATCGGGATCGGGATCCTCTATCTGGTCTCGGCGCTGGGTTCGGCGCTGGCCACCGACCCTTATGTGTTCTCGTTCTTCCGCCTGCTGGGGGGGCTCGGTGTTGGCGCGTCCTCCGTGGCAGCACCCATCTATATCTCCGAGATCGCCCCCCGCGAGCGCCGGGGCGCGCTGGTCGGGCTCTACCAGTTCAACGTGGTATTCGGGATCGTGATCGCCTTCGTCTCCAACTACTTCATCGGCTTCATGGACGGCGAGAACTGGCGCTGGATGCTGGGGGTGGAAGCCGTGCCGGCCGCGCTCTACCTGCTGATGATCTGCAAGGTACCGCGCAGCCCGCGCTGGTTGATCCTCAAGCGCAATGACGAGGCGGCCGCCGCCGAGATCATCCGACTGATCAACCCCAAGGCCGACATCGCCGAGGAAATCGCCATCATCCGTGGCACCGAGAGCGAGGAAAGTGCCAAGCAGCACACCCGTCTGTTCGCCTGGCGCTACCGCCTGCCGATCCTGTTCGCCTTCCTGATCGCGGCCTTCAATCAGCTCTCCGGCATCAACTTCATCATCTACTACGCGCCGCGCATTCTGGCCGAGGCGCAGCTGGAATCGAGCGCCGCCCTGCTCTCGACGGCCGGAATCGGGGTCATCAATCTGGTCTTCACCATGCTGGGGATGTCACTGATCGACAAGCTGGGCCGCCGTACCCTGATCCTGATCGGCTCGGCCGGCTATCTGCTGTCGCTGTGCCTGATCGCCTGGGCCTTCCATCTCGAGGACTTCTCCGCCATGGGCGGCTATGGCGTGCCGATCCTGCTGGGCGTGTTCATCGCGGCGCATGCCATGAGTCAGGGCACGGTGATCTGGGTGTTCATCTCCGAGATCTTCCCCAACAAGGTCCGTGCCATGGGGCAGTCCTTCGGCAGCTCCGTACACTGGATCTTCGCGGCGCTGATCGCGTTGCTGATGCCCACCATCCTCAGCCAGTTCAGCGGTGGGCCGGTGTTCGCCTTCTTCGCCTTCATGATGCTGCTGCAGCTGATCTTCGTGCTGTTCTTCATGCCCGAGACCAAGGGTGTCTCGCTTGAGGAACTACAGGGCCGCCTGGTTCGTCCCACCCGACGCGAACAGGCCGCAGCGCTCGAACCCCAGAGACGCTGACCCCGCGACGGCCCGCCTTTCGGCTGACACATGCCATCCCCACGACGCCCCGCTCTGCGGGGCGTTCTCGTTGCTGCCGTCTTGATTGCGCTCTTCAGCTCCCTCTTCAGTACCTTCTTCAGTACCCTCTTCAGCCCCCTTGAGTGCCCTCTTCACTGCCCGGTTCACGATGTCGTGAAACGTTCAATCAGCGTGTCATCAGCGCCAACGCAACAGGCAGGCGCAACGTCTGAAAATTACGAATCATTACTGACATATCCTTTGGTATCGAAAGCATTGCGGGGGCGCCAAATTTAGTGAAATGATCCATCCGAAACGTTTCGGAAGATGCTTTCCAGCGATTTCACGACCTGACGCCTTGCCAGACACCTTGCCAGAGACCTGCACCATGCCACCGAAGATCACGCTGAAATATCTCGCCACTGAACTGGGGCTCTCGGTGACCACCGTCTCTCGCGCCCTGGGGGGGTTCGAGGATGTCAGCGTAGCGACGCGTGAACGAGTCCAGGCCTTCGCCAACGACGTGGGCTATCAACCCAACCAGAGCGCACGCCGCCTGAAGACCGGCCGCACCTCCTCGGTGGGCTACATCATGAACGGCGCCCAGGGCGACTTTCGTGACCAGTTCAACACCCGCCTGCTGGTGGCGCTGGGGCAGGCACTGCACGATGCCGCACCGGAGCACGACCTCATCGTCACCACGGTGCCGGAAGACCGCGACGAGCTGGAGACCTACAAGCGTTTCATCGATGGCGGCAAGGTTGACTCCTTCGTGGTGGCGCGTACCTGCATCCAGGACCCGCGCGTCGATTTCCTGCTCGACAGCGGTGTCCCCTTCGTCACCCACGGTCGCACCGGCCGCGCCGACGAGCACGACTGGGTCGACATCAATGCCGCTGATGGTTTCCTGCGCGCCACTCGCCATCTGATCCAGCAGGGACATCGCAACATCCTGTTCCTCAACTTCTTCAGCGATCTCTATACCGCGGTGGAGCGTGAGACCGGCTATCTGCAGGCCATGCGCGAGGCCAGCCTCGCCCCCAGCTCGCGCCATTGCCCCCACGGTTACGCCAGCGCCTATCAGGTCGCCAGAGAGGTGCTGGCGAGTGCCGATGCCCCCACCGCCTTCGTGTGTGCCAGCGACATCTTCGCCTACGGGGTGATGGAAGCCGTCAGCGAGAGCGGGCGTACGCCCGGCCGGGATATCGCCATCATCGGGGCGGACAACCTGCCACCGCTGATGTACCAGCAGCCCAGCCTGAGCACGCTGGACATCTCCTTCGAGACCGTCAGCCAAGCGCTGATCGAGCTGGTACTGGCCCCGCGAGAGGGTGTGCCACGCCACCGCTGTTTCGATTACGAGCTTCTGCTGCGCGATACCACTGGCTGACGCGCCGCCCGTGAACGCTGCCTCTTCATCCCACTACCCGCCCCGGGAGACACCCATGCGCAAGATGCCGACCGCCCTCGCCGTGATGGCACTGTTGGGCAGCACCTCCGCCCTCGCTGACCTCACCTTCTTCAGCACCCAGGCAAGGCCGCTGGAAGAAGCCCAGCAGATGCGCGAGATCGCCCTGGCCCCCTACGCCGAGTCCATCGATTACATGCCGCAGGAAACCGGTACCTTCCTGTCACGACTGGAGGCGGAGAAGTCGAGTCCCGAAGGCGCGCTGGACCTGCTCGGCGGCCTGCATGGCGAGCTGGGCTCGCTGACGCCCGGCATTCTCGCGCCACTGGATACGCTGGCAAGCACGCTCAAGGACAAGGGCATCAGCGAGCAATACCTGACGCTGGGCAAGCTGGGCGGCGACCAGCAGCGCTACATCCCCTGGATGCAGGCCACCTACATCATGGCGGCCAATCGCAAGGCGCTGCCCTACCTGCCCGAAGGCGCCGACCTGAACGCGCTGAGCTATGACGAGCTGCTGGCCTGGGGCCGCAACATGCAGGAGGCCACCGGCAGCCCCAAGCTGGGCTTCCCGGCCGGTCGCAAGGGACTGATCCACCGCTTCCTGGAAGGCTATCTCTACCCGTCCTTCACCCACTCGGTGGTGCGCGAGTTCCGTAGCGCCGATGCCGTGGCCATGTGGCAGAAGTTCCGCGAGATCTGGGCGGTGACCAATCCGCGCTCCACCGCCTACGGCTTCATGCAGGAACCGCTGCTCAATGGTGAGGTATGGGTGGCGTTCGATCACACCGCGCGCCTCAAGGATGCCTTCAACAAGCGTCCCGATGACTTCGTGGCCTTCCCGGCGCCGGCAGGCCCCAGCGGTCGCGGCTACATGCCGGTGGTGGCAGGGCTGGCGATGCCGGCCAATGCCTCCGACCCCGCAGCCAGTCGCAAGCTGATCCGCTATCTGATGACGCCCGAGGCCCAGATTCGCACCCTGCGCGCCACCAACTTCTTCCCCGTGGTCACCGCTGAGTTGCCCGATGATCTGCCCGCCAGCATTCGCATGTCCGGCAAGGCGGTGGCGACACAGTCTTCCGCCGAGGATGCCGTGCTGTCCCTGCTGCCCAGCGGCCTGGGGCAACAGGCGGGCCTGTTCAACAAGATCTACCGCGATGCCTTCGTGCAGATCGTGCTGCGCGACGCCGACATCGAGGAGACGCTGGATATTCTCGCGCCGCGCCTGCAGACGCTGATCGACACCGCAGGGGCCAGCTGCTGGCTGCCGGACACGCCCAGCGACGGCCCCTGCCCGGTCAAGTAATTCGCTCACTCGTGCCGTCGCTCGACAGCACCGACAGAACGCATCACTCGCATCACTTGCATCACTCGCAACACAAGCAGCAGCAACGGCACCCCTCGACGGGTCGCCATGACGGTACGCCAACCCCTGTCATGCCGACCCGGTGCCACGAAACCCTTCCGACACGCCATCACAACAACGTCAAAGGTGAGCAAAGATGAAGCACGATCGCTGGCTACCTTATTACCTGATCGCCCCCAGCCTGCTGTTCATGGGCGCCTTCTTCCTCTACCCCTTTCTGGAGATCTTCGCCCAGGCCTTCACCCAGCCTGACGGCGGCGTGAGCCTCGCCAACTTCACGCGCATCTATCAGGACTTCAATTTCTGGCCCTCGCTCAAGAACACCCTGCTGCTCACCGGTGTCGTGGTGCCGGTCCAGCTGGTGCTGGCCATCGGCATGGCGTTGATGGTCACAAAGATGAACAAGGGGCGTGACAGCATCCTCTACATCTGGACCATTCCGCTGGGCATCTCCGATCTGGCCGCCGGCATCATCTGGCTGGCGATTCTGGAACAGTTCGGGTTTCTCAACAGCTTCTTGAGCGCGGTCAGCGTGATCGATGCGCCAACCTCGTGGCTCAACTATCAGAACGCCTTCGCGCTGTTCCTGGCGGTGGTGGTCGCGGAAATCTGGCGCGGCACCGCCATCGTGCTGGTGATCCTGGTGTCGGGCATGGGGCTGATCCCCAAGGAATATGACGAGGCTGGTCAGGTGTTCGGCGCCAGCTACTGGCAGCGCCTGTGGAAGATCACCCTGCCGATGCTGCGCCCGAGCATCCAGTCGGCACTGATCCTGCGCACCCTGCTGGCACTGGAAGTCTTCGCGGTGGTGATGATGCTGGGCGGCAGCGACATGCCGGTACTGATGAGCGAGACCTTCGACTGGCAGTTCCTCTATCAGCAGACCGGCGCCGCCTCCGCCTACGCGGTGTTGATCATGCTGATCTCGGTGGTCATCACCGGCTGTTACCTCAAGTTCCTGAACGTTCCGAAGGAGGCACGCTGATGAAATCCACGACATCCGAGGCCATCATGCCGGCTCCCGTGTCTTCTCGTTCCGATTCCCAGGCGCAGGCGCAGAGCGCACACAAGCCACGCCGTCATGACATGGCCTGGAAATGGCTGTTCCGTGCCGGTGTCGCGATTCTGGTGCTGTGGGTGCTGGTGCCCATCGCCCTGCTGATGCTCAACAGTGTCAGCACCCCGGAACAGATCAGCGGCTGGCCCAAGACCCTGACCCCGGCGTTGAGCTTCGAGACCCTCGACTTCTTCTGGCACTACCAGGGCGTGATCAGTGCGCTGGGCAACTCGCTGCTGGCCGCCGCCTTCACGATGGTGATCGCCATCGTGCTCGGCGCTCCCGCCGGGTATGCGCTGGCCCGCTTCGTGTTCCCGGGCATGAACGCCTTTCGTCTGATCATCATCCTGTCGCGGGCCTTCCCGATGCCGCTGCTGGCGCTGCCGCTGGCCGTCATCTTCATCCAGGTGGGCATCGATGACTCCATCCTGGGGCTGGCGATGGTCCACGCCACCCTGGCACTGCCCTTCGCGGTGCTGATCACCTCGAGCCTGTTCATGGGCATTCCGGTGGAACTCGAGGAAGCCGCCTGGCTGATGGGGTGCAACCGCTGGCAGGCCTTCCGCCGCGTGGTGCTGCCGCTGGCCGCGCCGGGCATCACCGCCTCTGCGGTATTCGCCTTCGTGATCTCGTGGAACGAGGTGTTCGCCTCGGCGATTCTCACCGTCGAGAACCGCACCCTGACGGCCTTTCTGGTCCAGAGCCTTTCCGAGTCGCCCGCCGAGATCAAATACGCCGGCGGCCTGATCCTGGTCGTCCCGGCGCTGCTGTTCCTGTTCGCGATCCGCAAGTACCTGTTCAGCATGTGGGGCATTTCCAACCGCTAGCGTACGGCCCTTCAACCGGCCAATGCATGACGACGGTGGTCACCTGTCCATCCAGCGCCGTCGCTCACGATTACAAGGAGTCCGACCATGTCAGCCATCCAGATCAGTGCCGTACGCAAGCAGTTCGGCAAGCAGGAAATCCTCAAGTCCATCGATCTCGAGATCCGTGACAAGGAATTCACCGTGCTGCTCGGCCCGTCCGGCTGCGGCAAGTCCACCCTGCTGCGCATCATCGCGGGGCTGGAGTACGAGAGCAGCGGCTCGATCCGCATCGGCGAGCGTGAGATCACCTCCCTGGCACCGCGGGATCGCCGCATCGCGATGGTGTTCCAGAACTACGCCGTCTTCCCGCACATGACGGTGGCGGAGAACATCGCCTTCGGCCTGCGCGTGCGCAAGGACAGCGAGGCGCACATCCAGCGCAAGGTGAAGGAAACCGCCGAGCTGATGCACATCGAGGACCGTCTGGATCACTACTCCGGCCAGCTCTCCGGCGGTCAGCGTCAGCGGGTCGCGGTCGCGCGTGCCCTGGCGATGGAACCGGAAGTGCTGCTGATGGATGAGCCGCTCTCGAATCTGGATGCGCTGCTGCGCCTGGAGATGCGCGCCGAGCTCAAGACCATCCTCGCCGCCTCCGACACCACCACCATCTACGTGACCCATGATCAGGTCGAGGCCATGAGCCTGGCCGACCGCATCGCGGTCATGAAGGGGGGCCAGATCGAGCAGTACGCGCCGCCCTCCGAGATCTACCACTATCCGGCGACCGAATTCGTCGGCAGTTTCATCGGCAATCCACCGATGAACTTCATCGCCCCGGATGCGCGCTGGCACCAAACCGCTCCGGCCGCCAGCCAGATCCACAGGTGCGGTATCCGCCCCGAGGACTTCGAGGTGCGTTTCGAGCCCACCGAGGACTTCGCCCCGGTCCGTGTGCTGGTCACGGAGCTGCTGGGCTCCCACAAGCAGCTGACTGCTCGCTTCGGGGACGAGATGCTGCGCGTCAACGTACCGAGTGACCTGGAGATCGCCAATGGCAGTGACATCCACATCCGGCCGCTGGCCGAGAAGATGCGCTTCTATGACCACAGCGGCCAGCTGATGTCGGCGTGAGGCGTGTTGATCCCTTTCGACCCGAGCCTTTGATTGCGAACCTTTGATCCAGAACCTTTGATCCAGAACCTTTGATTTCGAACCTGTCATCCCGAACGGAGCCGACTTACATGAATGCCAAGCTCGACGCGCTCAGCGCTCACGACGTTCTCAAGCTCAACGACCTGGGCGGCTACACCGTCCCCACGCGTGGCCTCTACCCCTTCCAGTGGAACTGGGACGCCGCCATCACCGCGCTGGGCTGGCTGGCGGCCGGTGACGAGGCACGTGCCTGGCGTGAGATCGAGCGTCTGCTGGAAGGCCAGTGGGACAACGGCATGGTGCCGCACATCGTCTTCCACGGTGACGCGGAAACCTACTTCCCGGGGCCGGAAGTCTGGGGCGTCAAGCGCAGCCCGGCGACCAGCGCCATCTCCCAGCCGCCGGTGCTGGCCAGCGTCATGAAGCTGCTGTTCGAGGAAGGCCGTGACCGCCGGCTTGCCGAGGAGAAACTGGCCGCCACCCTGCCCGGCGTCATCCGCTATCACCTGTGGTTCTACCGCGACCGTGATCCGGAACATACCGGCCGCGTGTGCAGCTATCACCCCTGGGAGTCCGGCATGGACAACAGCCCCCAGTGGGATGGCCCGCTGGCTGGCGTGCCGCCGGTCGATGCCGAATACGTGCGTCGCGATACGGGGCTGGTCGATCCGTCCGAGCGCCCGCACAAGTACGAATATGACCGTTACATCTATCTGGTGAAGTTCTTCCAGCAGAACGAGCACGACGCCGAGGTGCTGTATCGCGACTGCCCGTACCGCGTCGAGGACATCAGCCTGATCTCCATCCTGCACCGTGGCACGCGCGACCTGATCGCGCTGTGCGAAGAGGATGCCGGCGGGCTAGGCCTGGTCAACACCCACGGCGAGGCGCTTTACAGCCTCAAGCAGTCGCTGGCGCGCACCGAGGAAGGCGTGCAGGCGCTGTGGAGCGATGAGCTGGGCTGCTTCCTGAGCCGCGATGCGCGCGCCAACGTGCTGCTGGAGCACGTCACCACCGCCGGTATCCTGCCGCTGTTCGCCGGGGTCGCCAGCGGTGCCCAGGCGCAGCGCATGGGCGGCCTGCTCGAGGACTGGCTGGAACAGGCGCCCTTCGGTGTCGCCTCCACCCACCCGGCCAGCACCCGCTTCGAACCCAAGCGCTACTGGCGCGGGCCGAGCTGGCTGCACATCAACTGGATGCTGGCCATCGGCTGTGAGGAATATGGCATGTCCCGCGAGGCCGACCGGATCAAGCAGGCCAGCCAGCAGTGCATCGCGGCGGCAGGCTACTATGAATACTTCAATTCGGTGACCGGCGAAGGCTGTGGCGGTCGCGACTTCTCCTGGACGGCAGCGATGGACCTCTACTGGCTCAACCCGCTGGAGAGCTTCACTGCCAGCAAGGCGGCGTCCGGCGTCGTGGAGGTTTCCTGATGACTCAGCACGCCTCTCCACAAACTTCTCAGCAACAGCCTCAACAAGCCTCTCCACTGGCGCAGGCGCCGCAAAAGGCACCGCTGACACGGCAGGCAGTGCCGCCCATGCCGGCAACGTTCGCCAGCCGCGGCTTTCTGGACACGCATATCCGCTCGATCATGGACTTCTATCTGCCGCGCGCGGTGGATCAGGAACGCGGCGGCTACTTCCAGGCGTATCGTGATGACGGCAGCGTGTATGCACCCGCAGCGCGTCATCTGGTCAGCAGCACGCGGATGATCTTCAACTTCGCGATGGAATATCTGCGCACCGGTGACCAGGCGTGTCTGGCCGCGACCCGTCATGGCATCGATTATCTGCGCGAGGTGCATCTCGATCCGCAGACCGGTGGTTACCTGTGGTCGCTGAGCGAGCAAGGCGAGGCGGATCATACCAACCAGTGCTACGGACTGGCGTTCGTGATGCTGGCCTACGCGACGGCCTGGCGCGCCGGTATCGAGGAGGCCCGCGGCTGGCTGGACGAGACCCACGCCCTGATGGAGCAGCATTTCTGGTCGGAGCATCACGGTCTGTACGCCGATGAAGCCAGCGCCGATTGGCAGACGCTATCCGACTACCGTGGCCAGAACGCCAACATGCACGCCTGTGAAGCCATGCTGGCCGCCTTTGAAGCCACGGATGACGAACGCTATCTGGAGCGGGCCATGACCCTGGCCCGCAACATCTGCCAGCGTCAGGCCGCCAAGGCCGATGGCCTGATCTGGGAGCATTACGATCGCGACTGGAACGTCGACTGGGACTACAACCGCGACGACCCCAAGAACCTCTATCGTCCTTGGGGCTTCCAGCCGGGCCACCTGACCGAATGGGCCAAGCTGCTGCTGATGCTCAAGCGTCACCGCGATGACGACTGGCTGCTGCCGACCGCGAAGCGTCTGTTCGATACGGCGATGGATCTGGCCTGGGACGGCGAACGTGGTGGGCTCTACTACGGCTTCGCGCCGGATGGCACCATCTGCGACGACGAGAAGTACTTCTGGGTGCAGGCCGAGAGCCTGGTGGCCGCAGCGCTGCTGAACGAGGCCACCGGCGAGTCGCACTACGCCGAGTGGTATGAACGCCTGTGGGGCTACGCCTGGCAGCACTTCATCGACCATCGCTACGGCGCCTGGTATCGCCTGCTGAATGCCGACAACCAGCGTTTCGATGACCTCAAGAGCTCGCCCGGCGCCAAGTGTGACTATCACAGCCTCGGTGCCTGCCATGAGCTGTTGCGCGTGATCACGGACGACTGAGCCCTGTCGCACTGCGACTGCACCACCCGACACCCCGCCCTGTGCGGGGTGTCCTCGTATGAGGAGAGCCTTCTCTGCCCATCGCCGTCCGCCAGCATGCTCTATTTATTCGTACACCTATCATGTTTCTTTAGCGCGCCGCTCGTGACAATACTGAAACCCGCTGATCGCTCCACCAGAGGGCGACAGGCTCGGGGTCTCCCCGAGGCGGTGCCCGTGTCTGAGACGTCGTCACGACACAAGCGCGCACTGGACAGGAAGGCGCCTCACAAGTCGTTGCTATTCAAGCAGTTCTTACAAAAGAAGTTACTACACAAGCAGTCACTACAATAACAAGCGGAGTCCCACATGCCCCTCGCTCAACTCCTGGACTGGCGGTTGCATCTGCTGGTCGTGGTGCTATCTCTCGGCGCCGAACTGATCGGTATCCTCAAGTTCCCCCTCGGCCCCGGCACCCTGCTGCTGTTGCCCCTGTTCTATGCCTTCATTGCGGCCGTGCTGTGCAATCCGCACCTGTTCAGCGGCACGAAACGCGTCATCCCGCCGGTGATCAGCGCGGCGGCAGGACCGGTCATCCTGCTGTCGATCATGCCGTTCATCGCCCGCTTCGGCTCCACCATCGGCCCGGCCATCGAGCAACTGATCTCGGCAGGTCCGGCGCTGATCCTGCAGGAGCTGGGCAATCTGGGCACCATGCTGATCGCGATGCCGATCGCGGTCGTGGTGCTCAAGATGGGCCGTGAGGCGATCGGCGCGACCTACTCCATCGCGCGGGAACCCAATATCGCGATCATCTCCGACAAATACGGCCTCAAGGGCCCGGAAGGTGTCGGCGTGATGGGCGTCTATGTCGTGGGTACCATGTTCGGCACCCTGTGGTTCGCGTTGATGGCGGGCTACCTGACCTCGCTGGACATCTTCGACCCGCGTGCGCTGGCCATGGCGTGTGGTGTCGGCAGCGGCAGCATGGTGGCGGCATGTTCCGGCGCCATCGCCGGTGCCCTGCCGGAGATGGGCGAGGAGCTGCTGGCCTTTGCCGGCGCCAGCAACCTGCTGACCTATGCCACCGGCCTCTACGTCTCCCTGTTCATCGCCCTGCCGGTCGCCGAGCGCCTGTTCACCTTCTTCAGCCGCAAGCGAGCCGGCGACAATGGCGTCATGAATGACGAGGAAGCCACGCTTGCCTCCGAGGCGCTGGCCGAAGATCGCCCGGAGAACCAGCTGGGCAAGACGGCGCTGGTGGTCGCGGCGGTCTGTGTGGTCGGCTGGGTGGTCAACACCATCAACGGTGCCAGCCTGATCGACGCCGCCCCCGGCATGCTGATCCTCTACGTGATGACCATGCTCGGCCTTGGCGTCGCTCGCCTGATGCCCTTCTATCTGCCGGCCATCGCCTGGGTGTCGCTGGTCAGCATCCTGATGACACTGCCATGGTTCCCGGGCAGCGGCTGGATCACCGAGCAGCTGAGCTTCGTCAACTTCCTCGCCATCGTCACGCCGGTACTCGGCTACGCGGGTCTGGCGCTGAGCAAGCGCGAGTTCAGCATGTTCCGCCAGGCAGGCTGGAAGCTGGTGATCATCTCGCTGCTGGTCTTCACAGGCACCTATATCGGCTCGGCGGTCGTGGCGCAGGCACTGCTCTGATCACACGGGCTTCGCACGTTGCTCAACCCTTCTCAACACATTCAAGCCGGCACTCCAGGGTGCCGGTTTCCACAGGAATTCAGCATGCAACTACCCGAGAACATCGACGAGGCACTGCTGCGCAGCTGGCGCCATGAGTTTCATCAACATCCCGAGACGGCCTTCGAGGAGCACCGCACCTCGGCGCGTGTCGCCGAGATCCTGCGTGCGGCGGGTCTCGAGGTCACCACCGGACTTGCCGAGACCGGCGTGGTGGCGGTGCTGGATGGCAATCTGGGGCCGGGACGTACCATCGGTCTGCGTGCCGACATGGACGCGCTGGATGTCACCGAGGCCAACGCCGTCTCACATTGCTCGCACACACCCGGCAAGATGCATGCCTGTGGCCACGATGGCCATACCACCATGCTACTGGGCGCGGCCTGCATGCTCGCGCGTGATCCTGACTTCGCCGGGCGCGTGGTGTTCGTGTTCCAGCCCGCCGAGGAAAACGAAGGCGGCGGACGCCGCATGGTCGAGGATGGCCTGTTCGAGCAGTTCCCGATGGAGGCCATCTACGGCCTGCACAACTGGCCGGGACTGGCGCTGGGCGAAGCCGCCGTGCATGACGAGGCGGTGATGGCGGCCTTCGATGTCTTCACCCTGACCTTGAGCGGTCATGGCTGTCATGCGGCCATGCCGCATCTGGGCAAGGACACCATCCTGGCGGCCTGCCAGCTGGTGACCCAGCTTCAGGGGCTGATCAGCCGCGAGACGCCGGCCCACAAGACCGCGATTCTCAGCATCACCCAGTTCCATGCCGGCGATGCCTTCAACGTGATGCCGGAAGTGGTCGAGCTGCGTGGCACGCTGCGCTGTTTCGACCCGGAACTGCGGGCGCACCTGCAGCAGCGCTTCCATGATGCCGTCGATGCCATGGCGACCTTCCATGGCCTCAAGGTCGAGTTCGATTATCAGCCACGCTACCCGGCGACCCTCAATACTCCGGGACACGCCGAACGCTGTGCCAATGTCCTGGCGCATCTGCCCGGCATCCAGAAGGTCCATCGCGATCTGCCACCCTCCATGGCCTCGGAAGACTTCGCCTATCTGCTGCAGGAGTGCCCCGGCGCCTATATCTGGCTGGGCAACGGCGAGGACAGCGCCTCACTGCACAACCCCAACTACGACTTCAACGACGCTGCCACCCCCATCGGGGTCAGCTATTGGACGTCACTGGTGCGCGAGTTGCTGACGCGCGATTGATGGCCACATGCCCTTGGCGGCAAGCGCGATGCGGATGACGTCGCCAGGCGCGGCGTTGAACTTGATCAAGGACCATCGCAATCTACACAGTGTCATGACTCTGGTGAGGAAGGAGCGACATGAAAATCAGCGTGATCGGCAGGGAAGCCATTGGCGCACGGAGCCGGACGGCGCTCTCAAGGGCAGGGTTTGAGGTGGCGGGCGAAGTGGCAGACCAGGTGACGGCCGAGACGGCGGCCGCTGCGACCGCCACGGTGGAGCAACGCTGCCACGCGCCTCATGAGCAGAGCGAGGCCGAGCGGTGGTTCGATACGCATTCACGGCCGCGTGAGCGATTCACCAGCGAGGTCTACCTGCTGGCGCTGGCAACCTCCCAACAGGTGCAGAAGGTACTGACCGGCAAGGAAGGCCTGCTGCGACTGGCACCGCCGGGCAGTGTCATCGTCGATCTCTGCCAGGGCGATGTAAACATCAGCCGTGAGCTGGCCGTGCAGACCCGGCTGGCTGGCCATCACTGGCTGGAAGCGGCTTCCAGTCGCGACCCTCGCGATGAGAGCGAAGGCCATCTCACGCTGCTGGTCGGCGGTGATGACGCCACCGTACAACGCATGACGCCCCTGCTCGAGGCCATCGCTACCCGGCACCTGCACGTCGGGGATGCCGGCTGTGGGCATGCGGCCGTGCTGGCCAATGACTATCTCCACGCCGCCCATCTCATCACCACGGCAGAGGCGATCGCGATGGCCTATCGCGCCGGGGTGCGGCCTCACGCCTGCATCGATGCCATCAATCTGGGGGCCGGCCGCAGCGCCGTCAGCGAGGTGAATTTCCCGCGCTGGGTGCTGCCGGGAGATTATGATTCCGGTATCTCCACCGGTGCCCTGCGCCGCGACCTGCGCCTGGCGCGCAGCTACGTGACCACTCTCAAGCTGCCTTCCGGGTTGATGAAGGCGGTCTTCGATCGCTGGCAACCCCCCGAACTGTGCCCGGCGGATGAGGATGACATCCATCATCTGTGTGATCGCTGGCTCAGCGATATTCCCGCTCAACTACGACACACCTCATCACCTGCCGCCGATGCCCCGAGCGCGCCGACCGACGCCGGGGCGCCTCGCTCATCAGGACGCGATGCCTCGGCGCCGGGCAGGGTGACGGATGGCTCCCGGCCGCCTGCCGAGAAAGCCTGAGCCCACCCCCATCGCGGGCTGACGCGTCTTGTCTTCACCCCCGACAGGCCTACTCCTGACGGGGGCCACTGAAGGCCGTGATCCAGCGCTCCAGGTGGCGCAGAAGTTGCAGACTGGCCCGTGGCATGCGCCGTCCGATCCGCGTGATGATGTGGGCGCGTGCCTGGCGAAAGGCACTGCATTCCACATCACGAGCGATCAATACGCCCTCCTCCAGCTCGCGCGCAGCCGCGAAGGCCGGCAGCAGCGTGATGCACAGCTCCGAGCGTGCGGCCTGCTTGAGCACTTCCATGGAATTGGTCTGCATCACCATGTGGGGACGTACGCCCGCGTCACGAAAACCGTCATCCATCAGCTGACGCACTCCATGGGTGGGGCCCCACAACGCCATGGGATGCGCTGCCACCTCTTCCAGGGTCAGCGCATGGTTCACCGCCGCCAGCGGATGCTCCGGGGACATCATCGCCACCAGCGGTTGTGGGCTTGAATGCCAGAAGCGCAATTGAGGGTGCACGCGTTCGTGGTACATCAGGCCGATATCCGCCTCATCCTCGACCACACGGTCGATGATGCTCTGCATGCTGCCGGTATTGACCTTGAGGGTGATCCCAGGGTACTGGGCCCGGAAGGCGCGCAGGGGGATGTTGACGAGATCGCCCACGAAGCCTTCGCCGATGATCAGGCGAATCTCGCCGGTTTCCAGCCGCTGGTAGGCATCCAGACGCTCACCGAAGCTTTGATCCAGCTGTTCGCGCTGCTGAATGTAGTCCAGCAGCATCTCGCCCACTCGTGTCGGCTGTACGCCATCACGGGTTCGCTCGATGAGCGTGGCGGCCATCGCCTCTTCCAGCAATCCGATCTGGCGACTGACCGCTGACGGCGCGATATCCAGACGAGCGGCGGCCTGCCGGATCGACCCCGCTTCAATGGTGACCTGAAAATAGACGAGGCGTTGATGCGGAATATCCATGAGTGAACGCTGCGCAAGAGGTTGAACTGAGGCCAGACATCCCGCATGTCCATGACCTACGGAGGAACGTCCCGAGGGCCACGACCCGATGCCTTGGCGTCGCGGGGACTGGAAAGCAAGTTCGAGAAGAGCGCTTGACACGAGAAGGACTCACGTGGATGCAGAGGCCGGCTATCAGCCGCCCTGCGGTCAGCGACTCCTGCCTCACTACGCAACAGCGTACCAGATAGATGCCCGAGAAGGCGGAGTGAGTGTCGCCTGCCGTGATATCTTCGCAACCAGATTGTGCCAGACGAGGATATTCCCCTCTTGACTGACTCTGCCGGTCGACTCTCGGGCGATTCTGAAGCCCGACGTTGATTGCGGTAACATGACCCCACGACCGCGACAGATTCGATGCGGCTCCCCACGACAAGGAGATATGCCATGTTGACCATCTCCAGTTCGGTGACACTGGCGGATTGGGAAATCGACCTCACCCAGATTCGTGCTCAGGGCAATGGCGGCCAGAACGTCAACAAGGTGGCGTCAGCCGTCCACCTGCGATTTGACGTGCAACGCTCCACCCTGCCCTCGTTCTACAAGGAACGCTTGATGCAGTTGTCGGATCAACGCATCAGCAAGGACGGCATCATCATCATCAAGGCCCAGAGCCATCGCACCCTTGAACTCAACAAGGAAGATGCTCTGGCACGCCTCAAGGCGCTGATCCTTGATGCCGTCAAGGTACAGAAGGCACGCCGCGCCACTCGCCCCAGCAAGGGCGCCAAACGGCGGCGGGTCGACAGCAAGACTCGCAAGGGCAAGATCAAGGCGATGCGCGGCAAGGTCCAGGACTGATCCGGCGCCCACGGCGGATCGACACATTCAGCGCTGATCGGCAGGCTCGAGGCTTGATCAGACAGGCTCGGCAACGGGCCTTTCACCTCTCAAGGAAGATGTGACATGCGCACTCTCGCAAGCTCACTGGTATTGGGCGGCCTGCTGGCCGTGGGGATGGTCTGGAGTGGCAGCTATCTCAAGGAAGCGGCACAGGTCTGGGAGGCGTCCAACCGGGTGGTGACGGTCAAGGGCCTGGCGGAGCGCGACGTCAAGGCAGACCTGGCTCTCTGGCCACTGCATTTCAGCGTCAATGCCAACCACCTGTCCGACCTGCACGAGGCGCTGGCTGATGATGAACGCAAGATTCGGGACTTTCTCACCGCTCGCGGCTTCCCGTCCGAGCAGATCAGCGTGACGTCACCGCAGGTAACCGACCTGCATGCCAATAGCTACAACGCCCAGCGCCCTGACGAGCGCTACCGCGCCGAGGCCACGGTACTGGTGCGCTCGCCCGAGGTGGACCTCGTCAAGCAGAGCGCCTCCCGTACCGGCGAGCTGGTGCGTGACGGCATTCTGCAGTCGGCGGACTATGCCTATCGCACCGAATTCCTGTTCACGGGGCTTGCCGCTCTCAAGCCGGAGATGATCGCGGCTGCCACCGCGGATGCACGACGTGCCGCGCAACAGTTCGCCGAGGATTCCGGCAGCCAGGTGGGGCATATCAAGCATGCAAGCCAGGGCTACTTCTCGATCTCGGACCTCGACAGCTATACCCCCGATATCAAGCAGGTCAGGGTCGTCACCACCATCGACTACACGCTCAGTCACTGACCTCCCGGCGGGCGGGCAATCGCCCCCGCCGCTCCTTATCGCCTTTCATGATTTCCTCGACAGCGGAGCCTGCATGTCCGACACCGTTCTCAGCAAGACCCAGACCAGCTTCTATCGTCGCCTGTTCGTGGCGCATCTCATCGCCCACGAGATCGCCAGCGTGCCGGACATCATCGAGGCCACCGGCATGCCGAGGCGCACCGCCCAGGACACCATCTCGGCACTTGCCGAACTCGAGATTGTCTGTGAATTCCAGCATGCGGAAGGTCAACGTCACAACATCGGTCATTACGTGATTCGGGACTGGGGGCCAATCAATGCCCAATGGGTCGCCGACAACGCCGCACGACTGCAACGAGTGCTGGGCTACGCGTGATTGATCGCCACGCGCGATTCGATGCACTGCTGACGCTGGGCGTCTGCACGATATGGCAGAGTCATTCTGGAGGGAGTTGAGACATGTTGACGGCGGACATCTGGACAAGCGCGCTCGAGCACGCGGTCATCGCCGTGATCATCCAGCTGATGCTCTGGCCAGTCTTCACGCTGTGGTCGTCTGGCGCCATTGCGGTCGCCATCTTTCTGGGCCGGGAAATCGCCCAGCACGAGTACAAGGGGGGCGGCCCCAAGGCAGTCGCCTGGGATCATGGCCTGCTGTACCACTGGAACTGGGACTCCAGCCTGGACGTGGCCCTGCCGCTGGTGTCATGCGTGATCTGCGCGTCACTGGTGCAGGCTGCAAGACATTGGCGCAGGCGCTCTGCCTGAGCCGGAACGGCTGTGTCAGCCCCGCCTCGATACCGCTGCCCCGGCATCGAGTCATCCTGCCTGTACCGCAATTCCCATGTGCACGTCTGAGGCACGCACTCTCAGCCAGAGTACGCCACTGGGGATACCTCGACCTGACGCTTCCTGCGTCGGATCGGGTGCTGCGCACGACTCTTGAGATACTCCGCCAGCGTCTTCGGCTCGATGCTGGGATGCTGATAGACGTAATCCTCCGTGATGATCGACAGGAATTCGGCACTGCGTGCCCCCGCGACCTCTATCCCCAGCACGAAGTCCTGTCCCTGATGCACCTCGAACAGGAAGTTGGGGGCTTGCGCCGCACAGGTCCTTGCCACGTAGCCATCCCCCAGACTTTCCTTGAGGATGGAACGCTCCGGGTTGAACCGACTCTCCATGTAAATGTTAACCGTTTTCATTCTCACCTCCCTTGAAGGCAAGCCAGTATATACTAGAAATCTAATACTCACAGCATCAAGAAAGCCATGCGAACATGACCCGGCCTCGCAGATCGAGCCTTTCTTGATCTTGATCAATAAGCGCAATAACTCAGCAATATCAATATGTTGAAATGATATAACACGACCGGATGCAAGCCCTGACCACTCTCGCTCACCGTATCAGATGCTCATGTCCTTTCATCCCGCGACAAGAGAAGAGGCCAACCGAACTCTCGGCTGGCCTCTATCTGGACTCTGGTCGGGACACTGGCGGACGAGGACGTCAAACCGGCTCATGTCTCTCTCATGTCTCTCTTACGAAAACGATCAAAGACTTCCATCGCCAGCCAATTCACCTCTCGCCTCGCTCAGCGCTTTCTGGGCTTCCGTCAATTTCTTCTCTTTCTTCTCTATCTTGTCCTTGTCACCATCCGACAAGGCGTCTTCCAGCTCCTGTCGACGCTCCCCGACCTCCTCCTCCCTTTCGCGGATCTTCTGCTCTCTTTCCTTGTGCAAGGTGGATTCATCACAGCCATTTTCCACAGCCGCGAGCGCTTTCTTCAAGCCTTCCACCTTATGGGCATTTCCCTGCGCATTGGCATCCTCGAGCTCCTGCTTGATCGAATCTGCCTTGTCCTGACAACCACTCACGAGTTCTGGAGAGGCCGCGGACACGGAAGATGCCAAGGCACTCAGCCCCATGGCAATCAATGGCAATGCGATAGCTCGGCCGAGGGTAGCGTCTCTGGACATGATCTTTTCCTGGGTGGGGGGGTCTCGACCCACCAGTACCGTAATCGCTAATAGAAGACAAGCGAGAAGCACTGTCACGAGTTCACTGACAGCCATCCATTGCACCTGGAAACCACAGAACCTGGAAACCACAGAACCTGGAAACCAAAGAACCTGGAGACCAAAGAACCTGGAGACCGGCATCCATGCCCGCGAACCGATAGCCCCTTGAACCACCAGAGGGTCGAGCGAAAGATCGTCAGCAAGTGAGCAAGGACGAAATCATGACAATAAAGTAGAACGGCAGGACGAGAGGACGAGAGGACGAGAGGACGAGAGGACGAGAGCAGAAGGATAGCGCTCGAGAAAGGACAACAGACCATGAGCGCTGCCAGCGCTCTGAAAGAACGCAAAGAAGCCAGCTCAATGAGCTGGCTTCTTTGCAACGATGACCGAATGAACTGGGATCATATAGGGATCATCGTTCGGAATTCAGAGGCTTTCAAGCGATTGAAAGTCTTCTGAACCCCTTCAATTCTGGTCGGGACGACAGGATTCGAACCTGCGACCTCTGCAACCCCATTGCAGCGCGCTACCAAGCTGCGCCACGTCCCGACTTCGTCCTTGAAAGGCTTCCCCCTCAAGACGAGACGTAATGTACCGCATTGATCTCAAAAAGAAAAGCCCGATATGAACATTTCTTGTCATTCGTCGCGCAAGTGCGTGACTCGCGACCCGTGGCGCTCCGGAAAAGATTGAATTCTCCCATGGGACGAACCATGTTCTAGTCATGACCCCATCAGTACCACTTGATAGGAAGGATGACATGGCGAACGTTCATTTCACTCTCACGACGCACCTGAAGAACGGGCAAACCGTCAGCGGCGACCCGATCAAGGTCAGTGCCAGTAGCACGCCGCAAACGGGCAACACGATACAGAAAGGGGACTGGCCTGCACTGGACGCCCTGTCACCCAACTTCCCCGTCACCGTCACGAAAGTGGAAGAAGATGATGACGGCAACACCCTCGTGGCACTCACCGAGTCGGACAAGCCTGACCCCTCGGACCCGGACAGCTATCGCTACACGCCGTGGAAATAGCCTCGGACAGGCAGCCACACGAGAAAAGATGCATCGGCCAGCCATTGGCAGTATCGTCCAAACAGCATGAGGACTATCTCATGAAATCCGAGCCTGTCGCCGGACCACTGCTGCCCTGCCGCCTGTCATCGAGGACAGGCGGTCCCTGAGGCGATGGTGAGTCACGCCCGCCCGCACAGGCGAGAAACGTTGGGGCACAGTGAAACCGGAAACGGCTTTCCTCGAGTAGGCTGACACTGAACAACGACCAACGTCACATGAGCCTTCATCATCAGCCGATGCCTGAAGCATCCGACTGGCCCAATGACCGTCGAGGTACCATGACTCGTCTTGCAAAAATGGTAGGCACCAGCTGGCGCTGGTTGGTTGGCGAGAATGGCTCCGCACGACAGATTCTGCACCACGGGTTTCTGGTATCCGCCGTCCTGATCGGCCTGTTTTCCGCTGTCTTCAACTATCTGATGGAGCTGACGGTCCCCGCGTACAGCGTGGCGCTTGCCGTCATCAGTCTGATGGTCATGGTGATGTGGTATCGCTCACGTTTCCACGGGGAGTTCAGCCGCATGTCCTGGCTGTTCTGCACCCTGGTGACCTTCGTGATGCTGCCGGGCAACTGGGTCTTCAATCACGGCGCCTCGGGCCCGACGCTGCTGTTCTATCTCATGGCCGCCGCTTACGTGCTGGGGGTTCTCCCGCCGGACCGTCTGCGTCGTGGCGTCATCATCAGCGGCCTGATGCTGATGCCCTGGATTCTGCTGTGGGGGGAGATGGCCAACCCGCAACTGGTCTCCTCCTACGCGAGTACCGCGATGCGCAGCCTGGACATGGGGGTCAGCTATACCCTGGCGTTCGGACTGCTGAGCCTCGTGATCGCCGGTTACGCCAAGCGCATTCGAGAGGAGCGTGATCTGGCTCGCGCCTATGCAAAGAAGCTTGAACGCCTGAGCCGACTGGACAGTCTGACCGGACTCTACAATCACCGCACCATCCATGAACACGCCGAACACCACCTCAGCGGACGCGACATCAGCTGTCTGCTGATCTGTGATCTGGACCACTTCAAGCAGATCAATGATGCCCACGGCCACCCCTACGGCGACCAGGTCCTGGCGCACTTCTCGATGCACATCCAGACGTTGAGCCGAGAATACTCAGGCAAGGCCGGGCGTTATGGGGGAGAGGAATTCATGATCCTGCTGCCGGGCAATCTTGCCGTGGCCCGAGAATTCGATCGCCAGTTGCGTGAAAGCTGTGAGGCGTCTCCCCTGGCCCACGGCGTGATCCGCTTCAGTACCGGGGTCAGTGAACGGCGCCATCCGGATACCCTCAGCAGCTGGGTGCAACGCAGCGACGAGGCGCTCTACCACGCCAAGGCCAGCGGCCGTGATCAACTCATCGTCGATCACGACATCAGCATGGTGTGAGGCCAGGCCTCTCCGGCAATCAGATCTGCCTGCGTTGCGAGTCGTTCGCCACGATTCGCCCTCTACGATTTACCCCCTACGATTCGCCCTCTACGAGACAGCCCCCGCAAATCAAGATTTGCGGGGGCTGTCTCGTGGTATCTGACCTGAAGGTTCAGGGGCAGTCAGCCAGTGCCGCGAACGGCATGTCGCTCAGCGCTCCCCTTTCAGCCACTCCAGATTGATCTCGTGCTGACCATTGTCATCGGTGATGAAGATGGTGCCCTCGGAGATCATCATGGTCCACTTGATGTTGCGTGGCAGGGATTCGGTGATGGCGTCCAGTGCGCCCTCAGGAACCGCGGCAATGCTCAGATTGGACAATCCAGCCACTGCCGGTACCACCTTGGTTTCCCAGACGCGCAGGCTACCGTAGGCGAGCAGCGAGGTGCGCTCGGTGCGCCGCGAACACCAGGTCAGGCGCTCGGCATCCGGCTGGCCGACTTCGATCCAGTGCAGCACGCGCCCATCCAGGCTCTTCTCCCACAGCGCCGGTTCATCGACGTCCGACAGACCACGCCCGAATGCGATGTTCTCGCTGTACCACAGCGCATGGCCCAACAGGCGAACACACAGACGCAGCTCGGTTTCAGAGGGGTGACGGGCAACGGTAAAACGCAGGGTCTCGTAGACACCACGATCAAGGTCGGTCAGCGAGAGATCAACCTTGTAAGGCGTGGAAGACAGGGCCATGAAAGTCTCTTATTGAAAAGCGGATGCTCGGCAGGACATCTCCCGCCAGCGACCCACGCAGCCAGGACAAGCCTGTCTGCGTGGCGATGAAAGCGCAGAGTCTACCCTAGCCGGCGCCGCAACGCTTGCGACGAGCGTCAAAGCCCTGACGCTGCATGCCTCACCCCAGCAGACGCGCGACCACGCCATCCGCCGCCGCGAGGTCTTCCAGCGACTCACGCGCGAGGATGAGCTCGCGCCCGAGTGCCAGGGCACGGCGCTCGGCACGCGCCCGCACGGCATCATCGTTGATCGACTCAAGCTCCAGCACGTGCGCAAGCCCGATGGTGCGACGAATCAACTCACAGCCCGCATAACCCAACGCATCACGCAGGATACGGCTCAGCAATCGTTCCGCCACCCCGGGTGCCGCGAAGCTGGCATCCGACGTGTGGGCGGCCTGCTCACGATACTCGCGGGCAAAGCTTTCCCAACTGGCGACCGCCTGGGCACGCAACTGCGCCACGTAGTCACGCCTGTCGCCCTCCTCACCCTCGAGTTCGGTATGCGCGCAGGCTGCCAGCCACAGCGCCGCCAGCCAGCTGCCGATATCGAAGCCCGCCGGACCGAAGAAGCCGAATTCCGGGTCGATGACCTTGGTGCTGTCTTCACGCACGAAGATCGATCCCGCATGCAGGTCGCCATGCAGCAGCGCCTCGGGCGTGGACAGGAAGCGCTGCTTGAGCTCCGCCACTTCCACTTTGAGTGCCGCGTCCTGCCACAGGGCTTCGGCATCGCTGCGCAGCGCCGGATTGATGCTGTTGCGCTCGTGATCGCAGAACGGGTCCACGAAGAACAGGTCTTCGGTGATCTTGCATTGATCGGGATTGGTGAAGCGTGCGACGCGCGCCTTCTTGTCGTGGGCATCGAGTGCCAGATCACTGCTGCGATAGAGCGTCGTGGCCAGAAAATGCCCCATCTGCGCGCCCAGCTCAGGTAACACTGTGCGCTCAAGGAAGGCGTGTCGCAGATTGCGGTGATCGCCGATATCTTCCATCACGATCGCCGAGCGGGCTTCCTCGAAGTGATAGAGCGCCGGCACCAGTTCAGGCGCGCACTCGGCCTCGAACTGCAGCGTCTCGGCCTCGATGCGCACCCTCACCAGCGACAGCGGCCAGCTTTCGCCGATGATGCGCACCCAGGGCAGCCCCTGTTTGACGATCACCGAGGTTGAGCGGTCCGGCGTGCAGACGCGATAGACATAGTTGATGTTGCCATCGCCGATCTCCTCGACCAGCAGGTCACTGGCCGTCGCAAAGCCCGGCAACTGATCATTGACATGCAGGCGTACGAAGGCAATGACATCAGCGTCATCCCGGAATTGATACTCGATGGAAGGTGCCTGGCTGGCGTGAGGGTCTTGAACGGTCATGGCAGGTCTCAGCGCGGAATCATGAAGCCGCCGTCCTGGATGCCCTCTCCAATGCATGACGAGAGAAGCATCCAGGCTCTCAGTTTATTCCAAAAAGAAATAAACAGGCGATCAGTTATAGCGAGAAGATGCCTGCAATGGCCACGAATGACAAGACCTGCCGAGTGAGTTTCGTTCAACTCGGCAGGCGGCAGGTTCATGCAGTGTGCGGGGTCACTGGATCGGGGCCAGCAGATAGGCCGCCCGCGACACCAGCTTGCGCCACATGGGCCGCGCCTCCAGCTCCTCGCAGCTGATCTCGCGACAATGACGGAAGTCCTCTTCGAGCATGGCCTCCACCTCTGCCGCGAACTGGTGATCCGGCACGAAGGCCGTGACCTCGAAGTTCAGACGGAAGGAGCGATTGTCGAGGTTGACCGTCCCGATGGTCGCCGTGTGACTGTCCATCAACATCACCTTCTGATGCAGAAAGCCCGGCTGATAGCGGAAGACGCGCACGCCCGAGCGAATCATGTCGGAGAGGAACGAGAAGGCCGACAGGAACACCAGCAGATGATCGGGACGTTCGGGGATCATCACCCGCACATCCACGCCTCTCAGCGCTGCCAGCTTCAAGGCATCCTGCACGCCCTGGTCCGGCACGAAATAGGGGCTGGTGATCCAGATGCGGCTGACCGAGGAGTGGATGGCCTGCTGAACCAGCAGACTGGCCGTCTCGCGACGGTCCGCCGGGCCGGAAGGCACGATCACCACGTGCTGACACTCTTCACAGCTGATGCGAGGCTCCCACTCCAGCGACAGCACCTCGCCAGTCGCCCAGTGCCAGTCCTCCCAGAAGGCCTCCTGCAGCCCCATCACGCTGGGTCCTTCCAGTTTGAGGTGAGTATCGCGCCAGGCGCCGTAGCGTTCGGAATGGCCCAGATACTCATTGCCCACATTCAGCCCGCCGACAAAGCCCACTCGGCCGTCGATGACGGTGATCTTGCGGTGATTGCGGAAGTTGATCTGGAAGCGGTGCCGCCAGCCCCGCGAAGAGTTGAAGGCACTCACCTCGCAGCCGGATTCCAGCAGATCATTGAGGTACCCATCCGGCAGCTTGCGCGAGCCGATCTCGTCATACAGGAAACAGACCCGCACGCCACGTTCGGCACGCTTCATCAGTGCCTGCTTGAGCCGTACACCGAGCTCGTCATTCCGCACGATGAAGAACTGGATGAGGATGTAATCCTCGGCCGCCTTGATGGCCGCGAACAGGGCATCGAACGTCTCCTCGCCATTGATCAACAGCTTGGCGCGATTGCCGGTGGTTACCGGCATCATCGCCAGACGTTCGATGGCATCCAGGTGCGTGGGGTTGCCGCCCAGCGGACGCGAGAGCCAGGGGGAGAGCTTGGGACGGAAACGCATCAAGACGCGTCGCATCGTCGAGTCACGCTCCTCGCGAGCACTGACATAGCCATAGAAACGGGGACGCCCGAATACCCAGTAAAGCGGCAGGGCGACGTAGGGGAAGGTCAGCAGACACAGAATCCAGGCAATCGCACCCTGTGAGGTACGACTGGACATCAGGGCCATGACGGCGGTCATCGCACCCAGAATGTGACTGCTCAACAGCAGAAAGCCAAGTAACCAGGCGGTCATTGCAGCTCCATTGCAGGCGTCAGGGTCGCCAGATTATGCCACAGCTGCGCTGGCAACGATGCCTCGGCGTGGCAGAGTCCAGATGCGCAGAACCCCGCCGATGTCATGACACGGGCGGGGTTCCTGGCTCATGCCCTCACGGACATGACGTGCACATCACGCAGACGGCCTTCAGGCGCGGCTGGCGATGATTTCCTTCCACTTGGCCGGGCCGGTCTGGTGCACGGAGACACCTGCACTATCGACCGCCACGGTGACCGGCATGTCCTCGACCTCGAATTCGTAGATCGCTTCCATCCCCAGGTCTTCAAACGCCAGCACGCGGGACTTCTTGATCGCCTGGGCGACCAGGTAGGCGGCGCCGCCGACCGCCATCAGGTAGCTGGACTTGTTGTCACGGATGGCGTCGATCGCGGTCGGGCCACGCTCGGCCTTGCCGACCATGCCCAACAGGCCGGTCTCTTCCAGCAGCGTACGCGTGAACTTGTCCATGCGGGTCGCGGTGGTCGGGCCAGCCGGTCCGACGACTTCGTCACGGATCGGATCGACCGGGCCGACGTAGTAGATGAAGCGACCTTTCAGATCCACCGGCAGCTGCTCACCACGTGCCAGCATCTCGGTCATGCGCTTGTGGGCCGCATCACGCCCGGTCAGCAGCTTGCCGTTGAGCAGCAGGGTGTCGCCCGGCTGCCAGCTCTGCACTTCCTCGGGCGTCACGGTGTCGAGGTTGACGCGCTTGACGCTGTCGCCCGCTTCACGGGTGATTTCCGGCCAGTCCTCGAGCTTCGGTGCCGGCAGTTCTGCAGCGCCGCTGCCATCCAGGGTGAAGTGCACGTGACGGGTCGCCGCGCAGTTCGGGATGATCGCCACCGGCTTGTTGGCCGCGTGGGTCGGGTAATCCATGACCTTGATGTCGAGCACGGTGGTCAGACCGCCGAGGCCCTGTGCGCCGACACCCGTCGCGTTGACCTTCTCGAACAGCTCGAGACGGATCTCTTCGGCACGGTTGGAGGCACCACGCTTCTGCAGTTCCTGGATATCGATCGGCTCGAGCAGGGATTCCTTGGCCAGCTGCATCGCCTTCTCGGCGGTACCGCCGATGCCGATGCCCAGCATGCCGGGCGGACACCAGCCAGCGCCCATCTTCGGAATCTGTTCCAGCACCCAGTCGACCACGGAGTCGGAAGGATTGAGCATCGCGAACTTGGACTTGGCTTCGCTGCCGCCGCCCTTGGCCGCGACGTGGATCTCGACGGTATCCCCCGGCACCAGCTTGTGGTGGATGATGGCCGGCGTGTTGTCCTTGGTGTTGGCACGCTTGCCGTCCGGGTCTGCCAGCACGGAGGCGCGCAGCACGTTGTCCGGCAGCAGATAGGCGCGGCGGACGCCTTCGTTGACCATGTCATCCAGGCTCATCTCGGCCTCGAAGCGCACGTTCATGCCGACATGGACGAAGACGGTGACGATACCGGTGTCCTGACAGATGGGACGATGACCCAGGGCACACATCCGGGAGTTGATCAGAATCTGCGCGATGGCATCCTTGGCGGCAGGATTCTCTTCACGCTCGTACGCCGCGTTCATGGCGTCGATGAAGTCCTTCGGATGGTAGTAGGAGATGTACTGCAGCGCGTCGGCGACGCTCTGGATCAGGTCATCCTGGCGGATCACGGTCATCAGGATCGGCTCCTCAAGGGCAAGCGATGGAAAAGACAGGCACACTGGCGCCCAGGGCGTCAGGCCGATTACTGTTGTCAGGGACAGAAATCGCGCCACCATGGGGCGGGCGCCGGGTCAGGTGGCCGGGATTATACCTCAAGCGAGCACGCGGCGGCAGAGCGAATCCTGCAACCCGCATGTCAGGACATCCCAGCTCATCCAGCGCAAATGACGGGCGTGGAGACTGCCATCATGCCCCGCGCGATGACCCCGATTCACTGCCACCTCTTCACTGCCACTTCCCCTCGCGAGCGACTCATGACATCAGGCTTCAACGCGTTTCGCCCTCTCACCTGCTTGACGATAGCCTCGCTGACGCTGCTGTCGGGCTGCATGCAGCATTCCCGGTCGGACACTGACGAGGCCTCGGGGAGCTATCAGCGGATGGAGGCCAGCACCGAGAGTCAAAGCAATTCTCGCGTGCGGCACCTGGTACTGCATTACACCGATGATGATCTCACAGGCTCTCTGATCAGCCTCACCGGCGCTGACGTCAGCGCGCATTACCTGCTCTCGGCACCTGCAGATGGCGAAGCGCTTCCCCGTGTCTACCCGCTGGTGTCAGAGAACCGCCGCGCCTGGCACGCCGGCATCAGCCAGTGGGGTGAACGCGGCCACCTCAACGACACCTCCATCGGCATCGAGATGGTCAATGCCGGACCCGAAGCGCTCACGCCCCTGGCACCCGGGCAGACGGAGACCCGAGCTACCGGCGTGGCAAGGCGCTGGTCCCCTGATCGGCACTTCGCGGCCTGGAACGAACAGCAGATCGCGGCCTTGATCGCGCTGGCCTCCCCCATTGTGCGCCGCCATGACATCAAGGCGGTGGATGTCGTCGGACATTCCGACATCGCCCCGGACCGCAAGACCGACCCGGGCCCGCGCTTCCCCTGGCGCCGTCTGCATGAAGCCGGCATCGGGGCCTGGCCACGGGATGCCGACGTCAGCTGCTTTCGACGACAGATGGCCAGCGATGGACTGCCTGCGGAGAAGACCTTGATCGCGGCGCTCGCCCACTATGGTTATCCAGTGGAGGCCGAGCGGCCCTGGATGGCGATCGCCGCGTTTCAGGCACACTTTCGCCCCGGGGCCATCAGTGGCCAGTTTGATGCGGAAAGCGCCGCGATCCTGCTGGCCCTCAACATGCGCTATCGCCAATCGACGCCCTGTCAGGCCCGGTGAACTGGGGGATTTCCGTCATCCAATCGTCATTCATCTGTCACATTGCTGCCGCAGCATCGACACTTCCCTGACACCTGGAGCGGTGTTGCATGGCACTTTGCCAACGGCCGTCTACTCTGGGTACAGACATGACCAGAGAGGGTCATGGATCCACACGCTTGCGACTGGCGAGGAGACGCCGGAACCCCCATCACGATGAGGTTCATCATGGCCGATAACATTCTCAGTGCAGTACCCGATACGGCAGACGACATGCCAACCACCCCTCTCCCCGGAGCGCTCGGGTTCGTCGTCTGTGATGACAAGCGCATCTATGGGGCAGGCATGAGCGAGGAAGACTGTCTCGACAATGCCCTTGAATGCCTATGCGGCTTCTGTGAGCGCAGCGCGCTCAAGAAGATGCTGGAACTGTGTCAATCCGGTGTGCGCTATCCGCTGCGCCAGCTTCCCGCCAGCCAGGCCTGCGTCAGCAATTGCCAGGTCTCCGGCCCTACCGATCATTATCGTATCCATGACGGCGTCGCCTATGCTCCGGAAGAATTCGTGACACCTCTCTCGGCGTAAGCCATTCACGCCACTTTTACCCGCCCCCTGGCTCGCACCCTGCATCGCGTCCTCAAGAAAGCGCCCCTGCCACCGAGGGTTCAGTGACAGGGGCGCGTTCTGTTGCATTGCCTTCCTCCGGTGAGACGCGACAGCGAATCACGTGCCAGGCCTCTCAACCGCCAAGATAGGCGCGACGTACGTCATCATTGGCCAGCAGCGCCTTGCCGCTGTCCGCCAGCACCACGCGACCGTGCTCCAGCACATAGCCGCGATCGGCGATCGACAGGGCGCGATGCGCATTCTGCTCCACCAGGAAGATGGTGGTGCCCTGCTCGCGCAGCTGCTCGACGATCTCGAAGATCTGCCCGATCACGATGGGTGCCAGCCCCAGCGAAGGCTCATCCAGCAACAACAGCCGCGGCCGACTCATCAGGGCACGCCCGATGGCCAGCATCTGCTGCTCGCCACCGGACATGGTGCCGCCGCGCTGATGGAAGCGCTCCTTGAGGCGCGGGAAGAGCCCCAGCACATGCTCGATGCTGCGTTCGTTCTCCTCCTTGCTCTGGTAATAGCCGCCCATGGCGAGATTCTCCTCCACCGTCATGCCGGTGAAGATGCGGCGACCTTCCGGCACCACCGACAGCCCACCGCGCATCACGCGCGCCGTGGGTGTGCCGGTGATCTCCTCGCCCTCGAACCACACCCGCCCGCTGGTCGGACGCGGATCGCCACAGATCGACATCAAAAGCGTCGTCTTGCCGGCGCCGTTGGCACCGATCAACGTCACGATCTCGCCCTGCCCCACGGCCAGCGAGACATCATTGAGTGCCTGCACCGGCCCGTAATGTGTCGTCAGATGCTCGAGCGCCAGCATGGCATCCCGCGGCGCAAGTGCCTCGCTGGCAGGCACGGTCTCTGGCATGACTGCATCAACATGCTCACTCATGCTCATTCCTCCCCCAGATAGGCCTTGATCACGGCATCGTTGCGTCGAATGTCATCCGGGCAGCCATCCGCCAGCGGCTGACCCTGATTGACCACGTAGATGTGATCCGAGATGCCCATCACCAGACTCATGTCGTGTTCGATCAACAGCACCGAGATGCCCTCATCGCGGGTCAGGCTGACGATCAGGTCATCGAGATCCCGGGTCTCGTTGGGGTTGAGGCCAGCCGCTGGCTCATCCAGCATCAGCAGCCGTGGCCTGGCCACCATGCATCGCGCGATCTCGAGTCGCCGCTGCTGCCCATAGGCCAGATTGCCGGCCTCGCGATTGGCGAATTCGAGCAGACCGACACGCTCCAGCCAGTCACCGGCATGCTGCATCAGCGCCTTTTCACTGCGGCGATAGCCCGGCGTCTTGAACAGGCCCTTGAGAAGATTGCGCTCGGCGTGCATGTGCTGCGCCACCAGCAGGTTCTCGATGACCGTCATCTCCTTGAACAGCCGCACGTTCTGGAAGGTGCGCACCATGCCAGCTTGGGCGATCCGGTACCCCGGCAGGCGATGCATGGCGCGATTCTGGAAATACACCTCGCCGCCGGTGGGCTGATAGAAGCCGGAAATGCAGTTGAAGACGGTGGTCTTGCCCGCACCATTCGGCCCGATGACCGATACCACCTCGCCCGGATGTACCTGAAGCGTCACGCCGTCCACGGCCTTGAGGCCACCGAACTGCATGGTGAGATCACGTACGTCCAGCAGCGGTGCCCCGCCCTCGGCGCGTGCCCGGCGGTGTGAGGAAGCGGCTGGCGCCTCATTGTCGAAAGCTTGCTTGTCATGTGCGTCAGCCACGGTCGAGCTCCATCTGCGGTCGTTTGAGCGGCACCAGGCCTTGAGGACGCCACACCATCATCAGCACCATCATCAGCCCGAACAGCAACATGCGATATTCATTGAACTCACGGGCCAGCTCCGGCAACAGCGTCATGGCGATCGCCGCCAGGATGACGCCCAGCTGGGAGCCCATTCCGCCCAGCACCACGATGGCGAGAATGATCGCCGACTCGATGAAGGTGAAGGACTCGGGACTGATGAAGCCCTGACGCGCGGCGAAGAAGGCACCGGCGAAGCCCGCGAAACTCGCCCCGATCGTGAAGGCCGAGAGCTTGATGCCGGTGGGATTCATGCCCAGTGAACGACAGGCGATGTCATCCTCGCGCAGCGCCTCCCACGCCCGCCCGATGGGCATGCGCAGCAGCCGATAGATCACGAACAGCGTGATCAGCACCAGGATCAAGGCCAGCAGGTACAGATAGATGACCTTGAAGGCCGGGTCGTAGTCGATGCCGAAGAACTCATGGAAGGCGATGTTGCCCTCATCGGCTCGCCGCGAGAACTCGAGATTGAACAAGGTCGGCTTGGGAATGCGCGCGATGCCATTCGGGCCGCCGGTCAGCTCCGTCCAGTTGTTGAGCAGGATACGGATGATCTCGCCGAAGCCCAGCGTCACGATGGCCAGGTAGTCACCCCGCAGCCGCAGCACGGGGAAGCCGAGCAGATAGCCGAACAGCGCCGTCATCAACCCCGCGATGGGCAGCGCTTCCCAGAAGCTGAAGCCCAGGTAGCTATTGAGCAGTGCGTAGGTATAGGCGCCGACGGCATAAAAGCCCACGTAACCGAGATCCAGCAGTCCCGCGAGACCCACCACCACGTTGAGCCCCAGGCCCAGCATGATGTAGATCAGCGTCAGGGTCGCGAGATCCACCGCCGAGCGGTTGGACAGAAACGGGAAGATCAGCAGCGCACCGATGGCCAGCATGATCCACAGCTGACGCTTCTGACCGCTCATCACGTCGGGGACGCGGAAACGTGATGGCTTGCGGGTACGCGCACGCCATTCCTCGATCTGTGGCCGCACCAGCTGGTGCAGGAAGACGGCCAGTGACGCGGCCAGCAACCAGCCCCAGGTGTCCATGCCCATCAAGCGTACCGTGGTGGTGATACCGGTGGACTCGAGCTGCACCCCCAGTACCGAGCCACCCAGCACGAGAGTCAACACGGCGGCCGCAAGTGCCGACCACCAGGGACGACGAGAGGAAGGCTGCGGCGGAATCGTCTCGGCGGGCGAGGTGCCCGCTGTCTTCAGAGTCTGTTTCGCAAGCTTGGGCATCAGATCTTCTCCACTTCGGGCTTGCCGAGAATCCCGGAGGGACGGAACAGCAGAATCAGGATCAGCAGTCCGAAGGCCACCACGTCCTTGTATTCCGTGGACAGATAGCCGCCGGTCAGCGCCTCCGCGACGCCCAGCAGCAGGCCACCCAGCATCGCGCCGGGGATACTGCCGATACCGCCCAGCACCGCCGCCGTGAACGCCTTGAGCCCGGCCAGGAAGCCGATGTAGGGATTGACCACGCCGTAGTACATGCCGAGCAGCAGTCCCGCCACGGCGGCAAGCGCCGCCCCGATCACGAAGGTCATCGAGATGATCATGTCGGTATTGATGCCCAGCAGACGCGCCATGCCGGCATCCTGGGAGCAGGCACGACAGGCACGCCCCAGGCGCGAGCGCGAGATGAACGATGACAGCAGCAGCATGCACACCAGCGTGACGCTGAAGATGATCACCTGCATGTAGGACAGATTGACCGCGAAGCTTTCCAGCCCGAACTCCCAGCCGCCCGGGATCAGGCTGGAGATCGCCATGTCCCGCGAGCCCTGGGCCAGACGCATGTAATTCTGCAGGAAGATCGACATGCCGATCGCCGAGATCAGCGCGATCAGACGCTTGGAGCCTCGCACCGGGCGATAGGCCACCCGCTCCACGGCGAAACCGTAGGCACAGGACACCAGCACCGCCACCAGCAAGGCGGCCGCCATCAGAAAGAAGGGGTTGGCGATGCCCAGCATGCCCAGCGCCGCGATGACGATGAAGGTCACGTAGGTGCCGATCATGTAGATCTCGCCGTGGGCGAAATTGATCATGCCGATGATGCCGTAGACCATCGTGTAGCCGATGGCGATCAAGGCATAGGTACTGCCGATGGTCAGGCCATTGATGACCTGCTGCAGGAAGTAGAGGATGTCTTCCATTGAAACGACCCTTGGCCGCGACAGTAATCGGCTTGTGGCCGGAGACTGTCAGGGAAATGCCGCATGCGCGACGACGACGGGAAGGCACGGCGATGTTGCATCGCCATGAACTCGACCGAACGGAGAGGCCCGCCATGCCACGCGGCATGACGGGACAGCGTGTCGGCATTGATCCGCCGGGCCTCATGACAGGTCACAAGACCGCAGCGAGTGCTGATATCAGCCGCAGATCAATGTGCCGCTTCGCTCTTGGTACCGTCGGCGTGCCAGTTGTAGACGACGAAGTTGAAGTCCTTCAGATCGCCCTTCTCATCGTATTCGACCTTGCCGATGGGCGTGTCGAAGCTGTTGGCCTTGAGATATTCCGCGACATCATAAGGGTCAGTGGAATCGGCGCCCTTGATGCCATCGGCGATCAGCTCCACTGCGGTGTAGGCGGGCATGACGAACGGACCGGAGGGGTCCTGCTCCTTGTCCTTGAAGGCCGCGACCAGATCCGCGTTCTTCGGGTCATTCTCGAAGGCCGGCGGCAGTGTCACGTACAGGCCTTCCGAGGCCTGGCCGGCAATCTTGGAAATGTCCGGATTCCCGACCCCTTCCGGCCCCATGAAGGGCGCGTCGAAGCCAAGTTCACGCGACTGACGCAGCAAGAGGCCCAGTTCCGGGTGATAGCCGCCGTAGTAGACGAAGTCGACGTTCTCCTTCTTGAGCTTGGAGATCAGCGCCGAGAAATCCTTGTCACCCGCCGTGATGCCCTCGAACAGCACCACATCGATACCCGCTTCCTCGACGGTATCGCGCACGCCGGTGGCGATACCCTCCCCGTACTGCTGCTTGTCGTGGATCACGGCCATGTGCTTGGGCTTGATCGTCTCGGCGATATAGCGCCCCGCAACCGGCCCCTGCAGCGAGTCCAGGCCGATGGTGCGGAAGACCAGCTCATAGCCCTGCTCGGTGATGGTCGGACTGGTGGACGCCGCCGTGATCATCATCACGCCTTCCTCGGCGTAGATGTCCGAGGCCGGTTGCGTCGCGCTGGAGCACAGGTGGCCGATCACGTACTGGACGCCGTCATTGACGATCTGGTTGGCGACCGCCACCGCCTGCTTGGGATCACAGGCGTCGTCGTATTTGACGCCCTTGAGCATCTCGCCGTCGACGCCGCCGGCGGCATTGATCCGCTCGATGGCCATCTCGGCACCGATGAACTGCATGTCACCGTACTGGGCGACCGGCCCCGTGACCGGGCCTGCCATGGCGATGGTGATATCTGCCTGAGCCTGGGTGGACATCGCCGCGGCGATACCGAGAGCGAGAAGAGACCTGCGCATCATGATGAGAATTCCTGTTCCCGATTATTGTTGTACTACGGCCGGGCAGACCTGACGGGTGCCTTGCGGCAGCATTGCGCTGCCCGAAAAGGACTGGCGACAATCGCTGTCATTCGCTGACCTTGTCCGCCGCCGCCAGCCATCAGGCAGGCGACTCGCGACGCCAGGAATGCCTTGAAAGCATTATTGGCAGCAGCGAATACGCATGTAAAGCGACCGTTTGAGCGCTCATGAATGCAGGCCAAGGCCCTACCAATAGCGAAAAAGACTGCGCTTTCCATTCTGGCCAGACAATCGTTGGCATTGACGATGAAAGCCAGTCATTGGCGTATGTGAAGACGCAGTTGACAGGAATTCCCTCTTCACTTGCACCATCAGGTCGCATTGCTGCACCCACCCCGGCTACGCCCAAGGTTGTAGGAAAAGCAATCCTGCCGCCCTCCCGAGGCAACCGGTTGCCCCTGAGCCATGCACTGAGCTGCAATATGATGATCTGCGACGCAATAGACAAGATAACGGGATAACCTGCTGATGGCACCTCCCCGTCAGATACCCGCCAGGCCTGAACGCCACGCGCCCGACGATGGGTGACATCGTCGGGCGCGCAGGGTCATGCCTTTAGCAACGCGAATGCTGGGGGATGGAGAGTAGCGTCAGCCCAGCGCGAGCAGGCGGTTGCGCACGTCATTGATCTGATCGCGCAGTCGACCGGCTTCCTCGAATTCGAGATTCTTGGCCGCCGCGAACATGGCATCTTCCAGCCGGCTGATTTCCTTCTCGAGTGCCTGAGGGCCTTGAGCCGCCAGAGCCGCATAGTCCGGCGTCTCTTCCGCCACCTGTCGCTCGTTGCCCTTGCGACGACTGCTCTTGCGTCCCGGTGCCTGGGCACCTTCCATGATATCCGCCACCGATTTGGTGATGGTACGCGGCGTGATGCCGTGCTCTTCATTGAAGGCCATCTGCTTCTCACGGCGGCGCTCCGTCTCGGCTATCGCACGCTGCATGGAATCGGTGATGCGATCGCCATACAGAATGGCCTTGCCGTTGGCGTTGCGTGCCGCACGGCCGATGGTCTGGATCAGGGAGCGCTCGGAGCGCAAAAAGCCCTCCTTGTCGGAATCCAGGATCGCCACCAGCGAGACTTCCGGGATATCAAGGCCCTCACGCAGCAGGTTGATGCCGACCAGCACATCAAACTTGCCAAGACGCAGATCCCGGATGATCTCGACGCGCTCGACGGTGTCGATATCCGAGTGCAGATAGCGCACCCGAACATCGTGCTCTCCCAGATACTCGGTCAGGTCTTCCGCCATGCGCTTGGTCAGCGTGGTGATCAGAACGCGCTCACCGACCTCGGTGCGCGCCTTAATCTCGGAGAGCACGTCATCGACCTGGGTCGAGGCAGAGCGCACCTCGATGACCGGATCAAGCAGCCCCGTGGGACGGACGACCTGCTCCACCACCTGCCCGGCATGCTCTTCTTCATAGGTACCGGGCGTCGCCGAGACGAAGACGGTCTGGGGCAGGATGCTCTCCCACTCCTCGAATTTCATCGGGCGATTGTCCAGCGCCGACGGCAGACGGAAGCCGTATTCGACCAGCGTCTCCTTGCGTGAACGGTCACCGCGATACATCCCGCCGACCTGAGGCACGCTGACGTGGGACTCGTCGATGAAGACCAGCGCGTCCTTGGGCAGGTAATCGAAGAAGGTCGGCGGCGCATTGCCGGGATCACGCCCGGACAGATAGCGCGAGTAGTTCTCGATGCCGTTGCAGTAGCCCAGCTCCATCATCATCTCGATGTCGTAGAGGGTACGCTGCTCCAGACGCTGCGCCTCGACCAGCTTGTCGTGCTTGCGCAGGTAATCGAGGCGCTCGACCAGCTCTTCCTTGATGTGATCGACCGCGGCGACGATGGTCTCGCGCGGCGTCACGTAGTGGCTCTTGGGGTAGATGGTCATGCGCGGCACCGACTCGGCCACTTCGCCAGTCAGCGGATCGAACAGGCGGATGGAGTCGATCTCGTCATCGAACAGCTCGACACGCACGGCCTGCTCCTCGGAGTCCGCCGGGAAGATGTCGATCACGTCGCCGCGCACGCGATAGGTACCGCGCCGGAAATCCATGTCGTTGCGGGTGTACTGCAGCTCCGCCAGGCGCCTGAGGAAACCGCGTTGGTCGATCTGCTCACCACGATTGAAGTGCAGACGCATCTTCAGGTACTGATCCGGGTCACCCAGGCCGTAGATCGCCGAGACGGAGACCACGATGATCGCATCGCGCCGCTCCAGCAGCGCCTTGGTCGCCGACAGGCGCATCTGCTCGATGTGGTCGTTGATCGAGGCGTCCTTCTCGATGAAGGTATCCGAGGACGCGACATAGGCTTCGGGCTGGTAATAATCGTAATAGGAGACGAAGTACTCGACGGCGTTGTCAGGGAAGAACGACTTGAACTCGCCATAGAGCTGGGCTGCCAACGTCTTGTTGGGCGCCATCACGATCGCGGGGCGCTGCAGACGCTCCACGATGTTGGCGACGGTGAACGTCTTGCCCGAGCCGGTCACACCCAGAAGCGTCTGATGCGCAAGACCCGCTTCCAGGCCAGTGATCAGCTTCTCGATGGCAGCCGGTTGATCACCTGCTGGCTTGAACTTGGAATTGATGCGAAATGGTTTGCTCATGCGCTCTCAATGGTGGCGGTCATGCCGCTCTTCAACTGACGGTGGCGGCCAGACTTGGGAAAGGACACCGCGCCCTACTCGGGTGATATCTCGCGACTCGTCACACTGACCCGGGTGCTGGTCATCAGTCGATGGATGGGGCAACGCTCGGAAATCTCGAGCAGGCGCTGACGCGTCGCCTCATCGAGTTCCGCACCATCCTCGGCCTGGAAGTGCATGCTGACGCTCAGACGATACTCCGCGTTCTCACCTGCGCGACGCTCATCACTGTCATCACGGTCCACCGTGGTCACGATGGACGCGAGTGGCAGCCCCTTGCGCCGCGCATACATCAACACGGTGATCGACTTGCAGGCACCCAGCGAGAGATCAAAGTAGTCGTGCGGGTCCGGCGCACTGTCCTCGCCACCCACCACGGTGGGCACATCCACCAGCAGTTCCTCAAAGCTCGCGACCTGAACCCGATGGACGAAGCTGCCAGCCTTGCGGGTAATCACCTCGATGCTCATGCACTACCTCCTTGTCGTGGACTCTCGCGAGACGCATCCGAGCCTGCTGGCGAGCAGAGCGCTCACTTCACCTTGTAACCCGCCTTCTCGACGGTCTTGACCACGGCGTCATACCGCACCTGCCCTTCGACCTCGGCAAAGCCACGCCCGACCTCGGCCTCCTTGACCCCGTCCATCATCATCAAGGCAGTGGTGACCTTGTTGACATCCTTGACGCTCTCGACACCGATCAATGTAAGGGAAAAGCTGGCCATCTCGTGATTCCTGTCTCGCTGGATAAAAAGGATCGCAGGCGCGATCAAACCGCCAAGAATACCACGTTTGACGAGGGCTCCCCCATGCATGCCAGCGAGTCGCCTCAGGCTTTCATGCCAGTGGATCGCCCCGAAAGATGCCGTGTTGCCCTGCCGGGGGCTGACAGCTGACCACTGCCGCGTGACAATGCCTGCATCGAATGTACCGCTGGCAATTCTCAGGCATTGAACCGCCTGCGGCGGACCCCTCCTTTGCGACAGGATAGCGCGACATGACTGATTTCAAGACCCTGATGCAAGCCCACGGCTTTCACGCGACACAGGCGGGCAAGCTTGCCCCCGAGTCGCCGCTTGCCCCCGAGACCGATGGCGCCGGGAGTCTCACGCCCCTCTCCTGCTTCGAGGTACTCGCGGTCAATGGCGCGGATGGTGAGCGCTTTCTCCAGGGCCAGACCTCGCAGCAGCTTGCGCTGGTGGATGGCTCACTCGCTCCGCTGACCGCCTTCTGCACTCCCAAGGGGCGGATTCTGGCGATGGCCCAGCTGATGCGTCTCAGCGAGGATTGCCTGTGGCTGCTGATGCCGACGGGCACGGCGGAGCCCCTGCGCGCGCACCTTGCCAAGTTCGCGCCCTTCTACAAGGTGAGTCTCGAGGTCCGGGAGGATAGCGTGGTCGTGGGGCTCACGGGAGAGCCCGCCCTGACCCGGGCGGCCGAGCAACTGGCCGATGCTGCCTCCTCACAGCACACCGCGCTTGGCCCGCATGATTTCGCCATGTTGGCAACCCCGGATGCCGTGCTTGCCCGCCAGCCGGGGGCAGAGATGGCACGAGGCGTACTGGTCGGCTCTGATGCGCAGGTGACCCGACTCAGCCGTGCACTGCTCGATGGCGGCATCAATACCGGTGACGAGAATCACTGGGCGTGCGAGGACATTCGTGCCGGCCTGCAGTGGGTGGACTCGGAGCAGACGGATGTCTGGCTGCCGCAGATGCTCAACCTGGAAGCGCTGGCGGCCATCAGCTTCAAGAAGGGGTGCTATACCGGTCAGGAAGTCGTGGCCCGCGCCCACTTCCGTGGTCAGGTCAAGAAGCGCCTGCAGCGCCTGACGGCAGAGCCGGTCACTCCTCTGCCGCAGCCGGGCGGCAAGGTGGTCTCGCCAGAAGGCAAGGCCATGGGTGAGATCCTGCGGGTCGCCAACAATGCCGATGGCAGCCTGGAAGTGCTGGCGGTGGTGAGCCTGCGCGATGAGGAAGCCCCCCTGACCCTCGAGACTGGGGAGCCCTTGCACCGCGCCCCGCTGCCCTATCCGCTGGAACGACGTGACCCGGAACAGCTCAAGGCATGAACTTGAAGACATGAGCTTGAAGACATGAGCACCAGGCAGCGCTGCCAGCCGTGACACGGACGCCACGGCTGGCCTGGATAGCCGCCTGCGGCGTCATGACAGACAGGCCCTGGCGAAGCGATTCGTCGGGGCCTGTCTGTATCAATGCCTGGCTGTATCAGAGGCTGACCTTGGCAGCATCCGGCTGAGTCAAGGCCTGGGCATCTCGAAGCGCGAGAGCCGAGACCGCTAGCCCGTTTCGCCAGTGACGCTGGCCGGCAACCAGTGCTTGCCGGCCTTGAGATGCTGGATCAGTTGCTCGGACGGCAAGGGACGCGAGTAGAGATAGCCCTGATGAAGATGACAGCCGCGTGCCAGAAGCGCCGTGCGTTGCTCAGGGGTCTCGATACCCTCCGCCACCACGGCCAGATGGAAGGCCTCCCCCAGTCCCAGCATCGCATCAATCATCGCCCGCCCCTTGTCGGTATCCATCGCGACCACGAATTGCCGATCGATCTTCACCTTGTCGAACGGCAGTTGCTGCAATTGCGACAGGGACGAGTACCCGGTCCCGAAGTCATCCAGTGCCAGGGCGACACCCTGTGAGCGAATGCGCTGGAAGAGGATGGCCAGACTCTGGATATCTTCCGGCAGCTGACTCTCCACCAGCTCGATGGTCAGTTGGCGACACAGCTCAGGCCGTTGGAACAGCCTCTTGAGATCCGCCAGAAATCGCTCGTCCATCATGTGTCTGACCGTGACATTGACACTGAGATGCAGCGCATGACCGGCGTCATGCACACGGATCAGGGTGGCGATGCTCTCCTTGATGACCCAGCGCCCCAGGGCCACATCGAGGTTGGCGGATTCGATGATCGGCATGAAGTCGCCGGAGCCCAGCAGACCATGCTCCGGATGCTGCCAACGCACCAGCGCCTCGGAAAGCACGAGGGATCCATCCCGTCCATCGACGATCGGCTGCAGATGAAGCCGCAGCTGGTCCTGCTGCAATCCCTCGACGAATTCCGCTTCGAGCTGCTTGAGACGCCTGACTTCTCGTTCGGCCTCTTCATCGAAGAAGTGCCACTCGCGATTGAGCTGAAGCGTGTCGTGCAATGCGCGCTCACAGCGGTAGACCAGCGCATCCATCTGCTCACCATCCTCGGGAAAGCGACTGATGCCGAGGCTGGGCAGCAGATAGATATCCTCGCCGTTGAGCGACACCTTGTGACGTACCGCCACCAGCAGCATATCCAGCCAGCCGCAGATGCCGCCCCGCGCGGCCTCGAGCAGCCGTCGTGGCACCATGATCAAGAGACGATCCGTCTCCAGACGTGCGACATGGCCTGATGTGCCCAGCAAGGGGTCCAGTCGACGCTGCAGCAACTCCAGCTGGCGATTGCCCGCCTCCGGCCCCGCATGCTCATAGAGCTCCTGCAGCCCGCCGATACGCAATGCCATCAGCACGAAACCATCAAGCCCCGAGACACGACCCAACTGATCGATACGCAGCTTGATCAAGCGCAGCATGCCTTCACGACTCAATAGCCCGGTGTCAATATCCGTCTCGCGCTCCTGCAGCACCTGCTGCTGGAGCAGCAAGCGCTCCTGCTCCAGTCCACGAATGATCAAGGCATTCAGGGTTCTGTCCAGCACCGGCATCATCAGGCTTTCCTCCAGCGCCTGACCACGACTGGCGACCAGCAGCAGCTCGCTGCGACCGGGATGCGGCGAGACGGAATAGCCCAGCAACTGGGTCGCCCCGAGACGCTGACACAGCAGCTGGGCACTCTCCTCGGTGGACGCGTCCACATTCGTGGCACGATTGGCCACGATCCGCCCGGCCGGCAATCGCCACAGAGGGTCACGCCGCAACGAGACACTGCTCAACCATTCCCGCTCATCACGACTCTCGACGATCAGATAGCCTGCGTTGGGGTTGCCCACCTCGCGCCGATAGATGATGACTTCTGCTCCCGTCATCTCTCGTACCCGACGCAGATAGCCGGACAAGGTAGCCAAGGCGTGCTGGGGGTTGTGCGCTTCATGCGGCAATGCCAGAAACCGTTCGTTCAGGGCAAGATGCTGCTCAAGCTGAGCTTCACGCTGCAGGCCCTGCGCGGCCCAATCTCGACGACGGCGCTGATCGCGCCACAGCATGACGCCTGTCGCGATACTCGCCAACACGATGACCAGACTCAAGGCCCCCAAGGGCGCTCCCAATTGCCTGAGCATCGCGGTGACGTCATCTGCATCCTGCCAGCAGGCCATGGCAGCATGCTCATCGAAGCGCTTCATGGCCGGCAGGTCGCTACAGACGAGAGCGGCTTCCCCGCTCATCTGGCGTGACTGACTGACGACTTCAAGTCTTTCCACTCCCAGGGAAGCGGATGATTCGCTGAGCAACTCCGGGCGCATGGGGACCCCGAACACCAGCATGCCCTGCTCCTCCCGTGAAGGAAGCGCGTCTTCATCCGCATAGAGCCCGTGCACGCCCACCAGCCAGGCCCGCCCGTTCAGCACCATCCAGGCGATGACGGATCGCGTCGGGGTCTGGCGAGCCTTCTCGATCAAGGGGGCCATGGCGCGGCGCCACGCAAGCGGCTGAGCCCCCTGCCAATCATCGGACTCAAGCCCCGGACGTCGCTCCTGCCAGACAGCGGCCTTGCCATTTCCTCTGATGGCCCCGACGAGATGGATCCCCGTATTGATCGAGAACTCGGGCCCGTACATGTAGTCCAGCCACTCAGGGTTCGGGGCAGGCAAACGCAGGAACTCCTCGGTGGCCTCTTGCCAATCGCCATGCTCGCGCAACTGACCTTCCAGGGCTCGCTGGCTGGCCTGGGCCCACATGGTGACGCGCTGACGCGCCGCATCCTGCTCTCCTGCTCGCAGTTGCTGTATTTGACTGATACCCAGCCAGGCGGTGGCAAGAACAGAGGCAATCAGCAGAAGCGGTATCAGCCACAGACGATGGCGGGGCTCCCGGGGCGGGCCTTGCCTCAAGGAGGCGCGTACGGACTTGTCAGAATCCGGTCGCGGATGAGCAGACGTTCTACGAGGCATTGAGTTACCGATGATGACGCGATCTCCTGAATCCCGTGGCACAGTGCTGCCGAGGTGCTGGGTTCAGTCTAGATCAGGCGCTCAGTTGAAGAATACGCTGCACGGTGCGGCTGGTCGTCTCGCTGATGGCCTCCAGAGTGGACTCACGCAGCGATGCCACACTCCTTGCCACCTCCGCCACCCTGGCCGGTTCATTGCGTTGCCCCTGAAAGCCCTGCAACGGCATGTCGGGGCTGTCGGTCTCCAGCACGAAGCCATCCTCCGGCAGTGACGCCACGACTCCCCGCAGTTTGCGGGCACGCGGGTAGGTCACGCTGCCGCCCAGCCCCAGCACGAAACCGAGCTCGAGAAAGCGCTCAGCCTGAACCTGACTGCCCGCAAAGGCATGAATGATGCCGCCCCGGGTGAGGCGCGCGTTCTTGAGCCGCTTGGCCACTTCGTCATTGGCACGCACGCAATGCACGATGACAGGCAGGGAGAATTCGCGTGCCATGCTCAGCTGGGCCTCGAACAGCTGCCATTGGGCGTCATGATCGGCCAGTCGTGCATCGAAGCCGCATTCGCCCAACGCGACGATGTCGCCAGCATGCTGATCGAGGGCCTGATGAAGCGCCGCCAGCGCGCTCTCGCCATGCTCGGACAGAAAATAGGGATGCAGCCCCAGGGCACCGAAGATACGCGGGGATGACTGCACGAGTTCCAGCACGTCCGCGAAGCTGGCCACCGTGGTGGATGGCACCACGAACCTCGACACACTCTCATTCACGGCGCGCGCGATGACCGCGTCACGATCCTGAGCGAAGACGGGAAAATCCAGATGGCAATGGCTGTCGATCAACATGCAATATCCCGGTGATGGTCGTACTGCCATCGTGCTATATCAGCCAGTGACAGACAAACGAAGGGACCGGCCTGGTGGCCGGTCCCTTCGTTTGTCGATGTCGCTCTGTCAGCCATCGTGACTGGCACAGATGGCCTAGGCCGCCTCCACCGGCGCTACCGGCGCCAGCTCGGAGGTGCAATGGCCACAACGGGTCGCCGCCAGCGGCACCTTGGAAAGACAGTACGGGCAGTCCTTGTCGGTGATCTCTTCCGGCGCTTCTTCGGCTTCCTTCTTGAGCTTGTTGATCTGACGGATCAACACGAAGACGGCCAGCGCCACCAGCGCGAAGCTGATGATGGCATTGATGAACAGCCCATAGTTCAGTGTCACGGCCCCCGCATCCCTCGCAGCCTCCAGACTGACATAGGGAGCCGCCTGAGCCCCTTCCTTGAGCACGAAGAAGAAGTTGGAGAAATCGACGCCCCCGATCAAGAGTCCGATCAAGGGATTGAGCATGTCACCCACCAGGCTCTTCACGATCAGCGTGAACGCCCCCCCGATGATGATGCCCACCGCCATGTCGACGACATTGCCCTTGACCGCGAAATCGCGGAATTCCTTCATGAAACCGGCCATAGCCCCACCTCCTGATGATTGTTGTTGTCCTGTCGCGACCGACATGTCCCTTAGGGGCATGCGTCTGTCAGGCCAAGGCATGCGCCCTGTGACTGCCTGAGTCGCTGGCCATCCCCATGTCTTTCGCAAGGGAGTATGCGGCCAAAGTCATCGATCTTGAGTTGGTGTGGCTAACGCTTGAGGACACGTTCAGCCCGAAAGCACGAACGCCGCCCCAAGGGGCGGCGTTCGCATCAATCCTGAATCGATCAGGGGGCCTCGGAGATGGCCTCGTCAGGCCGAAGGGCACTCGGGTGCGAGCCACTCGGATGCGAGCCACTCGGGCATCCCCCCCTGAACCGTATCAGTGCTCGCGGGTGGCGCGGAAGGTGATGTCCGGCCAACGTTCCTGCGTCAACTGCAGATTGACGCGAGTCGGCGCGATGTAGGTCAGGAAGCCGCCGCCATCGTAGGCGAGATTGGCGCTGGCCTTGCGCTTGAAGTCCTCAAGCATCTTGGTGTCATCGCAATAGATCCAGCGCGCCGTCTGCACGTTCACCGCTTCATACATGCACTCGACCTTGTACTCTTCCTTCAGACGGTGAGCGACCACATCGAACTGCAGGGTGCCCACGGCGCCCACGATCAGGTCATTGTTGTCGAACGGCTGGAAGACCTGGGTCGCCCCCTCTTCGGAGAGCTGCTGAAGCCCTTTCTGCAGCGCCTTCATCTTCAGCGGGTCCTTCAGGCGTACCCGCTTGAACAGTTCCGGCGCGAAGTGAGGGATGCCGGTGAAGCGCATGTCTTCCCCCATGGTGAAGGTATCGCCGATCTGGATGGTGCCGTGGTTGTGCAGACCGATGATGTCACCCGGCCAGGCCTCTTCCACGTGGGAGCGGTCCGCCGCCATGAAGGTCAGGGCGTCAGGAATCTTGACGTCCTTGTTGATGCGCACGTGACGCATCTTCATGTTCTTCTCGTACTTGCCGGAACAGACGCGCAGGAAGGCCACGCGGTCACGGTGTTTCGGGTCCATGTTGGCCTGGATCTTGAACACGAAGCCGGTGAAGCGCTCGTCATGGGCCGTGACTTCACGGGTATCGGTATCACGCGACTGGGGCGGCGGCGCGTATTCGACGAAGCCATCCAGCATCTCGCGTACGCCGAAGTTGCCCATGGCGGTCCCGAAGTAGACCGGCGTCAGATCACCGCGACGATAGGCCTCGAGATCGAATTCGTGAGAGGCGCCGCGCACCAGCTCGACTTCCATGCTCAGTTCTTCGATGAGATCTTCGCCCAGCACTTCAATGGCTTCTGGGCTGTCGAGGCCCTTGATGCGCACGTCATCGGGGATGCGGTTGCCCTGGCCCTGCTTGTAGAGATGGATCTCGTCATTGAGCAGGTGATAGACCCCCTTGAAACCCTTGCCGACGCCGATCGGCCAGGTCATCGGGGCACACTGGATGTTGAGGACCGTCTCGACTTCATCCATCACCTCGATGGGATCGCGCGTCTCGCGGTCCATCTTGTTGACGAAGGTCAGGATCGGCGTGGTGCGCAGGCGGCAGACTTCCATCAGCTTGATGGTACGGTCCTCGACACCCTTGGCACCGTCAATGACCATCAGTGCCGAGTCGACGGCCGTCAGCGTCCGGTAGGTATCTTCCGAGAAGTCCTCGTGCCCGGGGGTATCCAGCAGATTGACCATGCGGTCCTTGTAGGGGAACTGCATCACGGAGGTGGTCACGGAGATGCCACGCTCCTGCTCCATCTTCATCCAGTCGGAGGTCGCGTGGCGATCGGCCCGCTTGCTCTTGACCGAGCCGGCCATCTGGATGGCATTCCCGAACAGCAGCAGCTTCTCGGTGATGGTGGTCTTGCCCGCATCCGGGTGAGAGATGATGGCAAATGTACGGCGAACATCCGCCGCCTTGGCAATCTGGGAATCTGACATGGGCTGAAAGGCATCCGGCTCGACGTGAGGCACGCCGCGCGCACTGTTAGGTGAATAGCAGAACGAAACGAATGGCGCGCATTGTAGCGGCTGGCGAGGCTCGGCAACAGAGGCGGGCGCGATCAGCGGCCTTCAGTCATCCTTGCGTGCGCGAAAATGCCAGGGTCCCTCGCCCACCGGCGCCTGGTCATTGAGGATCTCGTTGCGGATGGCATCCTCGATCTCGTCGCTGTCCAGGGGATAGAGACCGCATTGCTTCAGCGCGCAGCGAACCCGGATGTCACGCCCGAGATATTCGAGCAGCACGCGAGTACTGGCCGGCGTGCGATCACCGCTTGCCGATACCCCGATTCGCAGCCCCTTGAGGCGTGACACACGGCTGGTAAAGGTCGGGTAGAGAATGGTCTGGGTGATCTCATTGCCGGTCATCGACTCGTAGTCGGTCATGAAGATGCGATCGCTCAGATAGAACGCCATCCCCTGATACTTGCAATGTGACACGCCGACACCGGACGACTCGCGCTCGACCAGGCGCTCAAGACGCTGGTAATAGACACCATCCTCGCGCTGGATGATGGACACCAGCCCCCGCAGTATCCGCCCCGGCGACGACATCGACAGATAGTACTCATAGTAATGGCCTACATAGCGGCCCAACTCGGAGGCGCCCGAGCGTCTCAGCTGCGCCAGCGGCTCGCTCTCCACACGTGTGGCCTCACTCTCGCGCGGCTTGGGGCGCACCTGCACCAGACGCTGGAACTGACGATTGGGCAGCAGGATCTCGTGCTCCTCCACCCCGAAGAACTCACAGATCCGCCGCAGTGTATGTGCAGCGGGCCGGTATTGGCCGCTCAGGTATCGATTGAACTGTGGCCGACTGATCTCGAGCCGCCGACTCACCTCGGCGATGGATCGGTAGTAGCTGCACAGCAGCCGCAGATTGAGGGCCAGGTCTTCGTTCATGGGTCTGTCTCGCGCGGGATAGAGCCTCAGTCTACGCCGCCCACCCGCCATGACCCAGAGTGCGACAGGCGCAGCCTGCACCAGATAGTGCGTCTGAGTGCGCCACCTTGAGTCAGGTCGTCAAATTCCGCGGCTGACCAGCGAATGATGCAATGCAGAAGTCCCTCACACGCAGATAGTAATAACCATAAAAGAGGCTATCGCATGACTCCTGCATCCAAACTCACGTTCCACGGCGGGCCCTGGGTCTCGTTCCTGCCCATCCTGTGCTTCATCACCACAGCCATTTATGTAGCCACCAGCCTGGAGGAGCCGACCATCCAGGGCATGTGGGTCGGCATTCTCGCCGGCCTGCTGGTCACCTTCCTGTTTGCCCGTGACAAGTCTGTCTACAGCGACACCATCATGAAGGGCATGGCCAGCAAGGTGGCCATCGCCCCGGTGGCGGCGTGGATCTTTGCCGGCATCTTCGCCACGGTGCTGCGCTCCTCAGGACTGGTGGATGGCATTCTGTGGGCGGCCTATCACACCGACGCCACCGGCACGGCCTTCCTCGTCGTGACCTTCCTCGCCTGCGCCCTGTTCGCTACCGCGGCAGGCACCGGCTTTGGCACCATCGCCGCGGGCATGGGCGTGCTCTATCCCGCGGGCGTCATGCTGGGAGCCGACCCGCTGTTGCTGGCAGGGGCCATCGTGGGCGGCGGTGCCTTCGGCGACAACCTGGCGCCCATCTCCGACACCACCATCTCCTCGGCGGCGAGTCAGGGCGCTGATATCGGTGGCGTGGTTCGTTCCCGACTGCCCTTCACGCTGGTGGCCGGCAGCATCACGCTGGTGGTGATGGTGCTGATCAGTCTGACGCAGCAAACAACGCCGCTGATCATCGCGCATGAACAGCTGGCCGAACACATGGACCCCAAGGGCCTGGTGATGTTGCTGCCCGCCCTGGCCGCCATCTACGTGGCCATGAAGAAAGGCGATGTGATCTTCGCCACCAGCGTGGGAATTCTGTCCGGCATGCTGGTGGCGATACTTACCGGCCTCAACACCCTGAGCGGTTTCGTGTCGGTCGAGAATGGCGCGCTGATCAATGGCGTGGCCGGCTGGATGGCAGACCTGTCGATTCTGGTGATCCTGCTGTCGGCGGGCATTCGTCTGATGCTCGATGGCGGTGGCAGTGAGAGGCTGATCAATGCACTCAAAGGTGTCGTGCGCACACCGCGTGGCGCGGAAGCCTCCTCCGCCGGGCTCTCGCTGATGATGTCCTCGCTGATGAGCATCAATGCCCCGGCGATCCTCGCGGTCGGCCTGTCCTACGCCAAACCGGTCGGTGAACGCTTCGGCCTGAGTCCTTACCGTCGCGCCAACATCATCGACAGCATGTCCTGCACCCTGGTCTATTCGCTGCCCTGGTCCGCCGCGCTGCTGTTCGCCTCCGGGCTGTCCGTGAAAGCCGCCGAAACCTTCCCCGGCGTGCCGGCCCTGATGCCGCTCGATCTGACGCCCTGGGTGCTCTACGCCTGGGTCCTGCTGGCCGTGATGTGTGTCTCCATCGCCACCGGCTGGGGTCGTCGTTTCAGCCCGGCGGACCAGGCGAGCGCTCAGGACGAGGCTGCAACTGAGGTGCCCGCTGGGCGGTCCTTACTGTCAGCGTCAGCCTCAAACTCAGTCTCAAGTTAAATCTCAAGCTCAGCCAGCTGATCTGCCCCTGACTGAGCTGCTCTTGACTGAGTTGCTCTTGACTGAGCTGCCCTCGACTGAACCTTCACCGCCTGCCCCGCAACAAGACGACGGACACCGCCATGCAAGATACTGAGCTGCGCCAACGCAACGTGATCGGCATCCTCACCGGCTCCGGCCCGGATGCCGGACTGGATCTCTGGAACAAGCTGCTGATCGCCAACAAGGCCCATATCGGGCCTGGCTACCGGGGAGATCTGGATGCCCCACACGTCCACCTGATCTCCCAGCCGGCGCTCGGGCTGTCCATGGAACTAGAGACTCATGACCAACAGGTGTGGGAGGCGCTGGCCGATAGCGCCCTCAAGCTCGCCGAGCATGTCGACTACTACGCCATCGCCTGCAATACGCTGAACTACTATCAGCCCCAGCTGGAGGCTCTGGCGCTGAATGTCCGGCTGGTGTCGTTCAGTGATGTCGTCATCGACAGGGTGCGGCGCGACGGCTTGAGCAAGGTGGCGCTGCTGGGCGCGAAGTCCGTGACGGACATGGGGGACTGGTCACCCTATCGGGCACTGACAGAGGTGGTGGAAGTCGAGGTACCCGCCGACCCACACCTGCTGCACCAGATCATCTATGACGTGAAGGCGCATGGCGGCGATGACCCGAGCGTGGTCCAGCGCTTTCATGCTCTGCTGGAGAGCCTGTCGGCAGACACCGTGCTGCTGGCCTGTACCGAGCTGCCACTGATTCCCGTCAACACCGTCAGCTCGTCAGACAACGACGCAGCCCCCGCCAAGACACTGATCGATGTCACGGAACTGGTCGCGGAGGAACTCGCTCGCAAGTCCTGCGGCGTCTGATCCTCCTTGCCCCCCGCCTGAACCCGCCTGACCTCCAACCCGTGACCCAGCCCTGGCGATAGATGAACTGTCTGTCAGGGCCTTACTCCTCGACCTCGGACAGTGTCTCGACGATATGGCACTGTGCCATCACCCCGCCGGCACAGCAGTGCGTCAGGCGCTGCAACTCTTCTTCCATGACGGCAAGGTCACGCTGGCGCTTGCGCACCTCAGCCAGCTGCGCCTCGATGCGCGCGTCTATCTGATCGCAAGGCAAGGACTGCTGGTCCGCCAGGCCCAGCAAGGCGCGGATGTCATCCAGCGAAAACCCCAGCCGCCGACAACGGCGGATGAAGGTCAAACGCCTGAGCTGTGCATTGCCATACTCACGATAGCCATTGGGCGCACGCCGCTGCGGGGCCAACAGCCCCTGCTTCTCGTAGTAGCGGATCGTCACCGCCTGGACATCAGACGCCTTGGCCAGTTGGCCAATGCCCATCGTCACCTCGCCGTGCGATGACGTGGGCGATTCCCCTTTCCGTGTGAAATCTCTTGCGGTCATCGATGACTTCTCCTCTCGCCATGTGTTGCATGTCGATGCATCAACCGTTTCATCAGCCGACTTGACCTTATAGTGACTATAACCTCCATGCTGTCATCAACACGACAGGAGGCCAAGACCCATGAAAAGCTGTTGCGAAAGCAAATCCGGCGAGCTGGCAGAGCTCAAAGCCTCACAGGGCAAGGTCCTGAAGATTCTGCTGGCGCTGAATGCCAGCATGTTCTTCGTCGAATTCACCGCGGCCTGGTGGCTGGGTTCCACCGCGCTACTGGGGGATTCCCTCGACATGTTCGGCGATGCCAGCGTCTACGCCCTGACCCTCTACGTCCTGCACCGCAGCGTGCGTGAACGTGCGTTGAGCGCGCTGGTGAAAGGCATCGTGATGCTGGCACTGGGCGTGATCGTCCTTGGCGAGGCAGGCTATCAGGCCCTCCATGGCGTCGCCCCCGCCGCACACGGCATGGGCGCCTTCGCCCTGCTGGCGCTGGCCGTCAATCTGGTCTGCTTCGGCCTGCTGTGGCGCTTCAAGTCGGATGATCTCAACATGCGCTCCACCTGGCTGTGTTCACGCAATGACATCATCGCCAATGTCTCAGTGTTCGGCGCTGCGATACTGGTGGGCTGGACGGGCTCCCGCTGGCCGGACGTGCTGCTGGGCGCTGCGATCGCCGCACTCTTCCTGCAATCCGCCTGGCAGGTGATTCGCGATGCGCGAGTTGAGCTGCGCGAGGCGAAACAGGCCACAGACGCGCAGGCATCAGATGAGCAGGCAGCCAGCGATCAGGCATCGTCCTGCGCCACCCGCAGCTGTTGTGCACCGCCCACGGCTGCCACCGTGGTCGAACAGTCCCCCGCCAGCGGCTGCTGTTCCGGCAAGGGCGGTGGTGGAAACACCTCTATCTGACACGACTCAGGTGTCATTCCCGCCGCTATGCCCAGCCACTGACATGCCGTCGAATGCCATCATCCGCGTGCAGTCCGCCTGAAACGACAGCGCCCCGTCGAGCTCGACGGGGCGCTTTAGTGTCTGGATATCGCCAGGGTCAGGGGGCCGGAGAGTCGGGTTGACGCTCAGGATGCGCCTGCTGGAAAGCGTCCAGTGACTGGCAGGCCGCCTCGATGGCCAGAATCCTCGGGTAATCCTCGAGTTCACACTCGAAGCGGCGCGCATTGTAGAGCTGGGGCATCAGGCAGGCATCTGCCATGCCCGGGCTATCGCCATGGCAGAAGCGCCCTGCACTTTCCGCCAGCAACACTTCCAGGCGTGTGAAACCCTCGGCAACCCAGTGTCGATACCACTCAAGGCGCTGCGCCTGGGTGACATCTAGCCGATCGGTCAGATAATTGAGCACGCGCGGATTGTTGAGCGGATGCATCTCACAAGCCATGAACTGGCACAGTGAGCGCACCTTCGCACGCGCCTCCGGCGTTGAGGGCAGCAGCGCCGGGGCGGGCCAGCGCTCCTCCAGATATTCGATGATCGCGAGCGACTGGGTCAGGGCCGCAGGTGTTTCCGTATCTCCCACCATCAGGGTCGGCACCAGCCCCTGGGGATTGATGGCCAGATACTCCTCGCTGCGCTGTTCGCCCTTGAGCAGGTTGACCGGCACCTGAGCGACCTCAATCCCCTTGAGCGCCAGCGCGATTCTTACTCGATAGCTGGTAGATGAACGGTAATAGCCATACAGGCTCATTGAACTCATGCTGCACTCCCCTGTGACGCGGTTGGAAGCCGGTCGCTCATTCGCACTGCCTCGCACCCAGTTGGCTTGAGGCTTACCGGCACACGACGTCTTCCCGAGACGTGTCTCTGAGAAGTTCTACCTGATGAGGCCGCCTTCAGGCGTCCAACGGCGTCACCTGCTGATCAATGGCGCCAAAGATGCTCTGGCCATCGCGATCGAACATCTCGATGCGGATACGGTCACCGAAACGCATGAAGGGCGTGCGAATCTCATCGAACAGGATCTTCTCGACCATGCGCACCTCCGCCAGACAGCTGTAGCCCACGCCCCCTTCGCTGATCGGCTTGCCGGGCCCGCCATCCTTGCCGGGATTGGATACGGTGCCGGAACCGATGATCGCGCCGGCCCCCAGCGGGCGAGTCTTGGCGGCATGCGCCACCAGCTGCGGGAAACTGAAGATCATGTCTGGCCCGGACTCTGGCTCTCCGAACGTCTCACCATTGAGATGCACGCTCAGCGGCAGATGCACGCGCCCCTGCTGCCAGGCATCCCCCAGCTCATCCGGCGTCACGGCGATGGGCGAGAAGCTAGACGACGGCTTGGCCTGAAAGAAGCCGAAGCCCTTGGCCAGCTCACCGGGGATCAACCCACGCAGACTGACGTCATTGACCAGCATCACAAGGCGGATGTGGCCCTCGGCCTGCTCCGGACTGACCTGCATCGGCACATCGTCGGTAATGACGGCGATCTCGCCTTCGAAATCGATGCCATGCTCCTCACTGACACACACGATATCGGCGTTGGGGGCCAGGAAGCTGTCGCTGCCGCCCTGATACATCAGCGGGTCGTGCCAGAAGGTCTCGGGCATCTCGGCGCCGCGTGCCTGACGCACCAGCTGGACATGATTCAGATACGCCGAGCCGTCTGCCCATTGATAACTGCGTGGCAGCGGCGAATGCAGATTCTTCATGTCCAGATCGAACGCATCAGCCAAGGTGCCATCATTGAGCGCTGCGTAACGCTTCTCGAGCGCTGGTGTCAGCGAAGCCCAGTCCTCCAGCAGCGCCTGCAGCGTCGTGGCGACGTCCGCGACCTTCACGGCGCGGGTCAGATCACGGGAGACCAGCAGCAGTGTTCCATCGCGGGAACCATCCTGGTGAGTGGCGAATTTCATGACTGCCTCCTTGAGAAGCTTGAGAGATGAGAGAACGTGGGTAGTCCAGAGCGGAATGACAGGCACATGCCAATCTCAGCGCTGCTGGGGAGTGAAATGAGACGCCAACCCCTGCCAGACCGAGCCGTAGTCGCGCTGACGAGCGCTCGACGACAGGGCCTGTGGGGTGGGCTGGAACAGATAGCGACTCTCGAACATGAAGGCGAGCGTATTGCCCTGATAGCGGGGGGCGAGTTCCGTTTGAGTGGCGGCCTCGAAGGTGGCAGCGTCAGGGCCATGCGGGGTCATGGCGTTATGCAGACTCGCGCCTCCCGGGCGGAAGCCTTCGCGCTTGGCGTCATATTCACCATGGATCAGTCCCATCAGCTCGCTCATCAGATTGCGATGGAAGTATGGGGGTCGGAAGGTGTTCTCGGCGACCATCCAGCGCGGCGGGAAGATCACGAAGTCGAGATTGGCGACCCCGGCGGTGTCCGAGGGTGATGTCAGCACGGTGAAGATCGAGGGGTCCGGATGATCGAAGCTGACCGTGTTGAGGGTATTGAAGGTCGCCAGATCATATTTGTAGGGCGCGTAGTTGCCATGCCAGGCCACGACATCCAGTGGTGAGTGATCCAGACTCGCGCGCCAGAAACGCCCGCCGAACTTGGCCACCAGCGTGAAGTCACCGGTTTCATCCTCGAAACGCGCCGATGGCGCGAGGAAATCACGCGGGTTGGCCAATCCATTGCTGCCGATGGGCCCCAGAGAGGGCAACTCGAGAGGCGCGCCATAGTTCTCGGCCACATAGCCTCGACAGCCCTCCGCGTGTCCCGCCAGCGGATTGAGCTGGAACTTGATACCGCGCGGGATCACCACGATCTCGCCGCTGGCGACTTCCAGCAGGCCCAGCTCGCTGCGCACCTCGATGGCACCCTGTTGCGGCACGATCAGCAATTCGCCGTCGGCATTGTAGAAAAAGCGCTGCTGCATGCCGCGAGAGAAGGCATAGAGGTGCGTGGCACAGCCCTGCTGCGCCTGGGCATCTCCATTGACCGCCAGCGTGATCAGGCCGTCCAGAAAGTCCCCTGTCGAGCATGTGATGGGGTCCCAGCGCATCGGATTGGGGTCCGGCACTCTCTCGGCCAACGGTGCAGTGGCGACCTGCGGCATCTCCATGGGCTGGTAGGCGCCCTGCACGACCGAGGGCCGAATGCGGTAGAGCCAGCTGCGTAGGTTGTGACTGCGCGGTGCCGTGAAGGCCGAGCCACTCAACTGCTCCGCGTACAGGCCGTAGGGGCAACGCTGGGGAGAGTTCTGGCCCTGAGGCAAGGCGCCAGGCAACGCCTCGGTGGAGACATGATTACGAAAACCGGCGTGATAATGGCACTCAGCGTTGCGCTCGCGCATGACGATTCATCTCCTTGTGGGCTCGCGGCTCCTGAAGATCTGGGGCATCCACGGCACGACATACCGCCAACGCCCCAAATAGTTACACATGAAACCATATAGGCAGACCCACACCCTGGCAATCGCCGAATTGCTAGACTTTTGTCTTGCTCGCTCTCGATGGTGGTAACATCGGTAACCTGATCCATCTGAAACGTTTCAATGCGACTCAGTATGCCAACCCTCTCACCGAGTCAGGTAACTCTCGATGCAACGCACTGATGACACTCCCGAAGCTCGCGATGCCCTTGACGGGGAACCCCCACAGGACACACCCCGCTGCGAGCTGGATCTTGACCAGTTCCTGCCCTATCGCCTCAACCGTCTGGCAGAGCGAACCAGTGAGGCGCTGTTCGTCCGTTATGGTGAGCGCTTCGCCATCAATGTCGCCGAGTGGCGTCTGCTGGCCTGGCTGAGCCGTGGCTCGCCATTGACGGCCCGGGAAATCAGTCAACGGACTCATATGGACAAGGTGCGCGTCTCTCGGGCCGTCAAATCTCTGGAAGCCCGTGAACTGATCCTGCGCCGGCCGAGCGAGCAGGATCAGCGTGCGCAGTTGCTCGCCCTCACCGCCGAGGGTGAGGCCATGCTCGCTGAGCTGATCCCCGAGGCCCGCCGCTTCGAGGATGAGTTGCTGAGCGCCGTCAATGCACGCCAATACCGGGATCTGCTGCTCACCATGCAGACCCTGGAGCGTCAATTGGATCAGCTGCCAGGCAACGAGTGAGACTCGCGGGAGGCAGCAGGTGCGCCACCTTGTGCCCCATGAGATTCTCGACAGGACACTCGCACTTCGTACAAGTATGGTATAAATCACGTACTGGTTTCATGGAGTCGTCCCCGCATGCATCGCAAACCGCACCTGCCAAGCAAGTTGTGTCAGACCTGTCAGCGCCCCTTCACATGGCGCAAGAAGTGGCAGGACTGCTGGGAAGACGTACGTCACTGCAGTCAACGCTGTCGACGCAATGCGCGTCAGGCAGCCCGGGAAACACACCATGACCAGCACTGATACCTGGCTTGTCTGGCTGGACGATGACCTGCGTCTCGATGACAACCCCCTGTGGCAGGCCGCGCTCGAGGAACACCCGGCGCACCTGCTGGTGGTATACCTCCTGCCGGAGACGACCTTCCAGCCCGTAGGCAGTGTCAGCCCTGATGTTGCCAGGCTGCAGCCACTCAGCCTCGCACGTCAGCGCTTCCTGCTGGAGAGCCTCGAATCCCTGCAGGCAGGGCTTCAGACCCTGGGCAGTGATCTGCTGATCCTTCAGGGTGACGCTGCGCATCTGATACCCGAACTCGCCAGACAGCATGCGTGCCGAGGCGTCATCGCGCGACGCGCTACAGGTCTGGTGGAGCGACGCCAGCAGCAGGCAGTGGCCGCCAGCTGTCGCCTGCGGCAGGTCAATAGCGGCTTGCTCCTGGACGAGGACGACTTGCCCTTCACGCTCAATGAGCTTCCTGAAACCTTCAGCGCCTTTCGTCGCAAGCTGGAAAAGGCCTATCCGGATATCCAGGCCATGCCCACTCCGGTGGCGGCGCCTTGCGCACTGCCGAGCTGGCCGGCACAGGCGCCGCGTGGCATGCAGGGCAGCGCCAGACGACTCCATGCGGCCAGGGACTGGCAGAGCGACCCGCGGGGAGAGCATGCCTTCCTTGGGGGTGAGCCCGCAGCGCTGCAGAGACTCGAGCATTATCTGAGTCCTGAACATGCCGGCCAGTACAAGACCACCCGCAATCGCCTCAGCGGGGCAGATTTCTCGACCCGTTTCTCTGCCTGGCTGGCACTGGGGTGCCTCTCACCACGACGCATACTCGACAGGTTGCACACCTTCCAGAAGACACTGCCTGAGCTCTGCGAGACCCCACAGGCGGCGTTCAAGGACAGCGACTGGATTCGCGTCGAGCTCTTGTGGCGGGAGTACTTTCATTGGGATACCCGCCAGCTGGGGAGACAGGTCTTTCTGGCAGACAGGCCCGGTACAGACTCGCTGCGGCATGAGGCGTGCGCTGCGATACCGGATGCGCTTGCACGCTGGCAGGCCGGAATGACCGGCGTGCCCTGGGTGGATGCCGGCATGCGCGAGCTGGCCGCCACCGGCTGGCTGAGCAACCGCATGCGCCAGAACGTGGCAAGCTATCTGATCAAGGATCTTGGCGTGGACTGGCGGCTGGGTGCCGCCTGGTTCGAGCATCAGCTGCTGGATCATGATGTCGCGTCCAACTGGGGCAACTGGCGCTACCTGGCAGGCGTGGGACGCGACCCGCGTGCGGACCGTCATTTCAACATGATGAAGCAGGCTCGCCAGCACGACCCGCTCGGCCATCACGTCACCCGCTGGATACCCGAACTGGAAACGCTGCCGGCCGGCATGCAACGCCATGCTCCCTGGATTGCCTGGTCATTTCGCGTGACGCCCGGGGCGTCGGGAGGCATCAACGGGACGACGCAGTCCGGCTACCCGCGCCAGCCCTTGCACCTTGTCGATGCCTGGCAGCCCCACCTCAGCGACGTCACACCGACACGTGTGAAGCCATGGCTGAGTGGTTCCTTCGAACGGGGCTGAGAGGAGACTGTCAGCGGACACAAGCCGTCGGGCCACTGACGCTAACTGGCCGTCAGGACTGCACTTTACCGGCCTTATTCACTATCATGGCCGCATTCCTTGCAGGAGTCGTCATGAATCAGCCGCTACCGCCGCCACTGTCCACACCGCACCGCAATCTCATTCGTCTGACCATCGCGCGCGGCATCACCTGGACAGGCTTCCTGATCCTGATCATCTTCGGGATCGAGATCATCGGCTTTCAGCTCAATGTCCTCCCCGTCATCTCGATCATCATCGCGATGGGCCTGGTCAATGTCGCCAGCTGGTGGCGTCTGGGTCAGACGCATCCGGTCACTGACACCGAGAACCTGCTGCATCTGCTGGTGGATATCGCCGGTCTGACGATGCTGTTCTTCAATACCGGCGGCTCCACCAACCCCTTCGTGCCCTACTATCTGGTGCCGGTGACCATGGCGGCCGCCACCCTCCCCTGGCGCTATGCCTGGATCATCGCGGCCGTCGGCATGGGCTGCTACAGCTTCCTGATGGTGTTCTACGAACCCGTACCGCAGCTGGCCACCTACGAACTCGGCGGGCGCATCAGTCTGCACGTCATCGGCATGTGGCTGAACTTCGGCCTGTCGGCATCGCTGGTGACCTATTTCATCTTCAAGATGGCTCATGCCCTGCGCACGCGAGACCAGGCGTTGTCCACCACACGAGAAGCGGCTCTGCGCAGCGAACAGGTGCTGGCAGTCGCCAGCCAGGCCGCCGGCACCGCGCACGAACTGGGCACCCCGCTCTCGACCATGGCGGTGCTGTTGAGCGAGATGCGCGAGGATGCCAAGGACAAGAACGACCCGCAGCTGGAGGAGGATCTCGCACTGCTGCGCAGCCAGGTCGACACCTGCAAGCAACGCCTGCAAGCGATGGTGGCCGCGGCCGACCGTCGTCGCATGGAGCAGCCCCAGGCGCTCAACGCCGCGCGCTGGCTGGAGGAAATCGTGCAGCGCTGGCTGGTGGTACGCCCGGATGTGCAACATAGCGTCGAAGTGGATGCCTCCGCCCGCAAGGCTCAGATCCTGGTCGATACCACGCTTGAGCAGGCGCTGATGAACCTGCTCAACAATGCCGCGGATGCCTGCCCCGATGACATCGAGATCACCCTGGAACGGCGGGATGACGAGGTCACCATCGACATTCGAGACCATGGTGCAGGCGTTCCCATGGCGGTCGCGGACCAGCTCGGTGAGACCTTCATCTCCACCAAATCCAAGGGGATGGGCATCGGCCTGTTCCTGACCCACGCCACCATCAATCGTTTCGGTGGCGGCGTCAGCCTGTACAACCACGAAGACGGCGGCACCTTGACGGAAGTGCGCCTCCCTCTTTATCTGAACTGATGGCGGCAAAGACCGCCCAAGTGAGCCCCTGATGAGCGAAGAAACCCGACTGCTGATCATCGACGATGACGAATTCTTCTGCCAGGTGACGGCACGTGCCATGACACGCCGCGGCTATGCCGTGGAGGTTGCCCGGGACGAGGCACAGGCGCTGAGTATCGCGCGCAGCCATCGCCCCGAGCTGATCACGCTGGATCTGAAGCTCGAACAGAGCTCCGGCCTCAAGCTGTTGCCCGAGCTGATCGCCTTGTTGCCGGAAGCACGCATCGTGGTGCTGACGGGCTACTCCAGCATTGCCACGGCAGTGGAAGCCATCAAGCTGGGTGCCGTGAACTACCTGTGCAAGCCCGCCGATGCCGACGAGATACTTCACGCCTTCAAGCGCGAGGGAGGTGATCCGGAAGCCGAGATCTCCGACAACCCGCCCTCGGTCAATCGCCTGACCTGGGAACACATCCAGAAGGTGCTCAACGAGCACGACGGCAACATCTCTTCCACGGCTCGCGCCCTGGGGATGCACCGCCGCACGCTGCAGCGCAAACTGCAGAAGCGACCGGTGAAGCGCTAGCGCTTCATTCGGGCCAGCAGGGCCGCCACGGCAGCATGATGCTCCGGGTCCTGATGGCATTGGCCCTGAAAACTGGCACACAGATCCAGGAAGTCGTCCAACCGCATCTCGGGGGCACGACGCATCAGGCGCTTGGTCAGCCGTGTCGCCTGACGCGGCTGACTCGCCATCTGACGTGCCATCTCCAGGGCGCGTGTCATCAGGTCTTTCTCTGCACAGACTTCCAGCACGATCCCCAGTGTCAGCGCTTCCTGCGCCGAGACGATACGCCCGCTGAAGGTCAGCTCACAGGCACGCTGATAGCCGATCAGACGCTGCAGCAGCCAGGCGCCCCCATCGCCGGGGATCAACCCCAGCGACAGGAACGTCTCGCCGAAACGTGCCTGGTCACTGGCCAGGCGAATGTCACACATGTTGGCGAGATCAAAGCCGGCCCCGATGGCCGGACCATTGACCGCCGCGATCACGGGCACCTCGATGTCCAGCACCGCAGGTGTCATTCGCTGGATACCGCGGCGATAGCGCGCCGCGACCTCGGCGGCATCTCCTGCAAAATCCCCCTTTCGCTGCGCCATGTCCTGCACATTGCCTCCGGCAGAGAAGGCGCTGCCCTCGCCGGTGATCACCAGGGCACCCACGCTGTCACAGCCATTGACCCATTCGGCCACTGCCAGCAGATCCTCCACCAGCGCAGTCCCCGTCAGGGCATTGCGCACGTCGTGACGGGCGAAGGTCATGACGGCGACACCGTGCTCGAGACTGAGGTGACTGTCGACAAGGGTCACGGGTACAGCCGCTGACCTCTGCCGGGCGCAGCAGGCGTCAGTGGAATCGCGTGGGGATGAGATGGCGTCGTGAGTAGCGTCGTGAGCAGCGGCGTGAGTCTTGTCATGTGGCGAAGCGGTCATGGCGGATTCCTGGCGTCATCGATGGCCGTCACGAGCGAGGGCCCTCAAGGGGCCTGTCAACTCGCGCATACGAGAAGACCCTTGTCCTCCGTGCAGCGTCATGCGGCGGGAGAGACAAGGGCCTGTCGGTCTTGCCGGTGGTTCACGCAGCGGGCAGGCGGGCTGCCGCCCCCCACGCGAGGTGTCACGCGACTTACTGTGCCGTCCAGCCGAGATCCATGTTGAAACTGGAGCCCGTCACCGAGCCTGCCTTGTCGGAGGCCAGCCACACCGCCATGTCAGCGACTTCAGCGGGGTCGATCATGCGCTTGATGGCGGCCCCCTTGAGCATGATCTTCTCGATCACCTCATCCTCGGGCATGTCATTGAGCCTGGCCTGCTCGGCGATCTGCTTGTCGACCAGCGGAGTGCGCACATACGCCGGGCAGATGGCATTGGCCGTGATACCACTCTCGCCGCCTTCCAGTGCCGCCGTCCTGGTCAGCCCCATCAGACCATGCTTGGCGCTGACATAGGCCGCCTTGCCGGGCGAGGCGACATGCGCGTGAATGGAGGCCATGTTGACGATGCGGCCATATCCATTCTTCTCCATGTACGGCCAGGCAGCCTGAATCAGCGTGAAAGGTGCCGTCAGCATCAGCGCGATGATCTGATCCCACTTGGCCTGCGGGAACTCCTTGATGCGCTCGACGTGCTGGATACCGGCATTGTTGACCAGGATATCCAGGCGACCGAAGCGTGACACCGCTTCCTCGACAGCGGCCCGACATTGCTCGCCATCCGTCAGGTCTGCCTTGAAGAATGCAGCGCCTGCCTTGTCGGCGACCTCTGCCCCATCGTCACTGAAATCCACGGCAAGGACCTGATGACCGGCCTGGCACATCGCTTCCATGATGGCGGCGCCGATACCACTGGCAGTCCCCGTGACAAGGGCGACGCGGGTCGGGGCTGACTGTTGTTCACTCATGAAGGTCTCCTTCGGGCTGATGTCATGCCGCAGGAATGCCCAGCCCCAGACAGGGACAGGGTGGCATCGGATGCTGCTCTGCAACATATAGTGAAGATAGCGCTAATAAAGCCACCTTCGCCACCCGACCATCGCCTTGTTGGCCTGCCGGCGACAGCATGCATGGCGTTGAACCGCCTGGAGCCTGCATGCCAGAGCCGTGATGCAACTTGCGCAACCGCCAGGGCGCAGCATGCAACGCGAGCTCAGCCGAAGTGCAATCGAGCTGACAGACCAGGCGACGCCGCACTCCCCAGCGGACTGTCATCCAGGGTCAGTTCCGCTCCCAGGCGTTCGGCAAGTTCATCGACGATCGAAAGGCCCAGCCCTGACCCCGAGGTGTTCTGCCCCGCCAGACGCACGAAGCGCTCCCGGACCCGCTGACGCTCACGGGCCGGGATGCCGGGGCCGGTATCCATCACTTCCATGATCAGACCATCGCCGAGAGAGGACTCGCGGCGCCGAATGCTCAAACGCACTTCCCCCCCCTCAGGCGTATAGCGCAGCGCGTTGTCGAGAAGATTGCGCAGCAGCACATAGAGGCCGTTCTCGTGGCTGATCAACTGCGCGTCGGGCGTGACGTCGACGGACATCCCGACGCCACGCTGGCGCGCCATGGGGCCGAGATCCCGCGCAAGTTCATGCGCCAGATGCCCGAGATCGACGTGACTGCGCGGCACCTCGGCACCACTCTCCAGCCGCGACAGCGTCAGCAGTTGCTCCACGACACGCGTCATGCGATTGACACCATCGACGATCATGCGCGCCGAACGCCGCGAGTTCTCATCGGTGGCATCCGCCTCGACATTCTGGGCGTGCACCTTGATGCCGGCCAGGGGCGTTCTCAACTCGTGTGCCGCATTGGCAGTGAAGCGACGTTCCTTGTCGAGCGTGTCGGCCAAGCGTCTCAGCAAGCCGTTGAGCGCATCCACCATCCCGCGAATCTCATCCGGCGCCTCACTGGCATCAAGTGGCTCTAGATAGCCGGGCTGACGGGCGGTGATCTGTCGGCTGATACGCAGCACGGGACGGAATCCCCGAGAGACGGCGACACCGATCAGCAAGGCGATCACAAGCAACCCCACCACCAGCGCCAGCACGTTGTGCAGAGCGATCTGTCCCGTCAATTCATCTCGAACGTCTTCCCGCTGAGCGGCCGTGACCCAGATACCGCTGTCAGGGAAATACAGCGTGAAGGTGAACCAGTCGTGATGATCCGTGTGCTGCTTGGCATAGCCTGGCAACGGCAGGTAGTCGAGCATGACCGAGGGGGTGGAGAGTCCCAGCAAGGGCTGTCCGAGTGCATCCCACATCTGGAACACCAGCTTGTCTTCATAGACATGACCGAGGGGCGACTTCTCGTGCCCATCCGCGAAGCTCAGGGATGGCGGTCGCAGACTGAACTGTCCCGCGGTCATCTCCTGAAGTCTTTGCTGACGCGCCCCTGGCGACAGCGAGGCCAGCTCGGATTGATAGAGGCGGCCCAGCATGCGGGCATTCTGGGCCAGCTGTGCATCGAACAGCTCATCGATCTGCTCACGGGCATCGAAGTAGCTCCAGGTGGCAGCTGCCCCCAGCACGATGATCACCCCCCCGATGAGGCTGCGCCGCAGAAAACTGCGTATCGACTTCACGCGGACTCCCCCAGTCGGTAGCCGACCCCGCGTACGGTCTTCACCACGCCGGCCCCGAATTTGCGGCGAATATGATGCACATGCACCTCGATGACATTGCTTTCCACATCCCCATCCCAACCATATAACTGCTCGACGAGCTGGTCCCGACTGAAGACACGACTGGGATGGAGGAGAAGAAACTCCAGCAGATCGAATTCACGCCGCCCCAGCGTCACCTCGGCGCCGGCCAGAGTGACGGATCGACCGGCCTGATCAATGCTCAGGGCCCCCAGTTGCAGGCATCCGTTGGCCTGACCCGCATGACGCCTGACCAGCGCGCGCAATCGAGCCACCAGCTCGGCAATGTCAAAGGGCTTGACCAGATAATCATCCGCCCCGTTGTCCAGGCCACGCACTCGGTCACTGATATCATCTCGTGCCGTCAGAATCAGCACCGGCAGAGTGTGGCTCCGGCGGCGCAGCGCGGTCAGCACCTCGAGACCGTCCATGTCCGGCAAGCCGAGATCCAGCACCAGGACATCAAAGGAGGAATGCTTGAGAGTGGCCACGACATCGCCCCCCACCCGCAACCATTCATTGCTCATGCCTTCACGACTCAAGGCATGACCGATACCTTCACCCAACAGTGGATCATCTTCCACGAGCAGCACGCGCATGGGGTCTCCTGATGACAAGCGATACGTGAGAGGGAACAGGGGATATCCCATGCCCCCACTGATGACAGATGACGAGAGCGGGATGGCAGCATCATCGACTAGGCGCGATTCCCGGCTCTCTCCGCCCATGGCCTTTGCAAGCCCCATCCCCTGCCCCGTCGTCTTGCGCCGAGGACAGCGCGGCGCTCCTGGCGGCGAAACACGATGCGTTGAAGCGCTTCGCGAATGGCCTCCAGACCCGAGTCCAGCATGCGTTCCGGTTGGCCGAGGATGCGGCGCAATGCCCAGCCACCTCGAAGTCTCATGCGAGCCAACGCCCCCGGTGCTCGCAACAGGCAAAGCGGATACACCATCTGCTCGACCTGACGCTCGATGCTGATGGGGTGGCATCCTTGGTGCCGCGCCAGTTGCATCAGTAGCGGGGGCTCTTCGCCGGTGATCAGAGGGGGAACGTGAAGCCTGACATGCTGGTGGGCACAGGCGGAGGCCGGGGCGAACAAGTGGCCATCCGGCTGCAGTATGAACTCGACCAATTCCTCCCGCCCCGCCGCGACAAGAGAGGCCGAGAGACATTCCAGTACCCGCTGGCGCACGCCAGGCTGCCAGCCAGAGCCATGCAGAACATGCATGGCACGCCCGGCCTCCAGCTGCCACTCACCATCACCCGGCAAGCTCACCAGGGTGTGAGGACGCGACGCGGGCGTGATGCCGAGCAGCTGCTCACACAGCGACTCGCCGGTGACGTCCGAGACGGCGAGGGTCAGACAGCGATGCCGTTGCCCCAGAGGCGTCGGCAGCAACTGGCACAGAAGCGCGAGATCATCTCCCGGGCGCTCCACCAGTGTCAGCGTGGCGCCATGGCCCGCCAGCTGCCAGCATATCTCCCGGCAACTCGAGGCCATGGGCGCTTCGACGAGCAAGCGATGACCGGCCAGCCGAGAACTTTCGACAGAACCACCACGGGAGCGAAACGGACGGTACATGGCAACATCCTTGGTCGGGGCATCGTCGATTCGACCATGCCAGGCTGAATGATCTACACGATGCCGACCAACGCTTAACGAAAGATTAAGCAGCGACTCTTTCCTTGCCCTCTGACGGAAGACTTGATGTCCCTTGCCGGCGCCAGACGCCGATGCCCAAGGCTTACAACCCGAACAGATGGACCAGCGGCGGCAGAATGAAGGCCGTCAGGAGCCCCGTCAGCCCCATGGACATGCCCGCGAAGGCACCGGCCAGGGTGCTGAGTGAAGAGAAGCAGTAAGCCGTGCCGATCCCATGGGCAGACAGGCCCATGGTAAAGCCCTTGACGGTATCATCACGCGCACCTGACAGTCGCAGCATCAGCGGACCGATCACACAGCCAAGCGTCCCGGTCAACAACACCAGTCCTGCCGTGAGTGAGGGAATGCCGCCGAGCTTTTCCGCGATCCCCATGGCGATCGGCGAGGTCACCGACTTGGGTGCCAGGCTCAGCGCCACCGGTGTATGCGCCCCCAGGACCAGGGCCAGACCGAGCGTGGTGGTCACTGCAGTGGTGATACCGACGCAACAGGCCGTCAGCAGAGGCCAGAGCATCTGCTTGACGCGGTCAAGATGATCGAACAGCGGCACCGCCAGTGCCACCGTCGCCGGCCCCAACAGGAAGTGAATGAACTGGGCGCCTTCGAAATAGGTCGCGTAGTCGGTATCCGTCAACCAGAGAAAGCCGATGATCAAGGCAATCGACACCAGCACCGGATGGGCAAGAGACGCGCCACGAGCCAGGCGGTTGATCACGGTCGCCAGCAGAAAGGCCGCCAGCGTCAGCAATAGATGCAGCAGCGGAGAGGCACTGAGATAGACCCAGAGAGCATCCAGAGGGGCGAGATTCACTGTTCCCCTCCCTTGCCGGCCATCGGACCTTGCAAAGATGAACGACGATCTATCAGCCGCTGCAACAGCCAGGCTGTCACGAACTGCGTCACGGCGATGGATACCACCAGCGTCACCGCGATGGCGAGGAGATCCTGAGCGATGAGATCCAGATGCACCATGACCCCGACGCCTGCCGGGACGAACAACAGCGAGAGATGCGCCAGCAGGCCATTGCTGGCAAGCCTGAGACTGCCGGGCACTCGTTCACGCAACATGGCGCGGAGCAGCTGACGTTGACCGGCATCGTTGTCCGAGATGCGCACGGCGTCACCTTCCCTGTCCGGCGACGGTATCAATCGCTTGCGCAGACGGCCACGCACCATCAGCGCCAGCAGCAGGATCAGCATGCCCAGTACCGGCCCAGGCACCGGCAATACGAGGGCACGTCCCAGCACCTCGCCCACGAACTGACATGTCAGCAGAATGCAGAACCCCTTGATCAACTCCATCTCCGGTCAGTCTCCCCCATCAAGGCACTCATCTGACGTGCGGTAAAAGGCCGAATTGTGCCATAGATGCCCAATCACGGCACGGTGATACCGAGCCGTATCCGCCATGGGCGCGACGTGGGCTGCATGGCGCAGCCCCGGGTGCACGTCGAAAGCCCGGCAGTGGCGGCAACGCTGCCTTATGGTAGTGTTCTGACTCGACTGAACCGCCACCTTCTCCGGCAAGGACACGCCTACGCGATGCCAGAATCCTTGATGCTTGATACTTCCATCACTTCGGAATGGGTCGAGACACTTCGACGCGAAGAGGACCATCAGGCCCGCATGCTGCTGGAGCTGGCAGCGGATCTCGCCGGGACTCCCCTCGCCTTGATCAGCTTGCGCAACGCGCGTCATCTCAAGCGTTGGGTAAGCCTGGACGACAGCATTCCCGATACCCTTCCGCTGCACGATAGCCTGTGTGGCCTGGCCGTCATCAAGGGAAGGCCTCTGGTGACGCGCGATGCCTATCAGCATGCTGAATTGCGCGATACCTGTTCGGTGAAGGGGGATGGCATACGCTTCTATATCGGACTGCCACTGCATGATGCCACTGGCGCGGTGGTCGGATGCATGAGCATGTTCGACACCTGTCCACGCCAGTCGCTGCCCGACGATGACATCCTGGCGCGGCTTGATCAGCTGGCTGGAATGATCAGCGAGGCGCTGAAGCGCCTCATGCAGAGTGCCCAGCTCAGTGCAGCCTTGCGCGACAGCTATACCCGCGCCAACTGGATACTGCGCAGCATTTCCGATGGCATCATCGAATGGCAGCTAGGCAATGAACGCCTGACGATATCGCCACGCCTGGAAATGCAGCTGGGCTACAGCGCCGGAACCCTGGACAGCCGACTCGAGGCGCTGCATGAAAGAGTCGCCCCCGAGATGCGCGAAGAGTTCCAGGCGCTTCTCGCGATAAAGCGCCTGCAGGAAACCCCGTTCAGCATCGAACTGCGCATCCGCACCCGCCAGGGAGACTACCGCTGGTTCAAGTTGCGTGCGCAGTTCCAGGTGCGTGATGACGCGCCCTATCGTTTCATCGGCTCTCTGCTCGACATCCATCAGCAGCACATGGCCGCCGTGGCACAGGCCGACAAGCTATGTCGCTACGAACGTCAGCAGGCCGTGCTGATACGACTCGGCAACGCCCACCATGCCGAGGGCGCTCGGCTCGAAGATCTGATGCCATGGATCTGCCAGCAGGTGGCGGATGCCCTGCAGGTACGCAAGGTCAGTTTCTGGAAGATGAATCCGGAGGGAACCCGGCTGTCACTGAGTCATGTACACGACGGTGAACTGCCTGCCCCGCACGATGCGACCTCTCGGGCGTACCCCCGAGAGCTGTGTGACAGCCAGCTGGGAGAGTATTTCACCGCCCTGAAATCCGAGCGCATCCTGGCGATCAGCGATACCCAGCAGGCCAGCAGCGGGCTGTTGTTCAATGGCTATTTCAGCACGGACCTCCAGGCAATTCTCGATAGCCCCGTGCGCATCTCCGGCAAGATTCGCGGGGTGATCTGTTGCACGGAGTGTGGCGGTCCACGCGAATGGGCGGAGGATGAGCTCGCCTTCCTGAGCTCGGCCTGTGATCACGTCTCACAGCTTGCCACCGAGCTTGAGCGTCACGCGACCCAGGAGCGACTGCGTGCCAGCGAGCGTCGCTATCGCGCCACCTTCGAGCACTCCGCCGTCGGGATGGCGCACATGTCCAAGGCGGGTCAGTTGTTGAGGGTCAACCAGCGACTCGAGGACATCCTCGGCTACCCGAGCACCATGCTCGAGGGCTGCTATATCCGCGAACTGATCGAGCCGGAAGACCTGGCATCGCTGCAACGACGCCACCTTGCCTTGATCGAGGGCGGTATCAGTCACTTCACCCAACGCTGCCGCTTCCTTCATGCACGGGGCAACACGGTGCATGCCGACGTCAGCGTCTCCTCCGTCGATACCACCCCGGTGCAGGACGGCTATACGCTGGTCGCTCTGGTCGACAAGACCCATAGTCACACCATGTCCCAGCGACTGATCCATGAAGCCAACCATGACAGCCTGACAGGACTTCTGAACCGCGCCGCCTTCCGTCGCAGATTGACGCAGTTCTGTGACGTCGTGCGCGAGGACCACTCGCATCATTGCCTCGCCTATATCGATCTTGATCAATTCAAGGTCGTCAATGATACCTGCGGACATTCCGCGGGTGATGCCCTGTTGATCCAGCTGGTTGACGTCATCGGCAATGATCTGCGCCCACAGGATCTTCTGGCCCGTCTCGGGGGTGACGAATTCGGTCTGTTGATGCCCGGCATGACACTGGACGAAGCGGAACCGCTGCTGGAGCGACTGCGCCAGAGCGTGGCCAATTTCCGATTCATGTGGGACGACAAGCTGTTCAGCGTCAGCGCCAGCATCGGCCTGGTCAGCATCAGCAACGGCCAGAATGATCCGCATCATCTGCTCAGCGCTGCCGATGCCGCCTGTTATGAAGCGAAGGACGCTGGGCGCAACCGCGTGCATCGCCATAGCGTGAGCGGAGACGAAGTCACTCAGCGGATGGAGGAAATGCACTGGGTCGCCGAAATCACCGCCGCGGTGGAAGCGCAACGTCTCGTGCTCTATCACCAGCCCATCGCCAGCACGCGCACCAGGCCGGGCACCCGTGATGAGCAGCACTATGAGGTGCTGGTGCGCATGCTGGGGCGTGACGGCAGCATCATCGCCCCAGGAGCCTTCCTGCCTGCGGCAGAGCGTTATGGGCTGGCTGCCACCATCGATGAATACGTCATCCGGCATTATCTGGCCTGGCTGCAGTCGCAACCTGCCCACCTGGCCAGCCTGGCACGGGTGTCTCTCAACCTCTCGGGTCACTCCATCAGCAGTCCCAATTTTCGCGACATGCTGGTCAGCCTGGTACGTGACAGCGGGATTCCCGGCCACAAGCTGTGCTTCGAGATTACGGAAAGCGTGGCCATCACTCGCCTGGGCGATGCTCGCACCTTCTTCGATACTCTGGGGGAGCTGGGGTGCTACTTCGCACTGGATGATTTTGGCAGCGGCGTATCATCCTTCGGGTATCTCAAGAGCCTGCCGGTGAATTATCTCAAGATCGATGGTGCCTTCATTCGTGACATGGACACCAATCGTGTCTCCTACGCCATCGCGCGTGCCATCGCCGAGGTGGCCCGCGAAATGGGCATGCAGACCATCGCGGAATTCGTTGGCAGCCAGGAGGTACTGGCATGCGTGACGTCCATCGGGGTCGACCACGTCCAGGGCTATGCCATCGGCAAGCCTTCACCGCTGGTGGCAGAGAACTCGACGCAGGCTCACAAGGCTTGCGTGATGACGTCGCAAGGCATCGCCAACAACCGCCCGGGGACGCAGCTCACGTCTTGAGCGACGATACCGATCACGCTGTGGTCCTTTCGATCATGTGGCAGCCCTCGGCACGGCCCCTCGACACGACCCCTCTCGCATGAAGGCGGAGTCCGGACGCGCCTCTGAAACGAGACACGCACTGACAGCGATGCCGTCAGTGCGTGTCTCGTTGAAGCCGACCCCGGGGCGTCAGCCCCTCCTGCCTCAGAAGCCTGATTCGCGGCGCCAGACCCCCACCACCTCACGCCAGGTCCGACTCAACAGACTGCGGGCCTGAGTCTTGACCTTGACGACACCGCGGCGTCCGGGAATCGACTGGGCAAGTGCCTTGGCGGCATCCACCGGCGCCAGTGTCACTCGATACAGACTGCGAACCAGCTCCAGCTGACCTTCCTTTCCCTCACGTACCTTCAACTCCCCACCGTAGGGCACCGCCATCTCGGGCTGCTCCAGAATCGCGGCCGACTGGGGGTCCACGCCGACGACACGCATCTCGATCGGCGCCCCCACTGGCGCGAGGGGGTAGAACCAGGCGCTGGCACCCGGTGCAATGCGCAACACCTCCTCTTCCTCTACCCAGGCCGTGAGCGTCACCTTTTCAGGGTTGCGCAACGTCATCACCCATTCCCCCTCTCCAACCCAGCCGCCCTCCCTCAAGGCGGGATTGAGCGAATGGACCTTGCCGGAGAATGAGGCCACCAGCTGCCCTGTCGCCTGCTCGGCCTCCAGAGCACTGACACGCTGGCGCTGAACGTCAAGATCGGCCTGGATGACCGGACTCTCCTGCAACAACCTGCGATCCAGCCCGCTGGCAGAGCGACGCCAGTCGAGCTGTTGCACGCGACGCCTGGCAGTGGCAAGCCGTTGGGCGACTTCCGGCGCACTGACCACCGCCAGAGCCTCACCGACGGTCACATCATCTCCCTGAGCGACCTCCAGGCTGATTCGACCACCAAAGGGCGCTTCGAGGCGTGTCGAGGGCTGCTCCAGCCAGCCCGGGAGACCCAATTCACCTTGCCACGGCCACACCAGCAGTCCGCCGAGCGCCATCAAGATCACACAGGTCCTCAACAACGCCAGATTGGCACGTGGCTTGCGACCTTCACTGAACCAGCGCCGAATTTCATTCACGATTGGCCGCATGATGAAGTACCAGATCTCGACGGCGAACAATACGATGCCGAGAAGCTTGAAGAAGAAGTGATAGACCGCCAACGCGATCCCGAGAAACAGCAGCAGGCGATATACCCAGACTCCCATGGCAAAGCCGACCAACGCACGTTGCGGACGTTCCGGAGGCACTTCCTTGAACCCGAACAGCCACTCACGCAGCTGCCAACGTGCAAGCGCCTGTGAGCGGGGTTCAAGATTGGGCTGACGCCAGGCATCGGAGAGCAGGTAATAGCCATCAAAGCGCATCAAGGGATTGAAGTTGACCAGTGCCGACATGATCCAGGTCGTCGTCGCCAGCCAGAAGCACAGAGTGCGCACCATCCCCTCGGGCAACAGATGCCAGCTGAGCAGGGCCAGCACCGCGATGGATAGCTCTACCGCCACCCCCGCGACGTCCACCTTGACGCGATCCTTGGCATCGGTGAGGCGCCAGGCATCGCTGGTGTCGGTATACAGCACCGGCCAGCCGACGATGAAGGCCACCCCGATGGTGGGGACGCGCACTCCCTTGGCCTTGGCCACGAAGGCATGCCCCAGTTCATGCAACACCTTGACGAAGACCAATGCCGCCCCGAGCGTCAGCCATCCTCCGACAGCGCCCAGCGCGGAGAAGCTCGCGATGAACATATCCAGCTGCCGAATCGTCAACCACACGCCGAGAAGCCACAGCACGCATAGACTCCAGAAGAAGCCCTTGCTGCCCAGCCAACGTACCTTGTTGACGTGGCGACTCAACCAGCGATCAGGATTTGCCAGCGGAATGCGCACGAACAGGTAGTGATGCATCAACCACTTGAGGCCCTTGGGGCGAGATTCGAGACGCCGTTGGTATCGCTCCTGCTGTCCTGGATCGCCCCGCACCAGATCGTGCTGCCGCAGAAAGTCCGACAGGGCACGCAGCTGCTCTCCGGGAACGTCACGCCCCAGACTCTCGCTGGCCTGCTTAGCGGCGACCGATTCCTGGCCGCCGCGTATGAACGGCAACAATTCGATGGCCGCTTCTCCCAACCGGTAGAAGCGCTGTGCTACCGGGTCATGCAGCAACCAGCGACGCTTTCCATCCCGATCCTGCTCGACGGGATGAAGCTTGAGGTCCTCACGCAATACCGCCAGGGGGGGAGTCTGAGAGATCATGATCTACCACCCGATCCAGCTACGCAGCGTGGCCCAGGGGCGACGGAAGAGGTAATAGCCAAGCGTGACCTGCTCGCCTTCCACCTTGGCTGTCCCGCGCCAACCGACACGTGGCAGGTTCTCGGCATCGTTCAACAGGGCTCGCGCGCGGTAGGCAAGCTCACCGTCCGGTGCGAGCTCTGCGCGATAATTGACATGCGTCAGACTGGCATCACGGACCTGGGAGGGGTCGACATTGAGGAACAAGGACACCTTCGCGCCTTCCGGCAGCGGGATGTTGTCGGCACTCGGCAGCCAGATTTCCACCTCAGCCCCGCGAGTGTCGGCGACTTCCAGCAGACGCTCGCCCAACTGGACAGGCCGCCCTGCCCAATCGCTGGCATCCCCGATGATCGCCACACCGGCTCGAGGCGCCTCTACACGGACTCGCGTCAATTGCTGCTCAAGAAAGTCGACATCGGCACGCGTCTGCTCCACTCGTGCCAGCAACAGTGGCACTTCCGCGCTGGCATCCCGATCAGTGAAGGCGCGCTGACGGGCACGGGCATATTCCGCCTGCGCCACGGCCAGTGCCTGCCGGGCTTCCGCAAGCCGTCCCTTGAGTTCGGCATCGTCCAGCCTGGCCAGCAGCTGGCCCTTCTGCACCGGATCATTGGGCGCCACGGCCAATTCCTTCAGCACGCCATCCAGCGGTGAACGAATGAGACTGCTGACCTGAGGAACGATCTCGGCCTGCCCCAGTACCGAAAGCCGCACCGGAATCAACATCAGCAAGCCCAGCATCGCCACGATGGCTCCCGTCAGCAGGCGCTTGCCCACCGGAGAGCGCTTGCGCCCGGCATGACGCGCAAGCACATGCTCAGCCCCCTGCACCCAGTGGGTCAGCAGTCGCTGCTCAGCCTCGTTCCACGGCTTTTCCCGCAACAGCAACAAACCGCCCTCGAGCCGGCCTCGCCAGACCATGGGAATCCAGACACCTTCGCGCGGCCAGTATTCACTCCAGTCGGCCCCCAATGCAGCATCCCGCTCGGCGAGACGCTCGGGCGTCAGCAGCATCAGCTGATCCGGCGAAGAAGCAGAGGCGTCATCGACGCGTCTGGAGACATCACGCCGATCAAGCTCGAACGTCTTGAGAACCCGCCTCACCCAATGCAGATAGGGGCTCTGCTGCTCGACATCCGTCGCGCCGGAGTGAGCGGAAAGCTTGCCATTGGCAACCAGCAATATCTGGCGCGCCGGAAACAGATAACCGGTGTCGTTGACCAGTACATACTCGGCCTCCTTGCGCCCCTTGGCGCTCATCAGACGCTTTTGCAGCGTGATGAGGCCGGCCAGGCGATCCGTGGTGACACTGCCTGGCATCTCGACCCGCCGATTCATCGTGATGCCTCTCCACTCTCTTCGGCATCAAGGCCTGATGAATTCAGAGAGGGAAAGCGCACCTCACCACTCATGCCGGGCTTGATACCCACTCCCGGCTTGGCATCCGGCCTCGCGATCACCTTGAGTGTCTGGCTGACAGGGTCGATGCTGTCCACGACCCGGACGATCTTGCCGGAGAGCTCGGCGCCCGTCGCATCTGCGGTGAACGTCATGGGCGTGTCGCTTCCTACCTGCCCCAGCCACATCGCAGGTATCACGGCTTCGATCTCCAGCTCGTCGGAGCTGACCAGTTCCAGCATCGGCTCTCCATTGGAGACGAATTGATAGGGGTTGACGACGCGCGAGATGACTTCGGCATCAAAGGGTGCAGTGATGGTGCAGTCGCTCAGGTAGACATCAGAGAGCTTGACGGAAGAACTCGCCTCATTGACTGCCGCTCGTGAGAGATCGACATCCAGCTGGCTGACATTGTCATAACGCGCCAACTGCTTGTTGACCTTGTACTGTGAGCTGGCCCCCGACAGGCGCGCACTCGCGACCGCTCGCTCGGCCTTCAGGGAGCGGCAATCAAAACGCACCAGGACCTCGCCCTGCTTCACTTCTTCCCCAACGCGTCGATTGACCTCCAGCAAGCGCCCCGACAGCGGCGCTGCCAGCATGGTGGAGTTGACGGCACTGACCTGCCCGCGAACGGTCGGTTGCTCCGCGGCGTGAGCCTGACCCATCAGGCTCGTCCCCGCGAGCAGCAGAGATCCACTGAAGATCTGCAGGTAACGGGTAACTTGGTGTCCAACGGTCATCATCAGCATCCCTGTTGAAACAAGATGGGAGGCTAGTTCAGAGACTGGCCTGACCGTCCTGTGCATTGGTTGTCTCGGACTGGACTTCCAGCCAGAGGGCCGGATCCTGCAACGGCAGACTGCCACCGGACCATTGCTGGAAGGAGGCATCCAGATTGCTGGCCAGGGTATCCACGTCATAACGCTGATAATCCTCGGGCACCGGATTGAAGCCCAGACTGAACAGGAAACCTCCATAGGCATCCTGCGCATCGGCATAGGCCAATGAATTGCTCAACACCGAGTTCAATGCCTTGGCCTGGTTGAGCAGGGATTGCGTCCCCGAGATCGCACGGCTTGCCCGCGCCTGCTTGCTGAAGTCCGCGATCTGCTCATCCAGTGCCTGGAATCGCTGGGCGATACTGAGACTTTCCAGCGAATTATGGTATTGCTGCCAGCCAAGATTGACGCGGGCCAACGTCGCCATGTTGCTGGCCAGACGACGAGCCTCCACCATCTGATCACGCGCCTCGTTCTGAGCCTTGATCTCATCGATGGCAAACAGACGGAAGATATTCCAGCTGATCCTCACCCCTGCCTGTGCCCAGGTATCGTTGTACAGATAGCTGTTGCTGTCGTAATTGGCGCTGTAGGAGAACTCCAGCCCCGGCAACAGTCGCACCATGCTCTTGCGCGCTTCACGTTGCGCGATACGGGCATTGTAGAGCTGACCGACATATTCCCCACTGTTGGCCAGCGCGACACGCTCCAGCACATCCAGGTCATTGGAAGGCAACGGAGGAAGTGCCGGCAACTGGCTCGGCGCCTGCAAGGGGATCTCGACATTGGGGGCCTGATTGATCAGGCTGGCCAGTTCGATCTGCGAAGTCTCGACGGAACGCTGCAAGCTCTTGAGATTGCGCATGATGGAGAGCAGCTGGCGCTGCTCCTGCAGGACATCCAACGGCGCCCGGAGTCGTTCGCGCTGGATCTGATCCAGCTGGGCGAGCGCCTTTTCGGTGTCTATCAGCAAGGCATCGATGCGCGGCTTCAACTTCTGCGTCACCGCGGCCTTCCAATAGGCGCTGCGCGTCTGCTGAAGCAGCTTGGCCATGATGTCACGCCGGGCATTCTTGACGATCAGGAAGCGGTCCGCCTCCTGCTTGGCCTTCAGGTAGCTGACACCGAAATCCAGCACGTTCCAGGAAAGACGTAGATCGGCATCGGTACGGTCCTTGTCGACAGAGGTCGACTGGGCAAGGCTCTGCACGCCGGTACGCACGTTCTCGCTCGAGGAGGCATCTTCATTGTTGCGGCTGGTGAAACCGGCATTTGCCGCCAATACCGGGAGCATGTCCATCTTGGCCAGATTGAAGCTCTGCTCGGCCAACGCCTGTTCCATCAGCTTGACGCGATTGTCGAGGTTGTACTTCAGCGCGCGCGCCATCGCGTGATTGAGATCAAGTGGCTCGGTGATGGCCGGTGTCATCTGCTCGAAGAGCATCTCATCACTCTGGATGGCGGTCGCGATATCCTGACGATCCAGAGGCTCAGGCTGTACGGTGCCGCAGGCTGACAGAACTGCACCGGCAGTGGTGACAGCAATCACAGTGACCAAGGTCTTCAGTCGTCCAGCGCTCTTTGACTGACCCGACGACGATGTCCGGGGTGTATTTACAATTGATGATTCAGTCATGTTGAAGCCCCTGTCCCTTACTCTTGTAGACCCGCCTGCCATATCAGGCGGGTATGATTCTTTTCACTGAATCAGGTAGGCAATCTCAAGCAATCTCAGCCTAGCCGAAAGTGTCTCATTCAAGAAATCCTGGAATCCCCTTCCAGTAACTTCATCAAATCGGCCAATACCTCGGCGTGATCATTACTGAATCCATCGCGCCCAGCAACCTTGAGCATATCGGAGAGAGGCACTGCACCAAGTACCGCAGTCTCTTCTGTGTCAGCCTGCTCTTGATCAGAAGATTCGTCTTGTTCATTACCTTCACTATCCCCCTGCCCCTCAGGAAGCTGATCATTCTCCGATGCCTGTCCATCATTACCGAAGGAGTCGTCACTTGCCTGTTCATCTTCCTGTTCAGGAGTCAGATAGATGACAAAGCTGGTGCTAGCTTCATTACCGGATTCGTCACGACCGATCACCTTGACATCGATGCGCTCCACACCCAGTGAAAGTGCCAGCTCACGATTCACGCGATAGGTAAGCGAGTCACTGTCGAAGACCACATAATCAGGTAGCGGGCTGCCATCTGTTCGAGTGGACTCGACCGTAATCTCTTCATTGTTGGTGCTTTCGAAAGCACCCGCCGGCAGAGAGAACTCGTAAATAGCTTCATTTGCAACGACATCACGCAAGATGATGGTCAGCTGAACCGGTTGGATACTCGGGATATCAAACTGAGAGGATTCGCTGAGCGGTCGGAATAGCTCCTCCTCATCTACCGTCAGCGGACCAAACTCATCCCCATCAGAACCGTCATTCGCTCCAGGCACCGTTGGAGAAATCACTGAAGTGCCGTCTACAGGTGCGACAGGGACCACTGGCTCCGGAGCCGCATTATCACTGAGGCCTGCGATATTGATCGTCAACTTACCGACAGCCGTACCACCCTGTCCATCACTGACGACAAAGCTGAAATCATCCGTGACCTGCTGACCATCTTCCAGTGATTGAACTGCCTCACTTTCATTGTCCAGCACATAGCTCCAAGTGCCATCGGGGGCAATGATCAACTGCCCATAGGTACCCTGAATCACGGTGGCGGTATCGGCGACTTCCTGACCATTGACACTGGCAATCGTCAGGGTATCTCCATCGACATCCACGGTGGCTGGCTGGCCATCAGAATCGACCAACAAGCTGCCCTCGGCAGTCGTCACGCCATCCTCTGAGACATCAGCGCTCTGACTCAACGCCTCTGGCACAGGGTTACCGATTTCAAAGGTGAAGGTCGTGGTGACCTCGGCCCCGTTCTCGTCAGTGCCGGTCAGCGTGACGGTGTAGATGCCGTCGTTGTTGTCACCGCCGGTGGAAGCATCCGCTGACAGCGTGCCGCTGATCTCGCCGGTGATCGGGTCGATCACCAGACCGTCCGGCAGGTTGTCGACGCTGTAGGTCAGCTCCGCACCCTCGTCGACGTCGGTGAAGGCGCCGGCAATGGTGAACGGTGTGATCGTATCGCCGTCATTGGCACTCTGATCGGCCGGCTGCGCCCCATCGACCAACACCGGCGCATCATTGGTGCCGTTGATGGTGACGGTGAGCAGCGCCGTGTCGGTACCGCCCTGACCATCGGAGATCGCGTAGGTGAAGGTCTCGGTGAGCACTTCCCCGTCGGCCAGCGTCTGAACCGCCGCGTTGCTGTTATCCAGCGTGTAGCTGTAGCTGCCGTCTTCGGCGATGGTGACGCTGCCGTAGATGCCGGTGACCGGCGTGCCTGCGACGGTGTCAGTGTCGGCATTGGCGCCAGCACCGATACCGCTGACGACCAGCGCATCCTTGTCGTTACCGCCATCGACATCGACGTCACCATTGGTGTCGCCATCGCTGAGTACATTGCCGGTGGTGGTGCTGGTGTCGCTGGTCGCAACGCCCTCATCCAGCTCGGCAGTGTTGTCGAAGGCTTCCGGCGCGACGTTGGCTACGGTCCAGGTGAAGGTCGTGGTGACATCCAAGCCGTTCTCGTCAGTACCGGTCAGCGAGACGGTGTAGATGCCGTCAGCGTTGTCACCGCCAGTGGAGGCACCCGGGGACAGCGTGCCACTGATCTCGCCGGTAGTCGGGTCGATCACCAGGCCGTCAGGCAGGTTGTCAGCAGAGAAGCTGAGCTCTGCTCCGTTATCGATATCAGTGAAGGCATCCGCGACAGAGAACGGTGTGATGCGGTCACCATCGTTACCGCTTTGATCTGCCGGTTGCGCACCCTCCACTAACATCGGAGCATCGTTGCTGCCATTGATGGTGATCGAGACGACCTGCTCAGCGGTCTCGCCCTGGCTGTCGGTGACGACCACGGTGTAATCCAGCACCAGGCTCTCGCCGACGGCGAGGTGATCGAAGGCTTCGCCAGCAACACTGCTGCTGTCGAAGGTCCAGTTCAGCGTACCGTCGTTGCTGACACCATCGATGATGGCATCGGCATCGACGGAGAGCATGCTCAGCAGCTCAGCATTGCTCAGGCCATCGGTATCACCGGTGGCGGTCACCGCGGTGACGCTCGGCGTGACGTCGTCGGTGGTATCCAGATCGCTGACAGACAGCGTACCGGCGGTGGTCAGGGTGTCGTCCGTCTCGGTCAGCGCCTCGCTCGCGCTGTCGTCGCCGTCGATGGCGATGACCGGCGCATCGTTGCTGCCATTGATGGTGATGCTGACAACCTGCTCAGCGGTCACGCCCTGGCTGTCGGTGACGATCACGGTGTAATCCAGCACCAGGCTCTCGCCGACGGCGAGGTGATCGAAGGCTTCGCCAGCGACACTACTGCTGTCGAAGGTCCAGTTCAGCGTGCCGTCATTCTCGGTGTTGGCGATGATCGCATCGGCATCGACACTGAGCATGCCCAGCAGCTGATCGTTGCTCAAGCCATCGGTGTCACCGGTGGCAGTCACGGCCGTGACGCTCGGCGTCACTTCGTCAGTGGTATCCAGATCACTGACGGAGAGCGTGCCGGCGGTGGTCAGGGTGGCGTCTGTCTCGGTCAGCGACTCGCTCGCACTATCGCCGCCTTCAATGGCAATGACCGGGGCATCGTTGCTGCCGTTGATGGTGATGCTGACGACCTGCTCCGCGGTCACACCCTGGCTGTCGGTGACGACCACGGTGTAATCCAGCACCAGGCTCTCGCCCACCGCGAGGTGATCGAAGGCTTCGCCAGCGACGCTGCTGCTGTCGAAGGTCCAGTTCAGCGTGCCGTCGTTACTGACGCCATCGATGATGGCATCGGCGTCGACGGAGAGCATGCTCAGCAGCTCGGCATTGCTCAGGCCATCGGTGTCACCGGTGGCGGTCACGGCGGTGACGCTCGGCGTGACTTCGTCAGTGGTATCCAGATCACTCACGGAGAGCGTGCCGGCGGTGGTCAGGGTGGCGTCTGTTTCGGTCAGCGACTCGCTCGCACTGTCGTCGCCTTCGAGGGCGATGACCGGCGCATCGTTGCTGCCATTGATGGTGATCTGGACGACCTGCTCGGCAGTGGCGCCCTGGCTGTCAGTGACAACCACGGTGTAATCCAGCACCAGGCTTTCGCCGACGGCGAGGTGATCGAAGGCTTCGCCTTCGACGCTTGCGCTGTCGAAGATCCAGTTCAGAGTGCCATCGTTCTCGGTGTTGGCGATGATCGCATCGGCATCGACGGAGAGCATGCCCAGCAGCTCGGCATTGGTCAGGCCGTCGGTGTCACCGGTGGCGGTCACGGCGGTGACGCTCGGCGTCACGTCGTCGGTGGTGTCCAGATCGCTCACGGACAGCGTGCCGGCGGTGGTCAGGGTGTCATCCGTTTCAGTCAGCGACTCGGCCGCGCTGTCGTCACCTTCAATGGCAATGACAGGTGCATCGTTGGTGCCGTTGATGGTGATGCTGACAACCTGCTCAGCGGTCACACCCTGGCTGTCGGTGACGACCACGGTGTAATCCAACACCAGGCTCTCGCCCACTGCGAGGTGATCGAACGCCTCGCCTTCGACGCTGGAACTATCGAAGGTCCAGTTCAGCGTGCCGTCGTTGCTGACACCATCGATGATGGCATCGGCGTCGACGGAGAGCATGCCCAGCAGCTCGACATTGCTCAGGCCATCGGTGTCACCGGTGGCGGTCACCGCGGTGACGCTCGGCGTGACGTCGTCAGTGGTATCCAGATCGCTCACGGAGAGCGTGCCGGCGGTGGTCAGGGTGTCATCCGTCTCGGTCAGCGACTCGCTCGCACTGTCGTCGCCTTCAATGGCAATGACAGGCGCATCGTTGCTGCCGTTGATGGTGATGCTGACAACCTGCTCAGCGGTCACACCCTGGCTGTCGGT
>NZ_JARWKR010000048.1:0-228 GCF_029846335.1 Cobetia sp. 3AK | reverse complement strand
AAGTCGAAGAGGATGGCACCTTCTCGGTCGATCTCGATCCGATGCCGGAAGACGGCACCGAACTGACCGCCACCGCGACCGATCCGGCCGGCAACACCAGTGCGCCGTCCAACCCCGTCACGGTTGATAGCAATACCGACACCACCCCGCCGGCGGAAGGCGACAACAGCATTGCCTTCGGCGATGGTGGCGATGGCTTCCTGAATGCCGACGAGATCGGCAACGTGA
>NZ_JARWKR010000047.1:0-231 GCF_029846335.1 Cobetia sp. 3AK | reverse complement strand
ACCAGTCGGATGCAGCCATGGCCGGATACCGCGCCGCCATCGCGCGGGCGCTGCCGCAATTTCCCACCGCTGCGCAGCACCACGCAGCGCAACACGCACGGATTACCCGATGAACGAACACACGATTCGCAATGTCGTCATCGTCGGGGGCGGCACCGCCGGCTGGATGGCCGCTGCGGCGTTCTCCCGCTTTCTCAACAATGGCGCGACCCGGATCACGCTGGTCGAGTC
>NZ_JARWKR010000046.1:0-232 GCF_029846335.1 Cobetia sp. 3AK | reverse complement strand
ACCGGTGGATGTGGTTCGACAGCTGGCGGTGAAGCGACGTTCAGCGCAGGCGTTGCGCCCTTTCGCCTTATCCGTTCGCCTCGAGTAGCCATCGAGCTTGTCGAGATGGCGTATCGAGAGGTCAGCGGTTGCGGCTCTCTCGATACGGGCTCTCGACAAGCTCGATCCCTACTCGAGACAAACGGGAAAGGAGGGATGTCAATCCGACCGATGCCTCACGCCGCCGCCCTGC
>NZ_JARWKR010000045.1:0-234 GCF_029846335.1 Cobetia sp. 3AK | reverse complement strand
CCTGCGTTGGCGGTACCTGTCCAGCGTCAAGGCGGACTCGATCGCCAACGCGGACGTCGATCCGGCAGAGCTGGCCGTGCCGAAGCTCAAGGCGAAGAACTACATCGACCTCGCCTTCTCGTTCGACCTGACCGACACCTACAACTTCAGCTTCGGTGTCAACAACGTCGGCAATGTGAAGCCGCAGCTGATCGGCGACGATCAGGAACAGGCGAACACCTATCCGGGCGTCTA
>NZ_JARWKR010000044.1:0-237 GCF_029846335.1 Cobetia sp. 3AK | reverse complement strand
TCACGGTCGATGGCACCACCCTGACTGTCGCTGGCCAGAATCTCTCCGACCTGGCTGAGGGCGAACTCACCGCGACGCTGACTGTCACTGATGAGGCCGGTAACGAGGCAGAGTTCACGGATGCCACAACAAAAGACACCACTTCACCGGGCGGCGAGACCGGCACTGATGCGCCGACGCTCACCATCGCGGAAGCCGCTGATGGCGTGAATGCTGATGAGCTGGCAGATGGCCTGC
>NZ_JARWKR010000043.1:0-239 GCF_029846335.1 Cobetia sp. 3AK | reverse complement strand
GGTCCGCCAGCGCGAAGATCTCCACCAGCCGCACCGGGTCCTCGGCAAAGAAGCGGTCGTGCGGCAGTGCCAGGCGACCGCGATCGAGCACGAAGCCCTTGAGCCGGCTCGGCCGGCGGCGCAGCTGCGGCAGGCCGAAGCGGCGCCCGCGCCCGGCGAACTTCTCGTCCAGATGCGCCAGGAACAGCCCGCTCAAATAGCCGACGCGCTTCGCCTGCAGGAAGTAGAACTGCATGAAC
>NZ_JARWKR010000042.1:0-248 GCF_029846335.1 Cobetia sp. 3AK | reverse complement strand
AGGTGCAGGACACGGCCGGCAACGATGGCGCAGTGACCTCGCAGGCGGTCGTGATCGACGCTGTCGCGCCGACCACCACTGCCACCATTGACGCGATCAGCGACGATAGCGGTACCGCCGACGACTTCATCACCAACGATGCTGATGGCCTGACGGTCACCGCCACGCTGGATGCTCCGCTTGCCGAAGGCGTGACACTGCAGTACAGCACCGATGGCTCCACCTGGATCGACATCACCGACAGCGTG
>NZ_JARWKR010000041.1:0-256 GCF_029846335.1 Cobetia sp. 3AK | reverse complement strand
CGGCGCTCGCGATCGCGGCAAAGGCCGCGCGCGCCCGCGTGCCGGTGCTGGTCGAGGGCGAGAGCGGCGTCGGCAAGGAAGTGCTGGCAGAGGCGATCCACGCCGCATCCCCCCGCGCGCGCCGCCAGATGGTGCACTTCAACTGCGGTGCGATCCCGGCCAACCAGATCGAAAGCGCGCTGTTCGGGCACGAGAAGGGCGCCTTTCCCGGCGCCTTCGAACGCCGCATCGGGCGGTTCGAGGAGGCGGACGGCAG
>NZ_JARWKR010000040.1:0-262 GCF_029846335.1 Cobetia sp. 3AK | reverse complement strand
GTCCATGCCCGCGATGCCGATCGCCGACAGCAGGGCGGCGATCGTGGTCGGGATCAGGGTGATCAGCAGGGCCGACAGGATCGCCACGGGAATGCTCCCGCCCGCATAGCTGGCGAAGCCCGGGATGGTGCCGACCGCGATCAGGAAGATGATCGTGAGGCCGACGAGCAGCAGGGTGAGCGCGATCTCGTTCGGCGTCTTCTGCCGCTCCGCGCCCTCGACCAAGGCGATCATGCGGTCGAGAAAGCCCTGGCCCGGATCC